>CAYQDU010000005.1:0-12267 GCA_964416275.1 uncultured Anaerolinea sp. | reverse complement strand
AGCGAAGCTCGCCCAGCGAAGCTCGCCCAGCGAAGCTCGCCCAGCGAAGCTCGCCAGTCGCCTCCACCGCGGTTGAGTAGGGAGCTGCCGCCGGGAGAGTCACAAAAACTTAGCCTCCGTTCCAGGGGGCGTAGCGCGGGTTGACCCGCCGGATCAGGCGGTAGGCGAAGGGGGTAAACCCATAGGTAGGCCAGTAGGCCGCGGCGGTCAGGTTGGTAGTGCGCCAGTCGGTCTCCACGGTCTGGTAAGCCTGCTGGCGCGCCACATTCAAGATGCGCGTGAACAGCGCCCGCCCGACGCCCAACCGGCGATATTCCGGGTCGGTGGCGGCGGCGGCGAAGTGGGCCAGCTTCTCATCCCCCAGCCAATGCTCTGGGCCAATATCAACTGTATAGATGACCACGTAAGAGACAATCCGCTCTCCATCCAGGGCTACCCAGGTGGTCGCGGTGGGGTCGGTTGCCAGTTCGGCATAGCCGGGGCGAATTTCGGCCAGGTGTTCTTCCGGCACTGGTTCCCACACCGGGGCGCGGTTCAGGTGTTCGGAAATCCAGTGGGCTTTTTCGGCCAACTGCCCGGCGTCGGTTGGCTGCACCGGGCGCAGGGCAAAGCCGGGCGGCAGGGCCGGCTCGATCCGTTCCTGCTGCACCGAAGTGATGGCGTGGGCCTGCTCCTGCCCGAAGCTGAGCGCAAAGGCGGCTTGCAGCCAGTTGGGCAGGGCCGGGCAGACCAGATAGTGGTTTAACGCCTGGTCGCGCACCCAATGCTCGCCCGCCGCGGCATACAGCCGGTGGAAGGTCGCTTCGACTGCCGGTCGGCGGATTGCCATTCCCCCCAGGGGCGACCAGACGTGCCGCCCAAAAAAGACGTTCTCGCGATACACGCCCAGCAGATAGCCGTGCAGCTCGCTGCCTTCCATCAAAACCACGCCCTGGCTGTTGGGCTGGCCCAGCCAGGCTTGGAGAAAGGCGGCGCAGTTTTCCGGCTCCTGGATGCGCGCCGGCAGCAGTGGAAACTGCTCCCTCAGGCGTTTGGCCTGCTGGGCAAGCAGCGCTGCCGCCCCAGGGATGTGATCCGGGGTGAACGGGTAAATAGACATACAACCTCCTTGGATTCGGTATAGATTTCCCCACTGTCTGATTTGTCTAATGGGCGATATGGCAGGCCCCATATCCCCAGGCTAAACCGGCTCTCTGGAATAGGGGGTGTCGTGTGGTTATACCACGAACAACCCTTATGAAGGCGCTCGAGGAGCGCCATGCCTGCCCCACGGTTTAATGGAGTGGCACCGGGTAGAACATATTCCTGCTGAAAAATTTCTATACTTTAGGGGGAGTTGGGCGGTTTCACCGCCCAACTCCCCCTAAAGTATAGGTCAACCCCCGCCTTTGGCGGAAGAGCCAATCGAAAACCTAGACGTCGAAGTACAGGCTGACTTCGTAGGGGTGCGGGCGATTGCGGATCTGGTAATACTCGGCTTCCATCTTGTAATGAATCCACTGCTGGATCAGCTCTTCACTGAACACGCCGCCTTGCAGCAAGAAGTCGTGGTCGACTTCCAGAGCTTCCATGGCTTCGCGCATCGAGGCGGGCAGTTTCTGGATGCGCGAGCGCTGTTCGTCGCTCCAGGCGAAGATGTTGGCGTCGATGGGGCCGAAGCCGTTGGTGGTCGGGTCGATCTGGTTCTTGATCCCGTCCAGGCCGGCCAAAAGCTGGGCCGCCAGGGCCAGGTACACATTGCAGGTGGCATCGGGCGGGCGGAACTCCATGCGGGCCGTGTCGGGCTGGTTGGCGTACTTGGGGATGCGCACGGCGGCGCTGCGGTTGCCCAGCGAGAAAAAGGCGTTGACAGGGGCCTCGAAGCCCGGCACCAGGCGCCGGTACGAATTGGTGCTGGGGTTGGTCAGGGCCAGCAGGGCCGGGCCGTGTTTGAGCAGCCCGCCAATGTAATACATGCCGGTGCGGCTGATGCAGCCGTAGCCGTGCGGGTCGTAGAACAGGTTCGAGTCGCCTTTGAACAGGTGTTGGTGGAAGTGCATCCCGCTGCCGGCCTCGCCGTAGAGCGGCTTGGGCATAAAGGTGACGGTCTTCCCGTGGCTGGTGGCGGTCATCTTAGTCACATACTTGACCAGCATGGTGGCATCGCCGGCCGGCACCATGCCCATCATGGGCGTTTCGATCTCCGATTGGCCGGGGCCGCCCACCTCGTGATGGTGATACTTCACCGGCACGCCCATCGCCTCCAGGTGGAGCGAGATTTCGCTGCGCAGGTTGTAGAGCTGGTCTTTGGGTGGGATGGCATGGTAGCCGCCATGCAGGGGAATGTAATGTCCATGCCCGCCAGTGGCGCTGTTCCAATCGGCCTCGTTCGAGTCGAGCCGGTAGGAAGCATGGTTGACCCCGTTTTCAAAGGCCACGCTGTCGAAGATGTAAAATTCGTATTCCGGCCCCCACAGGCTGCGGTCGGCGATGCCGGTAGAACGCAGGTATTCTTCAGCCCGAATGGCGATGTTGCGCGGGTCGTTTGTGAAGATCTCGTGCGTATCGGCTTCCAGCGTAGTGCAGATGAAGCTCAACGTGGCGGCCTGCCAGAACGGGTCGCTAAAACCGGTGGTCAGGTCGGGAACCAGCACCATATCGCCGGCCTTGACGCTTTTGAGGCCCACGGCCGAGCCATCAAAGCCGATGCCGCATTCCATCAGGCTGGGGGTGAACTGGCTGGCCGGTACGGTCAGATGATGCCAGCGGCCCCACAGGTCGCAGAACTTCAAGTCGATCAACTGGATATTGTGTTCGTCGATGTATTTGGCGGCCTGTTCAAAGGACTGAAACATAGATATTTTTCTCCTTATTCTGTAGGGTTTGGGTACCGGAAATCAACCTTTGTTTGGGGCCGGGTACGCCATTGCGCACTCCAGCCCCGACTTCATGAGATAAATTCCAGCCCGCGCTGGATCGCCGGGTTGTATTCGGGCGTATAGTCGTGTTCGACGCCCACCACGCTCTCGTAGCCGCAGCGCACCCCGGCCCGGTTGAGCCATTCCACCAGGGTTTGGATATTTTCGTGGGGGATGGATGGGTCGTCTTCGCCCACGATGACATAGCCGCGCAGCTCGCCGCCTTCCCGCTCGCGCAGCAGGCTCTGCCAGGGGTCCAGGTTGTCCATCCACGGGCCGCCGGGTCCAATGGCAAGGAAGCCGCGCCCCGGAATTGAGCCTTTCAGGGCCAGCCAGATCGCCAGCTCGGCCCCCAGGGAATGCCCGGCCAGGATGGTCTGGCGTGGGTCGATAGTGTAGTTCTCCTCAATGGCAGCATAGTGACGCTGGATTTGCTGCTCGGCGATCTCGCGGTCGTCCCAAACATAAGCGCCCTTCCAGATAGCCTGCGAGGATTGCAGCGCGGCCACCAGCCAGCCAGCCGTGGCAGCCTCGCGCCAGAAGCCCAACGATGTTTGCACCGTGGCGGCGTTGGCGTGCAGCCCGATCAGCAGGCGGCAAGGCGGCCCGCCGGCCTGGCAGCGCCCCTCGGGGCGCAGGGTGTAGACCGGGAACTGGCGCTCCTGGTCTTGTTCGGCGTTGGCCTGGTTTTGCAATAGCAAGGCCTCAAATGCCTGTTCGCCCTGCAGGGCTTTGAACGATGGGCTGCGGCGCAGAATTTGCTCGCTGTACCACAGGCCGTTATCCAGGGCGTTTTGCAAGACCTGCAGGGCCTGGCCAGGATCGCCGGTGCGGGCGGCCATGGTCATGCGCCAGTAGTCCAATACGATCTGTTGTTCGGGGTAAGCCTCCAGGGCCTCGGTTGCCAGGGTCAGGGCCTGGTCATAGGCTTCCTGCTGATAAAGCGTCCGCAGGCGCTCGTAAATTTCATCAAACGAAAGTGCATCCATCCAATCGTTCCTCAGTGTGGGTATGTAGCATAGTATAACAGACACTCCCAGTATTGTAGATTGTGGCTCTTCCACCGAAGGCGGGTAGCTTCCCACGCAACCGTGATGGAGCGTGACTGGCGAGCGAAGCTCGCCTGAAGAAATGTTTAGCAAGGGATTTTGTTGCACGAAGTGCGACAAAATCCCTTGAGCATCTCTTATTTGATCTTTCCATCCTTCACATCAACCCGACCGCTACCGCGGCGGAGCGAATCGATGGTGGGACATTTCGTGTGGCCCACGCCAGTGCGAGCAGCTTTTTCAGGCGTTCGAAGAGCGCCAAAAAATTTCCCGCCTGCGGCGGAAGAGCCGATGATCTAGGGCTGCACATGCAAAGCCCACTGGTTGACACCGCTGTGCAACGGCAGGGCAGCCACGGCCAGTGGGAAGGGCAGATAATGGCCGGGGGCGTAATCCAGGTCGGGGTTTTCAGGATGGTCGAAGAGCGAGCGCGAATCAAGAAACGTGTCCAGGCGCAAAAGTGGGCCTTCCAGGCGTACTTCGAGCGCACCGTTCAGCCGCCAGGCGGCCTGTGGGCCGGGCGAGACGGCGTAGCGGGCAGCCCAGCCCGGCGTGAAGCGCGTCCACGGGTCGAGCAGCAGCGGCAGGCGCAAACTGGCGACCGGCGGCGCAGCGGCGACGAGATACGTTACATGCAGGGCCGCGCCGTCCCAGGTAAAGCGCTTTTCGATGCTGCCGTCGGCCGAGCGAAAAGCCAGGCCGGATGGTTGTTCGGATGGCGTATAGGTCACACCCGGCTCAAAGAAGGCTCCCAGGATCACCTGCGGGTCGGCGCTCAGGCCGCCGTCCAGCCTCCATTCGTCCGGGTCGCCCAATCCGGTGATGAGCTGCGAGGAGGGGCCGATCCACTGGTGAATTTCATCTTCCTGCGCCCGGTGGGCGCGCCGGTGGGCGCGCCAAAAGGCGAAGGTCAGGGCGCCGCTTTCGGCCTCGAACTGCAAGTACACGTCTGCGGCGGCCAGGATGCACTCGGCCAGCCCGTCCCGGTCGGGGTCGTGAGCGCAATCCAGGCGCTGGGCAGTGGGCGGCGCGTCGGCCCAGGCTGCCGCATTCAGCAGCGCCCAGACCTGCCGGGTGTAGTTGGCCCGTAGAGCGGGCAGCCGCTCGTCGGCCGGGTAGACCGGGGCGTACAGAGCCAGGTAAGCCTGCCAGGCCGCCCGGCGCAGCTCGTTGTCTGGGGCCTGGGCCAGGGCAGTTTCCAGCGCTCCCCTCACCCCCGGCCCGTCTCCTAAAGGGAGACGGGAGAGCGACTGGCCCGACCGCGCTGCGCCTTTCGTCTCAGGGGGGAGAGGGGCTGGGGTGAGAAAATAGGCGATGGGGGCGCGCTCAGCCCGCACCATCTGGGACAGATCTTGTGGGCCGTAGACGTAGATCCACGGGTGAGCGTTGAAATAGGCGAAGGCCTGCCGGGCCATAAGCGGCGCGCCCCATTCGCTGGATGGCAGGGGACCGCCGAGAAGCAGCGGGGCGGCTTTCTGCCCGGCCGGCTGTTTCTCGGCGGCCCGCATCCCGGCTTCTACGAACCACTGGCGGGCCTCCCGAGTCAGGCCATTCGGCATTGCCAGGGGCGGGGCAAGGACTTGGGTGGACCAGGCCAGGCGGGGCGGCAGCCCCCTGGCCGGAGACGTTCCGGCGGCTGGGAGGTAGGCTGCACCGGGCGCTAAACGCAGCGGCCCGCTCCAGCGCGCCAGCACGTAGCTATCCGAGCGGCCCAGGGGCAGCAGACGGTCGGGGGCAAAGACAAAGCCTCCGGCGGGCAGCCCAAAGACGGCTTCCCGGCTGGTAAATTGACTCAAAAGCGCGCCGGGGTCGCCTGAATTAGGCAGATTGGGCAGGCTTGCGGGCAGGCTGAGCAGCCCGTTTTGCAGCAGGCGCTGGATGCGGGGCAGCCCGCCGGCGTATTCCAGGGCCGAGAGGCTGGCCGGGTCTTTCAGGTCGAGCAAAGCCAGCGGAATATGGGCTTCTTCGGCGGCTTGCAGCAGCGGCCCCAGGCCATGACTGCCGCCCAACGGCCCGGTGTGGGCGCCGCTCCAGCGCCGCAGGGCCATGGCCGGGGTATAGGCGGGGTAAGCCGCCGAGAAGGCCAGCAGCAGCGGGGCGGGCGGCGGGGGCGCGGCGTGCAGGCCGAAGGGGGCTGTCTGGTCGGCCAGGGCGCGGCTGCCGGGCGCAGCGCTGAACGCCTGCACTGTGAGATCGCGGCCGGCATGCGCCAGGCGCACCCGGATGGTGAGCATATCTTGCACGGAGTCGCGCAGCACGCGCAGGGCTGCGCCGGGGCGAGGCGTTAGGGCGGCGTTCAGCACGCGCAGTTCGCCGTGGGCGGGGATGACCAGCAGGGTATCCCAGGCGACCTGGGCAATGGCCTCCAGGGGCAGGTCGCTGCGCCCGCCAGGGGCGTGGTCGATGGCTAGGTACAGGTCGCAGCCCGGCGTAGGGGAATCGTCCAGCAGGTCGAGGCGCAAGTCCAAATCCGCCTGGGTCTCCTGCGCATAGGCAGCGATCAGGTCTTGCTCTGCCTGGGGGGCGTCCACCGGGTCGATCAGGCGCACATTAGCATAGGCCCAGCCCGGCAGGCTGGTGGGCGGCTGCGGCGCGGCGCACCCGGCCAGCCACAGCCCGGCCAGGAGCAGAATCAAAATCGAGTTTTGCCTGTTTAACTCAGGCAAAACTCGACCAGTACGTGTACCCCTGGACAGACTCGAACTGTCGCTTTTGGCTCCGGAGGCCAACGCTCTATCCACTGAGCTACAGGGGCGCAAGCGACTAGATTTTACCACAATTTCGGTTCTCTACAAAAGTTTCGGCCTCCCGGCTTGGCCGGGAAAGAAGTTGTAAGGCTCTTCTGGCAAAGCCGCAAGGGCCAATTTCAAGACAGCGCCAGCGGCGCAAGCTGCGCCAGCTCGCGGCGCAGTTTATCGATGATGGGGCTGTTGCCGCCTTCTTCGCCCAGCGACTGGCGCTGGTGTTTCTTGAAGGCCAGTTCGGCGCAGACCTGGTAGAAGCAGCTGGTGGCCCGAAAGCGCCCGTTCATCAGCGCTCCAAAGCGGGCGATGCTCTGTTGGGTGGCCGAGCAGGCCGTGCGGTACTGAGCGGCGCTGATCGTCCCCAGGGCCACTTCTTCGCGCAGATAGCGCACCAACCACTGCTGCTCGCGGTACAGCGCCCACAGCACAAACAGGAACATAAAAATCCACCCGCTCCAATCGAAGACCGTCCCCAGCACAAACCCGCTCAGGCCCTGCAGGGCCACCGCGAAGGTGTTGTGCAGCGAGTGGGTTAGAACGGCCAGGAAGAGCCCCAGGCTGGGCGCGATCACTTTGACCGCCAGCCTGGGGCTGAGGCGGGCGGCCGAGAGGCCAATGCCGGTGAAGGCCGTGTAGAAGGGGTGCTGCCAACCCACCAGCACCACGCGGATAAAGACCATCGCCAGCAGCCCGCCCCACCCGGCAACCTGATAGCCATCCCGATAAATATAGAGCGTATTCTCTGTGGCGGCGAACCCCAGGGCCACAATAGCCGCGTATACCACTCCATCCAGGGTCGAATCGAACTCCTTGCGCGCCGCCAGGAAAACCAGGATCACTGCCACCCCCTTGAGCAGCTCCTCTACTATCGGGGCGATCAGCGAGCCGGTCGCCAGGTTGGTGGTTTCCTCCGAGCTGGTGAATAGATAGACCCCGATTCCCAGGGCGGAGTTGAGGAGATAGGCCGCCCCGGCCGCTACGAACGCTCCCCATAGAAACATGCCGATCATCAGCAGTTTTGGCTCGCGCTCGAAACGGTCCAGCCAATAGGCGAACCAGGCGAAGACCAGCATGGGGACAACCCCGCAGAACAGGGAGAGCAACAGGGCGGCCATAGCGCTACCTATGAGTCGAACAGCAGACGAGTGCGGTGAATGCGGGCTTTGGCCGGTTCGATCCCCAGCGCGTCCAGCACTTCTTCCGGGCGGCCGGTGGCGCTCTCGCGGGCCGCCAGGCGGGTGAGGAAGCGCGCCCGGCCCTGTTCGTCGGGGGGCAGCGGCTCCAGGGCCTCGATCAGCGGGCGCAGATCGTAGGGCCTGTCACGGCGGGTGCGGGGTAGGCTGGGGACCGCCAGCAGGTCATGCAAGCGGGCGGGCAGGTCGGGGCAGTCTTCGACCAGGGTAACTTCGTATTCCGACGAGCGCACCTGGGTTTGCAGGGTAGGCGCCTTGCCCTGGATAACTTCGATCCGGTCTACCCGCAGGCCGGGCGGCAGGGCCGGTTCCAGGGCTGCCAGCACTTGCTCAACGGGCAGGGCTAACTCCAGCCAGGCGTCCAGCAGCTCGCCGTCGCTGGTAAAGCCCAGCGGCAGGGCCGCAGCCAGGTTCAGGCGGGGATGCGGATTAAAGCCCTGGGTGTAAGCCAGGGGCAGCCCCGCCCGGCGGAAGGTACGCTCCCAGGTGCGGTGCAGATCCAGATGCCCGGTGTAGCGCATGGCGGCGGTTTTGGCGAAGTGGATGCGGAGCTGCATAGGGTCTATTATACCGGCATTGGACGCCAATATCGCTGCTGTTCCGCTGGCGATTGGCTCAGGGCAGAATGGGCAGGGCGTTGATCTCTTCAACTGGGATGCGCTTTGACTTGACTTCCGGGCATTGCCACACCTGGCCGGGGTTGGCCCGACGCAGGTCGGCAAAGGTGGGCAGGATGCCGCAGGCAAAGCAGCGCTGGCGACAGTCGACCCGGGTTTTACCTTGCAGGCTCCACAGGTAATCCTCGGTCAGGAATTTCTTGCGCATCGACGTGCTGATATGCTCCCAGGGGAAGGTTTCGTCGATGGGGCGCTCGCGGTGGGTATAGAAGGCCGGCTCCAGGCCCTCCTGTTCGAAGGCTTCCAGCCACAGGTCGTAGCGGAAGTATTCTTTCCAGGCGTCGAACCTGGCCCCGCGCTTCCAGGCCTGGTAGATCACCTCGGCCATGCGCCGGTCGCCGCGCGACAGCCAGGCTTCCAGCAGGGTTTCTTCGGGCGGGTTCCAGTTGAGCTTCAAGCCTGAGCCGCGCAGGCGGGTCTTGAGCAGTTCTTGCTTGGCCTTGATCTGTTCGTAGGTGTCGCACGGCACCCATTGGAAAGGGGTGTGCGGCTTGGGAACGAAGGTGCTGACCCCGGCCGTGACCTGCGCCCGCCCGCCTACCACCTTGCGGCCCTCGGCCAGCACCGCCTTGCACAGGTCGATAATGGCCTGCACATCTTCCAACGTCTCGGATGGGTGGCCGATCATGAAGTACAGCTTGATATTGTGCCAGCCGCGGGAATAAATGGCGCGGGCGGTTTCAAGCAGTTGCTCGGTGCGGACCGGTTTGTTGATGATCTCACGCATTCGCTCGGTGGCGGCCTCGGGGGCCAGGGTGAACCCGCTGCGGCGCGAGTCTTTCAAGGCATCCATCAGATCGACTGAGAACGATTCGATCCGCAGGGAGGGCAGCGAAACCGACAGGTTGCGCCCGGCGAAGCGCTGGCCTACCTGATTGACCAGATCGAGAATTTGCGTATAGTCGGAAGAGGACAGCGAGAGCAGCCCTACTTCTTCATAGCCGGTGGCAGCCAGCCCGGCCTCGATGGCGTCCAGAATCTCGGCCACCGGGCGCTCGCGCACCGGGCGGTTAATCATCCCGGCATGGCAGAAGCGGCAGCCGCGGGTGCAGCCGCGCATAATCTCGATGGGGATGCGGTTATGCACCGTCTCGATGTAAGGCACAATCAGCCGGGTGGGCGGCGGGGGCAGTTTTGCCACGATACGCTTGACCACCGGCAGCGGCGCTTCGGGAACCAGCTTCTCGATGTGCGAGAAGACCCCGTCGGCTGCATAGTGAGCCTGGTACAGCGCCGGCACGTATACGCCCCAGATTTGCGAGAGGGCCGCCAGCAGGTCCTGGCGCGGCAGCCCGCTGCGCTTCCAGGCCTGGTGGGCCGCCATGATCTCGTGAAGCACTTCTTCCCCCTCGCCGATCACGAAGGCGTCGATAAAGGCGTGCATCGGCTCCGGGTTATAGGTGGCGTGGCCTCCGGCGATGACCAGCGGATGGCGCTCGTCACGCTCAGTCGCGAAGATCGGCACGCCCGCCAGGTCGAGCAGGTTGAGGGTGTTGGTGTAGAGCGTCTCGTAAGGCAGTGAAAAGCCCAGGATGTCGAACTGGCTGAGGGGGTGTTTGCTTTCCAGCCCATACAGAGGCACGCCGGCGGCGCGCAGGGCGGTTTCCATATCGGCTGCCGGGGCAAAGGCTCGCTCGGCCAGGGCGTCGGAGCGTTGATTGATCTGGTCGTATAGGATGGCCCAGCCCAGATTCGACATGCCCAGGTCGTACAGGTCAGGAAAGATCAGGGCCACATGGGTCTGGACGCTTTCCCAATCTTTGACTACCTGGTTGATCTCGCCGCCCCAATAGCGGGATGGTTTTTGGATAGTAAGCAGGGTTTGTTCGAGGAAGGTTTCGATTTCAGCCGGTTGGACTACCATTAAGCGCCTCCAAAATATTAACAGAACGTGTGCTGGCAGGCCGGCCTGCCAGCACACGCCTCGCTCTGGTTTTGAAGCCGCCGCGGTGAGCGGCGATTTCAAATTATACCTCTTTACTCGAAAATCCAGCGGTCTACGTCGCGGCCCCAGGCCACCAGCTCGGCGGGTTGGAACCACAGGGCTACCTCTTTTTCGCCGTTTTCGGGCGAGTCAGAAGCGTGGGTCAGGTTGCGGCCCACCTGCAGGGCGAAGTCGTGGCGCAGCGTGCCGGGGGCGGCTTCGGTAGGGCGAGTTGCGCCCATCGTCTGGCGCACGGCGGCCACGGCATTGGGGCCTTCCCAGACCATCGCCATCACGGGGGCCGAGGTGATGTATTGGATCAGCCCTTCATAGAAAGGTTTGCCTTTGTGGATGGCGTAGTGCGTCTCGGCCAGGTCCTGGCTGACCTGCATGAACTTCGCGCCCACCAGGCGCAGCCCGCGCCGTTCGAGCCGGGCGATGACCTCGCCAATCAGCCCGCGCTGAACGCCATCTGGCTTTACGAGTACCAATGTTTTTTCCATAAGCTCCTCCAAAGTATCGTGGCTCTTCCGCCGAAGGCGGGGTCTAACCTATATTTTGGAGTACGGGCGGCGCAGCCACCCGGGCGGCGCTCCACGAAACTGTGGGACAAGTATGGCGCTCTCCGCACGCTCTCAAAAAGAGATGTTCCGGGGATTTTGTTGCACCGAGTGCGACAAAATCCCCGGTTAACCCTCTTTTCAGGCGAGCGAAGCTCGCCAAGCGAAGCTTGCCAGTCATCCCCACCACGGTGGAGTGGGGAGCTACCGCCGCCCGCAAACCCCAAAATATAAAAATTCCCCGGCCAGGCCAGAAGAACCAATATCATTTTATTCCCGCCTGCGGCGGGGAAAACAACGTATTCTACCACCCAGCAGCCTAAGGTACCACCCACTAAACCAGGAGGCTGTGGCGCGCTCACGCGGCTCCAGCTTTTCGTTGGACGGCGCCTGGCATAAAAAGACGGCGCAGCGCGCCGTCTTTTTATGCCGCCTGGGGCTTTATCTGAGCAATTGTTCGGCCTTGGCGTAAGCCTGGATGGCTTCGCCCACCTGATTCAGGCGCAGGTAGGCGTCGCCCAGGTGCTGCCAGACGAAAAATTCCTTTTTGTGCTGTTCGGCGGCCTCTTTGAGGTCTTCGATCACGCTGGGCAGGGCCTCGCCGGTATTAATCAGCCGGGCGTACTGCGCCAGGGCCTGTTTTAGTTCACCCTGGCCGAGCAAGCTGCGCGCTTCGGCCAGCCCTTCGGCCAGGCCCTCTTCCACCGGCAGCATTACCGGGGTCGGGGCGGGAGCGGGGATAGGGATCGGGATGGGACGCTCGGCCTTCGCCACCACGAACAGATTATCGCGAATATCGTCCAGGGTCAGCGGGCTGAAATCAGGTACGTTCAGCAGATCATCCACCGACTTGAAGTTGCCGTGCTGCTCGCGGTAGTTAATGATGCGTTGGGCCATGATAAAGCCCACGCCTGGCAAGCGTTCCAACTCGCCCAGCGAAGCCCGGTTGAGGTCGTACTTGCGCTTGGTAACCGGCGGCGGAGTCCATTCCAGGGTCTCGCTGCCCTCTCCACCGCCCCCGGTAAGCCAGTCGGGCAGGGGCGGCAGTCCACCGGTGGGGACCTTTTTGCGGGGCTTTTCCGCCTCGGTGGGCGGAAGTTCGCTGGCGGTGGGTGCGCTCGTTTTCTCCTCCGCCTGCGGTTGAGCGGCCTGGTCTTCTTCCAAGACCCAGGCAGGAGGCTGCACCGGGGTCGGGCGGTGCAATTCTTCGCGGCGAGTTTCTT
>CAYQDU010000004.1:44248-61990 GCA_964416275.1 uncultured Anaerolinea sp. | reverse complement strand
TGCCCAGGGGCAGGCTGCGCTCGCTTTTGTAGCGCCGCACGGCGGTGGCGATCTCGACCATGCGCAGGCCCAGGGCTTCGGCGGCCGGGTCGCTCCAGGCCGGTTCGGGTGTGGGCCAGGCGGCAACGTGGAGCGAGTCAAAGCCCGGGCCGGAGGCGGCAAACAGGCCCTGGTAAATCGCCTCGGTCACATAGGGCAGAAAAGGCGCGAACAGCTTGAGCGTGTCGAGCAGCACGCGGCGCAGGGCGTAGACGGCCCCGGCGCGCTGCGGATGCTCGGCTTCGTATAGCCGTTGTTTGCACATCTCCAGGTAATTGTCGGCCAGGTCGCGCCAGAAAAAGGCTTCCAACTCCTGCTTTGCCAGGGCATAATCATAATCTAGAAAATGCCGGGTGAGGCGGGCAATTCCGCTTTGCAGGCGGGCCAGAATCCAGCGGTCGGCGGGGGAGAACCGGGCAGCCTCCGGCGTTCCCTGTCCATCGGCCTCGATGAATCGTTCACAGAAGCGGGCCACGTTCCACAGCTTGGTTGCCAGCTTCGAGCCCATCTGGATTTTCTCTTCGCTGATGACCAGGTCTTTGCCCGGCCCGCCGGAGGCGGCCCAGTAGCGCAGGGCGTCGGCCGAGTAGCGGGCGATCATCTCCATCGGGGCCATTGGCCCGCCGCCCCGGCTCTTGCTGATCTTGCCCATGCCCTCGCCGGCTAACCCCCACCCGCTGATCTGCACGTTCGTCCAGGGCAGGACAGCGAACTGGAAATGCGATTTCACCAGGGTGTAGAAAGCCCAGGTGCGGATGATCTCATGCGCCTGCGGGCGCAGCGAGAAGGGAAACACCCGCGCATGCAGGGCCGGGTCGTCCAGCCATTGACCCACGATCTGCGGGCTGAGGAGGAGGTGGCCCAGGTGTCGAAGATGTCGCTTTCGGGGGTGAACTCGTAGCAGCCGCAGCGCGGGCAGGCGTGGGCGGGGGCCTGGGCGCTGGGGTCTACTGGCAGGTCGGCCTCGTCGGCCAGGATCACTTCGCCGCAGGCCTGGCAGTACCACAGCGGGAACGGCACGCCGAAGGTGCGCTGGCGCGAGATGCACCAATCCCAGTTCAGGTTTTTTACCCAGGTCTGGTAGCGGTTGCCCATCAGGTCGGGGTGCCAATCCACCTGCGCCCCGGCCTGCAGCAGCTCGTCTTGGGCGTCCAGCAGGCGGATGAACCACTGCATCGACAGCACGTACTCCACCGGCGTATCGCAGCGTTCATGCACCCGGATGACCTGGCGGGTGGGCTGGCGGCCGGTGAGATAACCCTGGGTTTCCAGGTCGAGCTTGATCTTGCGGCGGGCTTCGGCCAGGGGCAGCCCGGCGTAGGGGCCGGCCAGGGCAGTCATGCGCCCGGCTGGGTCGATGGCCTGCAGGTGGGGCAGGTGGTAGGCTCGCCACCAGGCCACGTCGGCGGCGTCGCCAAAGGTGCAGCACATCACCGCCCCGCTGCCCTTTTCAGGGTCGGCGGCCGGGTCCTCCAGAATAGGCACCTCCTGACCGAAGAGCGGCACGCGCACCCGCTGCCCGGCCAGATCGCGGTAGCGCGGGTCGCTGGGGTGGACGAATACCGCCACGCAGGCCGGCAGCAGTTCCGGGCGAGTGGTGGCGATGGTCAGCCATTTGGCTTCCGGCTGCGCGCCCTGGAAGAAGAACTTGAGCGAGACATACTCGCTGTCGCGTTCCAGGTCGTTCAGGTCAGCCTGGGCCAGGGCGGTGTGACATTCCGGGCACCAGATGGCTGGAGCCTGGCGGCGGTAGGCCCGGCCCTGGCGGTATAGGTCGATGAATGAGCGCTGCGAGGTGCGCCGGGCGCGCTCGTCGATGGTACGGTAGGTGTAGCGCCAGTCAATGGACAGGCCCAGGCGCTGCCACAGGGCGCGATAGTCTTGCTCGGCTTCTTCGCTAACCTGCAAGCATTTCTCGATAAAGGCCGCCCGGCCCACCTGGGCGGCGGTGAGCCCCAGGCGCTTCTCCACCAGGCGCTCGGTGGGCAGGCCGTTGTCGTCGAAGCCCATGGGGTAGAACACGGCGCAGCCGCGCATGCGCTGGAAGCGAGCGATGAAATCGGTGTGGCTATAGGAGTAGACGTGTCCCAGGTGCAGGTGGCCCGAAACAGTGGGCGGCGGGGTGTCGATGGAATAGACCGGGCGCGGCGACTGTGGGTCGAAGTGATACACGCCGGCGGCCTGCCAGGCCTGGGCCAGGCGCGGCTCGGCCTCTTTAGGATCGTACTGCTTGGGTAGGGACATAGTGCCTCCTCTATTTCGTTGGCTATGATTGGGGCTTGCGTGGCGCAGCCATGCAAGCCCCAATCATAGATTTTCTTTCCGGCGCAGCCGGGAAAGTCAAAACAAAAAAAGCCTTCCGTCCATGTGAGGACGAAAGGCGCGCCTTCCGCGGTACCACCTCAGTTCGCCAGGGCATCCTGCCTGGCGCTCTCCTCTCCGGCGGAGGGCGAAACCTGCCAGCGGAGGTCTGCGCTAACGGGCAGTCCCGTGCCGGTCTAATCATGGCTCTCGCCAGAGGTCCATTTTCTTCGGCATTCGATCCGGGCGACGTTCGGCGCTGGGCGGCTGCGGCGGCTTTCAGCCAACGGCCATCCTTCTCTGTCCAGCGTTTCCGGCGCTTACTCCTCCCGGACACAGCTTCGATTCGATTGGCCGGATTATACCCGATCTTGAGGCGTTTGGGGGATTTTTGCAGGCAGGAGCGGGCGACGAATATCAGGTGAGCGGGGTGTTGGTACCACCCCACTCAACCATCTGAAGTGGATGGAGGATATGGGCGCCAATATTAAAAATTGGTTAAGTCCACTTGCTTTTCGCTCCTGAGTGTGCTATCCTTTGCACGCTCCGTAGTGGGGGCTTTCTCATCTTTTAATCTTCCAGGTGCGCCTATGGTCCAACGCGAACGAATCGCCGATAATGTCTACTCCTTCCAAAGCGAGGTCTACGCTCAGGTCACGGCCGGCGCAGTGATTGGCCCCAATTGGGCGGTGGTGATCGACACGCTGGCGATCCCTGAAGAATCCATCCAGATTCGAGATTTCATCGAGCGCGAGCTGACCGTGCCGGTGCGGTATGTGATCGATACGCACAGCCACGCCGATCACGCCTGGGGCAACTGCTTCTTCCCCGGCGCTACCATCATCGGCCACCCGCTTTGCCGCCAGCATCTGGAGACTAAAGGCCGCCAGTCGTTGGAAGACGCCCGGCGCGGCAACCCGGTCTTCCGCAATGTCAAGCTGATCCTGCCGCACCTGACCTTCAAGGACGGCGAGATGAGCCTGCGGGTAGGCAAGAAGACCCTCACCCTGCTGGCCCTGCCTGGCCACTGCGCCGATAACCTGGGCGTGCTGGTGGAGGAAGACCGGGTGCTGTTCAGCGGCGACGCCGCCATGCCGCTGCCCTATATCGTGGATGGCGACGTGGACGAACTGACCGCCTCGCTCAAGAAAATTGGCAAGATGCAGCTAGAGAACATCGTCCAGGGGCATGGCGATATCATCCTGCGCGGCGAGATCGACAATTTCATCAAAGATAACCTGCAGTATCTCTCGAACATCCGCAAGGTGGTGCGCAAAGCCGGGCGGCGCAAATACCCCCAGGAAGTGCTGGACGAGGCCACGGTGGAAAGCTGCGGCAAAAGCCGGGTGCTGATCGGCGGGCTGGCCGGCGAGCTGCACCGCCGCAACCTGCGGGCGCTTTACCGCCAGATGTACGGCGAGCTGCCCGCCTCGCTGCCCGAAGACGAGGATTACGAGGAAGAAGAAGACTTCGAAGACGAAGATTAATTCCTGCAACAAAAAACCGCCCGAAGGCGGTTTTTTGTTGCAGGAATTACGAGCGGCGCGCTCGCCAGCCAACCAGCCGCTCGGTTCCCTGGCGCAGGCGCTGAATATTGGGCCGCAGCGCCCACACCAGCAGCGCTTCAGCCAGCAGGCCGTAGAAGATATACTGCCAGGGCGAAGCGCCGGTCCAGGCCCGGTAGGCAAAGATCAGCGTGGCGGTCAGGGCGGCGCTCATGGTCGTTACCGAAGCGTAACCCACCCCAAACAGGATCAGCGCGCCCAGGGGGACGATGAACAGGACGCTAGGGGCCCACAGGCCCATAGCCCCGCCAGCGGCGGTGGCCCCGCCGGCCCCGCCGCGCAGCCGCAGGCGGCCGCGTGCGTCGCGCTCGGCCAGGAAGATCGAATAATTATGGCCCAGGATGGCCGCCAGCGGGGCCAGGGTATGCACCCACGGCGCGCCGGGTAGAGCCAGGCGCGCCGCCCAGGCGGCGGCCGAGCCTTTCAAGATGTCCAGCAGGGCGGTCGATAGCCCGACCCAAAACCCGGCCGCCCGCATGGCGTTGGTGCCGCCGGTGCGCCCGCTCTCTACCCGGCGCAAGTCCAGCCCAGTAGCCAGGCGCACGATCAGCAACCCAAACGGTATGGAACCCAGCAGATACGAGCCGAGGATCACACCAGCGGCGATCATGCCGTTTTGCGGGCGAACAGGCCCACCCGGCGCTCGGTGCCTTCCAGCAGGCGCTTGATATTCGGGCGCAAGGCATATACCACCAACAGGGTGGTCAGCACCCCATACACGATGTACTCCCAGGGCGCGCCGCCATTGGCCGCTCGCAGCATGAAGATCACTACAATCGACAGCGCCGCCGCAATCGAAGCCAGCGAGGCATAGCCGACGATGAACACGAAGATCAGGATGATCGGGATGACGATCAGGGCCGCCGGCGACCAGAAGGCCATGGCCGCGCCCACGTTCGGGCCGGTGCCGGCCCCGGCCGAGAGCTTGCGCGTCCACAGGTACAACCAGAGCGACCAGTTATGCCCGGCCACGGCTGCAAACCCGGCCAGCACCTGCGCCCAGGTCGAGGCGGGCATCAACCAGCGCGCCAGGCTGACAGCCACAAACCCCTTGAGAAAATCGAACAATCCGGTCAGTACACCCATCCACAGGCCGCCGGCGCGCATAGCGTTGGTGCCGCCGGTGCGTCCGCTGCCCACTTTGGTAATATCCTGCTTCTTGAATAGTTTCAAGAAGATATAGCCCATCGGTAGGGATCCGATCAAGTATGCGATAGCAATCAGGAACGTCCCTAAAAGTATCTCAGCAAGATCAGGCATTGTTTTCCTCCGGTCAAATCATCTATCAGATTGGGTAATCATTTTAACCCGCTTTGGAGCGATAAGTTGCACAATATTGCCCTGCACTTTTGAAGGGCGCAGATCACACCACGCGCAGCCGGGTTGCGCGCACCGTCTGAGAGCGGATGGTAAAGGCGCGGCACTGCCACGCGCCGCCCTGCGCCGACCAGATTAAGTACACCGTCTCCGGGTACCAGGCTTCGGCCACATCGCTGGGGGAGGGCGCGTCTGGGCCGCATGGGTGCGAGTGATAGATGGCAACCAGCTCCAGTCCGGCCGCCTCCATGGCCTCGAAGGCGGCCAACTGCTGGCGTGGGGCCAACCGGTAGCGGGTGGGGCTGTGCAGGCTGTTTTCCACTGGCCAGGCCCGCCGGGCATGGTAGACCCCGGCCTCGATCACCCCGCCAAGCAGCCCGCAGGCTTCTTCAGGGGCCAGGTCGGCGGCCTGTCGGCGCATCTGCTCCCACAGGTCGGTGGAGAGGAGGATCGCCTGGACCGGCGGCAGCCCAGCGGTATAGGCGTTCAGCGCATCCACAGCGCCGCGCCCCAGATCATCAACAGCACAATTACCGGCTCCAGGCTGGCCTGACGCGGCGGCTCGCCCTCGGCCAGGTTGCCCAGCAGGGTGGTCAGGGCATAGGCTGGGCCAAGCAGGGCCAGCCCGAACGACACCGGCGGGATGGGCCAGTAGTGCAAAGCCGCCGCCAGTTGGGCCGTCACCAGGGCGATTAACCCGGCCGAAGCAAACGCCCATCCGCCGGGCAGGCGCAGACGCAGGGCGCGCAGGCTCACCAGCCCGCCGGCCAGGCCCAGGGCCGGCAGGCGCAAAAACAGGCGCAGCCCCGCAAAACGCAGCGAGGCCGCCAGCACCAGGAACAGGGCGAACGAGAGGGCCACCAACCCGGCCGAGGCTGGGCCGCGCCGCTCGTCCTGCGGGTCGGCTACGATGTACTCGGCCACCAGCACCAGGATCAGCAGCGCCCCGCCCAGGGCGAAGCCGATCCACCAGCGCGGGCCGGGCGGCGTTTGGAAGAGCGGCAGGCCGATGGCCCAGGCGGTGAGGGCCGGCAGCAGCCAGTGTTCTGGGAGCGCCTTGCCCTTCAGGGCCGGGTGATCGCGCAGCAGCCAGTCGGCCCCGGCCGCCGTCAGCCCAGCCACGATCAGGGCCACGATCGTTTGCACATTGACTTCGATGGAGAGATAGAAACCGGGCAGTTGGGCGTTCAGGCTGGCGCCCGGCAGCTGAATGAAGCGCGCCAGGGCATAGGCCAGCAGAATAGTAGCCGAAACCAGGCTCAGCCGGTCGGGGTCGGGCAGGTTTTGCCGCCGCGCAGACAGGTTCATTAAGAGGCGATTGTAATCCAAGTTGGAAGATTAAGGATAGACCTTGACGCTTTTTCGCCTTTCGCGTATAAGTGAGGCATGCGAATCGGAATGATGGCCGACGTGTATAAACCCCACATCAGCGGCGTAACCAATTATATTGCCCTGAACAAACAGCGCCTGGAGGGGTTGGGTCATACCGTATACGTCTTTACCTTCTCGGCGGAGGGGTATGAAGACGATGAAGATCGCATCGTTCGCTCGCCCGGCAAGGCTCTGCTGGATACCGGCATTTACTTCAACTTGCGCTACACCCCCGAAGCCCGCCGCCTGCTGCAAAGTATGGACGTGGTGCATGTGCATCACCCGTTCTTGAGCGGGCCGCTGGCCCTGTTGTACTGCAAGCGGCGCGGCATCCCGGTCATCTTCACCAATCACACTCGCTACGACCTGTATGCCCAGGCCTATCTGCCTGGCATGCCCGAGGCGGTTGGCACGGCGGCGCTGCAGGCCTACCTGCCCTCGTTCTGCCGCTCGTGCGACCTGGTGATCTCCCCCTCGCCAGGGATGCGCGCTGTGCTGGTGCGCCTGGGGGTTGATGCGCCCATCGAGGTGGTTCCCAATGGGGTTGACCTGGCTCCCTTTAAAAACCCATGCGAGCCGGTGCCTCGTTCCGACCTGGGCTTTTCTGACCATGACGTTGTCTGGCTATATATCGGCCGCCTGGGGCCAGAGAAGAATCTGACTTTCTTGCTGCGCTCCTTTGCTGGGGCGGCCCAGGCTTTCGAGAATCTGCGCCTGATGGTGATCGGCGACGGCCCAGAGCGCGACAACCTGCAAGATCAGGTGAACCACGCTGGGCTGACGGAACGAGTGCGCTTCCTCGGCTCGCTGCCCTACCCCGAGGTGCCGCGTTACATGGCAATGGCTGATGCCTTTGCCACCGCTTCGGTCACAGAAGTTCACCCGCTGACGGTGATCGAGGCTATGGCGGCCGGCCTGCCGGTGTTGGGCATCCAATCGCCGGGGGTGGGCGATACGGTGGTGGATGGCGAAACCGGCTACCTGGTGGCCGAGGAGGACGACATCGCCAGCTTCACGGCTAAGATGGTGCGATTATCGGTCGATGACGCCGGCCGCCGGCAGATGGCGGCCCAGGCTCGCCAGGCCGCCGAAGCCTACGCCATCGAGAACACTGTCCGTCTGATGGTCGAGCGCTACCAGCGGGTAGCGCTTCAGGCTGCCCGGCGGCAGCGCGGCTGGCGGGTTCGCCTCGACCGCTGGCTGGACCGCGAATGAAAACCCGCGGCCAGGCGGTTGGGCGCTGGGGCGAGCAGATGGCGGCTGACTATTTGCGCCGCCTGGGCTACGAGATTCTAGACGCCAACGCCCGCACCCCCTATGGCGAGATCGATCTGGTGGCCCGCATGTTGGGCCGGCCCACCGTGGTGTTTGTCGAGGTCAAGACCCGCCGCTCAGCCAGCCTGGGGCTGCCCGAAATTTCGGTCGATGAGCGCAAACAGGCCCACCTGCTGGCCGCCAGCCAGGCCTATCTGCTGGCGCATCCAGACCTGGGCGGCGATTGCCGGGTGGATGTGATTGCCATCCAGTACCTGCCCGGCATGCCCGAACCCCAAATCACCCATTTCGAAAATGCCGTCGCCGGAAGCTGACCCTGGCCCGCTGGTAGTTATCCTCGGCCCCACCGCGGTGGGCAAAACCGAGATGGCTTTGCAACTGGCCGAGCGGTTGGGGGCCGAGATCATCTCGGCTGATTCGCGCCTGTTCTACCGCGGCATGGACATCGGCACGGCCAAGCCCAGCCCGGCCGAACTGCGCCGCGCGCCGCATCACCTGATCGACGTGGCCGACCCGGACGAAACCTGGAGCCTGGCGACGTTCCGTGAGCAGGCCCGCCGGGCGATTGCCGCCATCCAGGCCGCCGGGCGACTGCCGCTGCTGGTGGGCGGCACGGGCCAGTACCTGCGAGCCGTGGCGCACGGCTGGCAGCCGCCGGCGGTCGAGCCTGATCCACGCCTGCGCCGGGCGCTGGAAGCCTGGGCGAGCGAAATTGGACCCGACGGGCTGCACGCCCGCCTGGCTGTCCTTGACCCGTCTGCTGCCCAATCCATCGACTATCACAACCTGCGCCGCACCGTGCGGGCGCTGGAGGTGATTCTATCCAGCGGGCGGCGCTTTTCCGAGCAGCGCCAGGCCGGGCCGCCGCCTTATCGCCTGCTGCAACTGGGCCTGACCCGCCCGCGCCCCGATCTGTATGCCCGCATCGACGCCCGCATCCAGGCCATGCTGGAGGCCGGGCTGGTGGATGAAGTGAGCGGCCTGCTGGCTCAGGGCTATGCCCCCGACCTGCCCTCCCTCTCAGCCATCGGCTACCGCGAGATCGTAGCCTATTTGCAGGGCCGCGGAACGTTGGATGAGGCGGTCGGCGCCATCCAGCGCAACACCCGCACCTTTGTGCGCCGCCAGGCCAACTGGTTCAAGTTGGACGATCCGTCTATCCATTGGTTCGATGCCCGTGACAGCGCGGCCGCCCTCTCGGCGATGAAAACCGCGATCCGCAACTGGCTGAAAGGGTGAAAATTTGATGAGACTTCGGTCGTTTTCGGCCTGAATCGTTTGACATTCTGACCAATTGTTTGTATATTAAGCGTGATACGAGTAAGTTTGTCTTTATTGGTTTCCCCCCTGCTGCACACATCGATTTTGCATGTCTTGCGCGCCCTGCCTGGGTTATAGGTCTTAATAGGGGCGGATGGGCGAGACTGAATTCCCGTGACCAGATTTGAACCAATTGAATAGAGCCACTGGAGGAGGAAATGGACGAGCGACCCTGGGTGAAACAGTATGACAAAGGTGTACCGGCGACTCTTGATTACCCGGATATTCCATTATTTGGCCTGTTGGAAGACGCGGCCCGCAACTATCCGAATTCGCCCTGCACCATTTTTAAAGGCGCTCAGATTACCTATCAGGAAATGAATGCGCTTACCGACCGCCTGGCGGCGGGGTTAGCCAGCCTGGGGGTGAAGAAAGGCGACCGGGTGGGCATCTTCATGCCCAATACGCCTCAGTTTGTGATAGCCTATTTTGCTATTCTCAAGGCTGGCGGGGTTGTAGTGGCTACCAATCCGCTCTACAGCGCTCGCGAGATCGAGCATCAAGTTAACGACGCCGGAATCCAGGTCATGTTGGTGATGAGCAACTTCTATAACATCATCAAAGACGTGCAGTCAAAGACCGGCATCCGCACCCTGGTGGTGACCAATCTGAAAGAGAGCCTGCCGCCGATCCTGGCTTTTCTGTTTGGCCTGACCAAAGAGAAAAAAGGCGGTTTCCGGGTGACGCTGGCCCAGGGCGACGTTTGGATGAAGGACCTGATCGAGCGCTTCCGACCAGAAGACCGCCCGAAGGTAGCGATTGGCTCCGACGATATAGCCTTGTTTCAATACAGCGGCGGCACCACCGGCATCTCGAAAGGGGCCGTGGCGCTGCACCGCAACCTGGTCGCCAACACAATGATGATGCGGGCCTGGATGGTGAACTGCGAAGACGGCAAAGAGACAGTGCTGATGGCGATCCCGCTGTTCCACGTGTATGGCATGGTGGCCGGAATGTGTTTTGCCGCCCGCATGGGCGCGGCAATGGTGATGATCCCTAACCCCCGCGACCTGAAAGACGTGCTGGATAACATCCAGAAGTACAAGGCCACTGTCTACCCTGGCGTGCCGACCATGTACAACGCGATCAACAACCACCCCGACGTGAAAGCCCGCAAGTACAACCTCAGCACCATCAAAGCCTGCATCTCTGGCTCGGCCCCGTTGATGCGCGAGACCAAAGAACGCTTCGAAGCCCTGACCGGCGGTAAGCTGGTGGAGGGCTACGGCATGTCGGAAACGCCCACCGCCACCCACTGCAACCCGCTGTTCGGCAAGAACCCGCCCGGCTCCATTGGTCTGCCGCTGCCGGATGTGGAGGCCCGCATCATCAGCCTGGACGACGAAGTGACGGAAATGCCGATGGGCGAGGTGGGCGAACTGGTCATCCGGGCGCCCAATGTGATGAAGGGCTATCACAATATGCCCACCGAGACGCAGAACTCGCTGCGCGACGGCTGGTTGTACACCGGCGATATTGCTCGCCTGGATGAAGATGGCTATTTTTACATCGTAGACCGCAAGAAAGAGCTGATTAAGCCCGGCGGCTACCAGGTCTGGCCGCGCGAGGTTGAAGAAGTGATTGCCGCCAACCCGAAGGTGCTGGAAGTGGGTGTGGCCGGCATCCCCGATCCTTACCGGGGGGAGACGGTCAAGGCCTGGGTGGTGCTGAAGCCTGGCGAGACGGCCAGCGAGGAAGAAATCCGCGGCTGGTGCAAAGAACACATGGCGAAATTCAAGGTGCCGACTCACGTTGAGTTTCGCAGCGAACTGCCCAAGACCACGGTGGGCAAAATCCTGCGCCGCGAGCTGGTGCGCCAACACAAGGAGCAAGAACCCGATAAGGCCGAAGTTCCCGCCTAGCTGAGAGCTTTGCCGGGCTGTCCCGAAAGCACTGCTTGGGACAGCCCATGGCCGAGATGATTTTGGGAGTATGTTGACCCTCACTTGTGGGGGTCAACATACTCCCAAACCCACTTTTTAGACAACCCCGCGAAGCTTGCCAGTCGCCCCCACCCCGGCAGCGTAGAGAGCTATCCACATTTCCCCCCAAAATATTAAGAAGAATTCCCACCTTTGGCGGAAGAGGCTAAAATTATAGCCAGGTTATCCATTGGGGTGGCTGCGTGGCGTAGCCACGCAGCCACCCCAATGGATAGAGAAATTCCCGCCTTTGGCGGAAGAACCCAAAACGATAAAAGCCGAGCAAAATAATCACAGGTGCAGTTTTATGTCTGACAAACGCGTGGTAATTACCGGAATGGGAACCGTCAGCCCGGTGGGGTTGGATACCCCCACGGCCTGGCAGGCCCTGACCGACGGTCGTTCGGGGGTGGGGGCAATCAGCGTCTTCGATACAACTGGCTACGAAGTACGAATCGCCGGAGAAGTGCGCGGTTTCGACCCGCTGAACTACCTGGCAGCCAAAGAGGTGCGCCGCACCGACCGGTTCACCCAGTATGCCCTGGCGGCCGTGGAAGAAGCCCTGGCCCAATCGGGGTTGGCGGTGCAAGACTCCTTTGCCTACGATGTGGGGGTGATTATCGGTTCCGGGGTGGGCGGAATCTGGACGTATACCCAGGAATTGAACGTGCTGAACGAGAAGGGCCCGCACCGGGTCAATCCGTTTTTGATTCCCACGATCACCATCGACGTGCCGGCGGTGTACGTGGCTCTGCGCACCGGGGCCCAAGGCCTCAATCATGGGGTGTCCTCGGCCTGCGCTACCGGGGCGGATGCCATTGGCGAGGCCTTCGAGACCATCCGGCGCGGCCACGCCCTGGCGATGTTCACCGGCGGGGTGGAGGCGGCGGTAACGCCCATCGGGGTGGCGGCCTTCGACCGGCTGCGGGCCCTTTCGCGGCGCAATGCCGACCCGCCCGCAGCCAGCCGCCCGTTCGACGCCGGGCGGGATGGCTTTGTAATGGCCGACGGCGGGGCGGTGCTGGTGTTGGAAGAGCTGGAGTTCGCCTTACGGCGCGGGGCCCGGCCCCTGGCCGAAATCCTGAGCTACGCCGCTACATCCGACGCCGTGCATCTGACCGCTCCCTCGGCTGAGGGGGCCGGGGCGGCCCGCTGCATGCGCCTGTCCCTGGAACGAGCCGGTTTGCAGCCGGAACAGGTCGGCTACATTAACGCCCACGGCACCAGCACCCCCACCGGCGACCCGGCCGAGGTCGCTGCCATCCGCCAGGTGTTTGGCGCCTATACCGACCATCTGCCGGTCAGCTCTACCAAGTCGATGACCGGCCACATGCTGGGTGGGGCTGGGGCCTTCGAGGCGGCGGTGTGCGTGCAGGCCCTGCTGCATGGGCTGATCCCGCCGACCATCAACCAGGTCACGCCCGACCCGGCTTGCAGCCTGGATGTGGTTCCTAACCAGGCCCGCCCGGCCGCCCTGGAAGCGGTTCTGTCGAACTCGTTTGGCTTCGGCGGGCATAACACCAGCCTGGTGTTTCGCCGCTATACCGCCTGACAAATTATGGCTCTCCCGGCTTCGCCGGGAAAGAGGTGTTATTTGAGGAGAATGTGTGACGGTATCCCCCCATTAAACCGTGGAGCAGGCATGGCGCTCTTCCCGGTGTTAAGGATGGAAAGATCAAATAAGAGATGTTACGTGGATTTTGTCGCACGAAGTGCGACGAAATCCACAGGTCAACCCCCGCCGTGGGCGGAAGAGCCTTATTTCTTCTGGCGGGCGATGGGCAGATACAGCCTGGACTTCCAGTTGCCCGGTTCGGCGGCGGGGATCACCAGCAGAGTGATCGAGTTGGCCGGGAAGCTGGCGCTCAGGCTGCCGGTATCGGTCGGCAGGCCGGTGGGGTGCTGGATGGCGCTGAGGTCGGCCGGGCTATAGCGATAAACCTGGGCCGATGCGCCGGGGGTGAAGCCTGACAGCGATAGCGCCGCGTTCAGGCTGCCCCCGGTCTTGTTGATGACCATAATCGTCACGGCCTGATCGCTCGAGCGCTGGGCGGCGTAGACGGCCAGCCGGGCCCGGTCGCTGCTGGCGGCCCGCAGGCTGACATCGCCAAACTGGCCGCCCAGCCCGTCGTAATTACGATACATGCGGAACGCAAATGCGCCGGGGTCGGTGGGGGCGGGCGGGGCCCATAGGGTTGCCAGGTCCAGCCCTTCCTGGCCGAAGATGCCCAATACATCGGCCTGGGCCAGCGCGCCGTTGATGTGATCCAGCGCGCCCCAGTTGTATTCGCCAATTGCCAGCCTGGTATTGGGGTAGTTGGCGTCTACCCAGGCCTTCATGCGTGGAATGAGCTGCACAATCCCGTTATCCGGCCCGGCCTGGGCGATCCAGCTTTCGTCTACATAGGTGGGATCCCACAGGCTGCGGGTCGAGCGCAGGCGCAGGGCCTGCTGGGCGGCGCTTCCGGCCCCGGAAAGAGCCACCCCGTTGGCTTGAGGATAATAGTGCAGGTCGAGGTAATCCAGCAGGCGCAGGCCCTGTTGGTGTTCGTAGGCGTGAAGCTGCTGTAAATACCAGGGCGTGAAGGGGATGTCGTCGTGCGCCAGGCGGTCGTCGGGGGTAGCCCAATCCTGGCGCTGGCCGTCGAAGGGTGAGTAGAAATAATAGGTCCAGACCCCCAGGGCCGGGCCAGCCACCAGCGCGCCGGGGTCGGCCGATTTGATGGCCGCCGCGTACTGGATGGCCCGCTCACTCATCTGGTCGTAGGTCAGGCCAACGGGGGCTATATCGCGGTGAGTCTCCCACCACAAATCCGGCTCGTTATCCAGGTTGTAGAAGCGGATGCCGCCTTCTTCGGCCAGGCCGTTGCGCCCAACCAGATACTTGATCCAGTTGGCGACAAAAGTTGGGGGCGCGGCGATGCTGGTATCGAGCGGGTTATTGCCGGTGATGTAGCTGCCATCAGTTTTAATCCCGTTGCCGCAGTCCGGGCGATAGTCGCCGGCCGCGCTGCCAGTCTGTGCGCCATATTTTTTGATCGAAAACCCGCACGCCGTGGCGTTGCTATTCGAGACGTAGCCCGTAGTGGGCATGACGATGAAATTCTGCATGCCCGCCTGGCGGTTGGCGCTGATAAAACGGTTAATAGCCGAGTTGCCCGGCAGGTTTGTGGCGCCGCTCTCTTTGACGTTGCCAAAATACCAGTCCATGGCGTGGTTCGAGATGTCGGTCTGGTAATTGTAGCGGCTGGTGGCGTTGCCGCCCCAGCGCCGCACCGTCACGCCCAGGGCGGCCATCTCGGCCGCGTCTTTACCTTCCATATCGTTCAGGTTCATGCCGTAGATATATGGACTGATCGTGCGGCGGCTGGAAACGGCATCTACCAGTAGGGTCAGCTCGCCGGTGGAGGCGGCGCCCAACAGGCGGATGTCGTCCAGGTAGAAGCGCGCCTGGGTTGTCCCGCTGCGATCCTGCCAGTTGAGGCGGGCCAGGCTGGCCGGGCTGCCCAGTTCAGCGAGCGGCACATTGAAGTGCGTCCAGATCCCGGCCGGCAGGTTGATGTCTTTGGTGGCCGGCGGGTCGCCGCCATCAGTGGGCTGGATGCCCAGGCTGACCTGTGCGCCGCCTGTTCCGCCGTAGGCCCAGAAATCCAGGGCGGTGTAGTCGCTGCCTGCCAGTGGGGCCGGGGCGTGCAGCGAGACGCCGCCCCAGGCGGCCGTATATTGGGCCGAAAGCGACCGGCTGCCGCTGTGAGCCTGGGCGGCATCGGCCAGGTTGAGGTTCACGCCCCACGACCAGCTTTCCCAGCCGGAAGCCAGGCCCTCGGCATATATTTCCAGGTCGGCGGCTGCCGGGCGCTGGACAGGCCAGAACGCGTGGATCAGGATGACCCCGGCCAGGAGGGATGCTGCAAACAGTCTATGAAACATAAATTCCTCCGTAATGGTGTAAGCTGGCGCCCCCGGTTAAAGGGGGCGGCGCCTGAAAACTGCGAGTAAGTTGAATAACGTATAGGACTTCATTGTATACGCGCCAGCCGCCCCTATCCCCGGTACTTCTGTACTTTACGATTTGCCGATTTTCGATTAATATTCCTGCTGCAATTTACCCCTGAATCACATTTTATCTTGATCGATCGATGGAGCGCCTCAAACCGCTTCTCAGACGGGCGGCGCAGCCGCGTCGCACCACCAGATGGAGATTATGATGATGAAACTGTATCGAATCTGTTTTGTCGGGTTATTTATCCTGGCCTGCTGTGCGTGGCAACCAGCGCGCCCGGCCCCAGCGTTGATGCCGCCTCACCCTCGGCTGCGGGAGGCCCTGGCAAGCGGCAAGGCTCAACTGCCGGCCTTTATGACCAATGCCGCTCTCAAGCAGAGCCTGGGTATCGACCAGCCCCACGCTAAGGTCCCCACGGCTCTGAGTGGGCAAATTCGCGCCCTGGCGGTGTTGATCGACTTCTCGGACGAGGTAAGAACTGTCCAGGCCAGCTTTTTTGATACCCTGATTTTCGGCGCGCCAGGCGGTTCGCCCACCGTGCGCGATTACTACTCCGACATTTCGTATGGCGTAATCGACATTGTAACCGTTGACCTGCCCTCCAGCCTGGGCTGGCGGCGCGCCCCGCAGACGAAAGCCTATTACACCTACGGCGGCTACTGCACCGATGCGGCTTACCCGCATAACTGCCAGAAGCTGGCTGAAGACGTGCTGGCGGCCATCAACAGTGTCGTTGATTTCTCGCAGTACGATAACGACCGGGACGGTTACGCCGAGCCGGTGATGATCGTCCACGCCGGGCCCGGGGCAGAGTATACCGACGATGAGAACGACATCTGGTCGCATTCCTGGTCGACCAGCAGCTATCGCTATTATGACAACACCTACGTGGGCGATTATGTGATTATGCCCGAATACTGGACCACGGTCAGCAGCGCTACCAGCGATATGACCATCGGTGTGTTTGCCCACGAAATGGGACATGGCTTCTGGAATCTACCGGACCTGTACGACACCGATTACAGTTCGCAGGGGATTGGCAACTGGAGCCTGATGGCCGGCGGCTCATGGAACGGCACAGACGGCGATACCCCCGCCTGGCCGGACGCCTGGAGCCGGGTGCAGATGGGATTGGCGACCCCAGTGCAGCTCACCGCCAGCCAGACCGGGCTTTCTCTGCCTCAACCTTATAACGCGCCGGGTGTGACCACAGTCTATAAACTGCAACTGCCGATTCACAATACGAAGGAGTATTTCCTGCTGGAAAACCGCCAGAAGGCCAGCGGCACATACGACTCGGCCCTGCCCGGCAGCGGCCTGCTGATCTGGCACATCGACGAACGCATGGCCGAGTACCCCGCCTCCGGCCCGTACGGCAATGACAAAGAGTGCCGCTCGACCCCCAACTACGCTTGCAACGACAACAGCCATTACCTGGTGGCGCTCAAGCAGGCCGACGCGGCGCTGCAATTGGAGCTGAGCTACCCGCCCACCGGGGCGGGCAACGACGGCGACGCTGGCGATCCCTTCCCTGGTACGAGCAACAAGCGTTCGTGGGGCAGCTCGGGCGAGCCGGACAGCCATTCATACTATGGCAGCGCAGCGGTTCCCAACTGCCTGGCGGTGACCAACATCAGCAATTCGGGGGCGACGATGACGATGGATGTGAGCGTGTGCGGCGCGCCGGCCGCGCTAACCGTTTCGCCTGCCTCGCAGACCAGTCTGGCCCTGGCCTGGAACGACACCACTGGCGGAGTCACGCCGCTCACCTATAAGATCGAGCGTTCGGCCAATGGAACCAGCGGTTGGGCGCAGATCGCTACGACCACTACCACGCCCAGCTATACCAACACCGGGCTGGCCTGCGGGACGACCTATTACTATCGAGTGCGGGCCAACTTCCGCAGCGATTCGGCCTACAGCAACGTGGCCTCGGCCGCCGCCAACGCCTGCTCGCCCACCATCCCGGCCGCGCCGGGCGGGCTGAGCGCCAGCCCGGCCTCCCAGGCGCAGATCAACCTGACCTGGACGGACGCCAGCAGCAACGAGACCAGCTTCAAGGTCGAACGTTCGCCGGATGGGGCGAACAACTGGAGCCAGATCGGAACCAGCCCGGCGGACACCGCCAGCTACAGCGATACGGGCCTGACCTGTGGGACAAGCTACTTCTACCGGGTGCGGGCGGCCAACGCGGCGGGCGATTCGGCCTACAGCAACGTGGCCTCGGCCGCCGCCAACGCCTGCTCGCCCACCATCCCGGCCGCGCCGGGCGGGCTGAGCGCCAGCCCGGCCTCCCAGGCGCAGATCAACCTGACCTGGACGGACGCCAGCAGCAACGAGACCAGCTTCAAGGTCGAACGTTCGCCGGATGGGGCGAACAACTGGAGCCAGATCGGAACCAGCCCGGCGGACACCGCCAGCTACAGCGATACGGGCCTGACCTGTGGGACAAGCTACTTCTACCGGGTGCGGGCGGCCAACGCGGCGGGCGATTCGGCCTACAGCAACGTGGCCTCGGCCGCCGCCAACGCCTGCTTGCCCACCATCCCGGCTGCGCCGGGCGGGCTGAGCGCTAGCCCGGCCTCCCAGGCGCAGATCAACCTGACCTGGACGGACGCCAGCAGCAACG
>CAYQDU010000004.1:0-44148 GCA_964416275.1 uncultured Anaerolinea sp. | reverse complement strand
GCAACGTGGCCTCGGCCGCCGCCAACGCCTGCTTGCCCACCATCCCGGCTGCGCCCACCAACCTGAGCGCGCTGTGGACTGCGAATCGAGGTGTGCAGCTTACCTGGACGCCGGGCGTCCCTCCGGGTACGGAGTATCGTCTTGAGCGCCTGGTCGGCGCGATCTGGGTGGAGATTGCTACGATCAGCGCCGACCGAACCACCTTCTACGACGCAGCAATTGTACCCGGCGAGACGTATCAGTACCGTCTGCGGGCCTATCATAGAGACGACAACCGGTATTCGGCCTACAGCGAGGTTGTTTCGATCAGCATCCCCCAGGCCGTGCTGCAAAAGATCTTCCTGCCGGTGGTGCTGCGCTAAAGCGGGATCGGCAGGGTGCCGGTGTAGCCGGTCCCCTGCCGATCCCGCTTTATGGCTCTTCCGGCTTCGCTGGGAAAGAAGTACGATCTGGGGTTGTTGCGTGGCGAGTAGCTCTCCACTTAACCGGGGTGGAGGTGGCTGGCGAGCAAAGCTCGCCTGGAAAGAGAATTAAGGCTCTCCCGGCTTTGCCGGGAAAGAGGTGCTATTTTGGGAAAATGTGCGGCGTAGCCGCACATTTTTCCAAAAATATAGAAAAATCCCCGCCTTCGGCGGAAGAGCCAGAATTAATCGTGGATTTTGTCGCACGAAGTGCGACAAAATCCACGGAATAACTCTTTTTAAGGGCGCTCGCAGAGCGCCATGCCTGTTCCACGGTTTAATGGGGTGGTACCGCTACGCAGCAGCCCCAAGCATAGAAAAATCCCCGTTTTTGGCGGAAGAGCCTGCTTTATATGGATTGAGATTTGCTCACCTGGCCCAGGTCGAGGCGCTGAACGGCGCGCAGGCCGGGCAAGGCTGCCAGCAGAGCGGTCAGCAGCAGCAAGCCCACCCCCACGGCGTAAGCCGCGGGGGCCATGTGGGGAATCAGCCCGTAGAAATCGGTGTTGTAGAATTGGGTCAGGTAGAAACCCAGGGCGCGGCCCACCGGCGCCCCGGCCAGCAGCCCGGCTCCGGCGGTGAGACCCGTCTCAAACAGCACACTGGCGGCGATCTCGCCCCGGCTCAGGCCCAGAGAGCGTAAAATTGCCAGCTCGGTGTACTGTTCGTGCAGGCGGGCGCCGATTGTGTTCAGGATCACCGCCAGGGTGAGGATAGCCCCAAACAGAGCAAACAGGAGCGAAGTCTGCTGCCAGTAGACCAGATAGGCGCGCAGGTCGGCTACAAAGGCGGCGTAGTCCTGCACTTCGATTACGCCCGGCAGCTTTGCCAGCTCGTCTTGCACAGCGGCTTTCTGTCCCGGCCGCACTCGCACCAGGGCGGCGTTGGCGGCGAAGGTGTGGCCAGGCATCCACTCGGTCATCAGGCTGCGGGGGATAAAGACCGGGCTGCCCAATACCTGCGACACCACGCCCAGGACGATCGCCTGGCGTTCCTCGTCCAGCGCTTCCAGGGTGATTAGGTCGCCCACCTCCAGGTTTAGCGCCCGCTTCAGGTTGTTGCCGATCCAGACTCCATCGCTGCGGGTGAGGGCCGGCGCGCCGGAGAGGGTTTCCAACTGGTAGAAAGGAGCGTCCAGGTGGGTTTCATTGCTTTCGGGGTATACAAAGGCATAGGTATCGAAATCGCTGCCATCGGCTCGCTGTACGGCGATAGGCCCGAACATGGCCGTCTGGGCGGTCTGCACGCCAGCAATGCCGGCGACCCGCTGCTCCAGGCTGTGGGCGGGCTGGAGAGACCCCAACACCAGGCGCAGATCGTACTGGCCGGAGGCGTAATAGCTGTCGAAGCTGGTGTTCAGGGTGGTCAAGATGGCGAGGGCGGCAAATACCAGGGTAGCCCCGGCCATCACGCCCAGGGTGCTGCCCAGCGAGCGGCCCGGCACGCGCAGCAGGTTGCGTAGCGCCTGCCGCAGCGGCAGCGAGAGCAGCCCCAGGTGCAGGCGGCTGAGGCGGCTGGGGGCGGTGGGCATGGGCGGGCGTAGGGCGATGCCCGGCGGGGTGGCCGATTCTTTCCAGGCCGGGTAGGCCCCCGCCAGGATGGCCCCCGCCGTTACCGCTCCGAAGCCGAGCAGGATGAACGGGAACTGCGGGCGGTTGATGAAGCCGGGCAAGTAGCCCCCGGCCAGAGTGTCGATAAACGGATACATCATTGCAAACGAGAAAAGATAGCCCAGCGCGCTCCCGGCCAGCCCGCCGCTGAGACCCAATAGCGCCCCAAAGCCCAGGTAGTGGCGCAGCAGCTCGCCCCGCCGCACGCCCAGGGCGCGCAGCGCGCCGATCTGCTGGCGCTGCGACTGCACCAACCGCCCCAACAGGATGCCCGTCGTCAGCAGGCCCCCGCCCAGGAATAAAGCAGAAAACGACCCCAGGATGGGAAACGTGCCGTTGACATTGGCGTCGATTACCCCGCCGCTGGCGGTCTGGATGCGGGCGAACACTTCCACGCCCTTCTGGCGGTTAAAAGCCTGTTCCAACACATAGCGGACGCGCCCAGACGGGTCTTGGGGGCTTTCATCGGGGATGCCATTGGCGGTCATCGGGTGCGCCAGCCGCACAACGATGTCGTTGATCTGCCCATTGCGATGAGCCAGCCCGGCCAGGCGGGTGTAGCCCATCCAGGCCACCCCGAATGATGAGGGGGTGGGGAAGGGATATTCCCGGCTGCGCCCGGCCACCAGGTATTCGGGGCTGAAGACAAACCCGGCCACCCGCAGGGTGTGTTTCTGCCCATTGATCCACACCGGCAGGTCTTGATCCGGGCGAATGGCGTGAGCGTCGGCAAAGCGTTTGAGCAGCAGAATTTCATCGTCGGCGCGGAGCGGGCGACCCTCCACGATCTCGATCCGGTTTACCTGGGGCGGCTGGTGATCGGGCAGCGAGACCAGGCGCAGGCCGGTCAGGCTGTCGCGCGGTGGGTTGAGCTGTACCCCGGCCTCCACGACCAGGCGCGGCTCGTATGCCTGTACACCGGGGATGGCCCCTGCCGCCTGGGCGGCTTTGAGCGACACACCCTCCAGCCGCACCTGGTAATCCATATAGTTGAACTGGTGGTAGGTGCGATAGACCGAATCGGCCAGGCCGACCCCAGATGGGTACATAGCCCCATAGAAGGCCGTCCCCAGGGTCAGCACCAGCCACATTGCCAGAAACTGCTTCCAGTTGGCTTTCAAGTCGCCGATCGTTTTGCGCCGCAGGGTCTTGAGCATGGCCGCCTCTGCTACCAGCGTAAGTCCTGCGGGTCGCGCGGCGTGGGGCAGTATTCCACCGCCTGCACCCGTCCATCACCCACCCGGATCACCCGGTCGGCCATACCGGCGATGGCCTGGTTATGCGTCACCAGCACAAAAGTTTGGCCGGTTTCGCGGTTCAAGGCTCGCATCACGCCCAGCACCTCGATCCCGGTGTGAAAGTCGAGGCTGCCGGTTGGCTCGTCGGCCAGCACCAGGGCGGGGTTCTTCGCCAGGGCGCGGGCGATTGCCACCCGCTGCTGCTGCCCGCCGGAAAGCTGGGCGGGGTAGTGATCCATCCGCTCGCTCAGGCCCACCCGCTGCAAAATCTCGTGGGGCAAGGCGGCCGGCGCGCCCTGGCGGGCGGGGGCCATCTCGGCAGTGAGGGTCACGTTTTCCAGGGCGCTCAGGGTGGGCAGCAGGTTGAAGAACTGGAACACAAAGCCCACCTTCTGGCGGCGGTAGGCGGTCAGCTTGGCTTCCGAAAGTCCGCTGACCGGCTCGCCGCCGACGATGATCTGTCCACTGTCGGGCAGCTCCAGCCCGCCCAGGATGTTGAGAAAGGTGGTCTTGCCGCTGCCGCTCGGTCCCAGCACCACCGCAAATTCGCCCGCCTCGATGGCGACCGAGAAGCGGTCGAGGGCAGTAATGCGATTTCCGCCCACCGTGTAGGTCTTACAGATGTCATGCAGTTCGATGTGGCTCATGGAATTTAGGATTTCTGGCTCTTCAGAGATATTTCGTGGATTTTGTCGCACAAAGTGCGACAAAATCCACGATTAACCCTTAAGGTTAAGTAGGGAGCTACCTGTGTGGCTACGTCAGCCATTTTCCCAGAAATATCACAAAGGCCACACCTGGCTGCGTCAGGCCAGTTTGAGGTTAGGATCGGTGCAGGCCAGGCGGTCGTGAGCGGCGAGGATGGCGGCGGCTTGTGGGTGAGGGCGTGGGTCGCCTATCTGGGTTAGCAGGCGGCACACGTTGTAACGCGGGGCAATATTCTCATAGATCGCCAGCCATTGCGTGTAGCGCTGCTGCTGGATGGGATTCTCGCGCGGATAGCGCGGCGGCATGCCGGCGCCTATGTCTACGCCGCGCACCGTGCGTACTTGCATGCGCCAGGGCTTGGGCGTCAGGCGAGCGCGAAAACATTCCTGGTCGCGGCACAGGCGGGTATACAACGGATCGCTGCCCAGGCTGTGCAGCATCTCTTGCGTGCTGGGATCGGCCGGGTCAAACACAGCATGGGTGAACAGGCAGCGTAAGCCGGCGGCAGTGCGATACACTCGCAGCCCCACGCCAGGGTTGCGCTGCGCCCATTGATGCACTCTTTGCAGGGTCTTGGCTTCGGGGTCGTTCGCCGGCGCTTTGCCAAACAGGCGGCGCAGCCCGCCCAGCAGCGAATGTTCGGCTTCGGGAAAGTCGATGTCGGCGAACATCACCTGAGCCGCGTTCAACACCAACGCGCCATAACTGTTGCGGGTGATGATACCTACTTCCTGGCCGGAAGGGTCTTTGACCGCCTGGATGATCTCCTCGCGCAGGGCGCGCACGCCATACGGGTAGACGCTCAGCCGCCCGCTCTGTTGAAAGTGCATGACGATCTGCTCGATGTCTGCGCGGGCCTGCTGACGGGCGTCTTCCAGGCTGATATTGGAACCTCGCCAGCACATCAGGCGCACCGGTTGGCTGTCCGGCGCGGCCGGGTTGGCCGTGGCGCTGGCCCAGTAGCGAAAAACGCGCATCTTGCCTCCTGCCTCAATCTCCGGCCTGCTCGATCCAGGGGATCAGGTCGGACAGGCGCTCTAAGGTCGGGTAAGTCAGTTCGCCCGGCTCAACGTGCAGCTCGTGGGCCCAGTTGTTGGCGTAATGCACCAGAGCGGCCCGCCCGCCGATTGCTAACACGGGCAGCACGTCAGAGCGGGGCGAGTTGCCCACCATCAGGAAGGCGGCCGGGTCGATATGGTAGCGTTCCAGGATCGCCCGGTAGATGGCCGGGGTCTTATCGGGGACGATCTCGACCCAGTGAAAGAACCCGGCCAGGCCGGAGTCTTCGATTTTGCGCTGCTGTTCCGACGGATCGCCTTTGGTGATGAGCATCAGCTGGTAGCGCGGGGCCAGGGCCGCCAGGGTTTCGGCCACCCCGTCGATGAGCTGCACCTCGGCAGCCAACATACGCCTGGCAAAGCCCAGAATGGCGGCGATTTTTGCGCCGGCGGCCTGCTGGCCGGTTAATTCCAGGGCCGCCTCGATCATCGACAGCACAAAGCTTTTGATGCCATAGCCGTAATAGCGCACGTTGTTTGATTCGATCTCTTCCAGGCGTTGGGCGCAGGCCGCCGGGTCGCTGCATTCGGCCAGCAGGCTGACGAACTCGCGCTTGGCGGCGATGTACAGGCGCTCGTTGTCCCACAGGGTATCATCGGCGTCGAAGGCGATCACGTCGAACATGCGGCTCTAGTCCTTTGCCATCTCTTCCAGGAAGCGGATGATGGCCTCAATGCCTTTGCGCCAGGTGGGCAGGTGCAGCTTTTCGTTGGGGCCGTGGGCGTTGTCGTTGCTGAGGCTGAAACCGGTCAGCAGCGAGGGCAGGCCCAATTCTTCGCGTAGTTGGGCCACCACTGGGATGCCCCCGCCGATGCGCATGAAGGCCGGTTCGACGTTCCAGACAGCCTGCTGCGCTCGCCGCCAGGCCCGGATGGCCGGCAGGTCGCGCTCGACCAGGATGGCTCGTCCGCCGCTGACGTATCTGGTCTCCCAGCGGATGGCTTTGGGGGCGTGGGCTTCCAGGTAGCGCAGCAGCCCCTGGTAGATGGCCTGTGGGTCCTGGTCAGGAACCAGGCGCATCGAGAGAGCGGCGCTGGCCCGGGCCGGGACGATGTTCAGCACGCCCTCGCCGGGCAGCCCGGCGTGGAAGGCCAGCACTTCCAGGGTTGGGCGGGCGGCGGCGCGCTCATAGGGGGTGTATTCCGGCTCGCCCCACAGGGCCGGCGCGCCGGTGCTGTTCAGGAAGAAGTCTTCATCCAGCGGCAGGCGGGCCAGCTCGGCGCGTTCGGCAGGTTCCAGCGGGCGCACATCGGCGTAGAAGCCGGGCAGGGTCACATGGCCGTTAACGTCGTGCATCCCGGCGATCAGTTCGCTCAGGGCCTGGGCGGGGTTGAGCAGCGCGCCGCCAAAAGTGCCGGAGTGAACGTCGTGCTGCGGGCCGTAGACAGTCAGATCAACCCGCATTCCGCCGCGCAGGCTGTAGGTAACGGATGGCAAATCCACCCCGGCCATGCCGGCGTCGGGGTTGAAGACTACATCGCAGGCCAGGCGCGCAGCGTTCTGGCGAATGAAGGGCCGCAGATGGCGCGATCCGATCTCCTCCTCGCCCTCGAGCAGGAATTTGACGTTGACCGGCAGGCGACCGGCGGTTTGCAGCCAGCTCGATACGGCGGCAATCTCGGCCATGATCTGGCCTTTCATGTCGGACGCGCCGCGCCCATACAGGTTTTCATCCCGTTCCAGCGGGCTGAACGGGTCGGTATGCCAGGCGGCCGGGTCGAGGGCCGGCTGCACGTCGTAGTGGCCATAGAATAGCACGGTGGGCAGCACTGGCCCGGCCTCCAGCCAGTCGGCGTAGACAACCGGGTGGCCCTCCGTGGGCAGAATTTCGACATTGTGCAGCCCAATCAGGCGCAGGTGCGAGGCCAGCAGGTCGGCGGCGCGCAGCATATCGGCCTTGTGGGCCGGGAGTGACGATACCGACGGGATAGCGCACAGGCCGATCAGCTCGGCCAGAAATTGGGGGTTGTTTTGGCGAGCGTAAGCGATGGCGTTTTCGAGGGTCATAGGTTTTTTTCTTCCGGGCATTCGAGCCAGATGGTTTCATATTCCAATGCAAAGCCGGCCTTGCGGCCGGCGGCCTGCATGGCGAGGTTATCGCTGGCCGTGCCATAGCAGACCCGCTCCGCGCCGCGGGCCTGCAGCCGCCGGGCGGCCTCCAGCAGCAGGGCCGTCGCCAGGCCCCGGCCCTGGAAATCGGGGTGGGTAGCCAGCGGGTCGGCGTATCCGGCGGCCTGCCCGGTGAGGGCGTTTTCTTCGACCGGATAGCTGCCCACAGCGTAGGCCGCCAGGCGGCCATCTGGGGCCACGGCCACCAGGTCCATCTCAGGGTCGTAATCCGGTCCAGCGGCCATCGCGCGGCGGTATGCGGCGGTCATGTGTTCCGTGCCAAAGGCCGCCCGGTGCAGGACCACCCAGGCTTCGAGCTCGGATTCGCCGCGCCAGGGGCGAATGGTGAAGCCGGGCGGCAGGGCCGGGGCGGGGATGGGCGCGTCCAGGCGGCGGGCCAGGTGTACCACGCCCTCATCCAGGCGGCGGAAGCCACTCTGCGCCAGGCGGGCCAGGCGCGCGGAATCGTCCAGGCGGCAGGCGATGCGCGGGGCTTCGTCTTCACCGCGTTCAGCCGCCAGGCGCTGCGCCAGCGGAACGACCCAGTCGAGCATGGCCTGTTCCAGCTCTGGCCCGCAGGCCGGGTCGGGTTCGATGTGCAGGCTGTTGTATTCGCTGGCCCAGGCAAAGCCGGCCATTTGCCCGGCCGGCTCGAACCACAGGCGGGTGTAGGCCAGGGTGTCGGGTTGGGCGGCCAGTTCGCGCAGGTCGGTCAGACCGGGGTAATCGGCCAGGCGGGCCGCCGGGCGAACGCGGCGCAGAAACGCCTGCATCGCGTTCAGATCATCGGGTTCGCCATACGGTCGGGAAGAGAATGCCTCAGTCACAGAATCTCCTCGCGCTGTCTACCAGGATTGCGGCCAGTTCAGCGCATGAATCAAGCGAGACCCATTCCTCGGCCGAGTGCAGCCCGGCGCCCAGCGGGCCGAGCAGCACCGACGGGATGCCGGCTTCGGCCAGGATGGCCGCATCCGTCCAGAAGGAAGCGCCTTTTTGCTCCGGCGGACGGCCGCCAGAGCGGGCGGTCATAGCCGCCAGCACCGCCTGGGCGATGGGGGCGCTCTCATCGACCTCAAAGGCCGGGCGAGACATGAATGTGCGCAGGCTGGCCCGGAACTGCGGGTCGGCCGCCGCGCAGCGGTCGAGCAGGGCCTGGATTTCGGCCTCGGCTCCGGCCACCGTCTCGCCGGGGCTGGTGCGGCGCTCGATCATCAGGTAGCAGTAGGCCGGGTAGGTGCTCATCTCGGTGCCGCCGTGGATGGTGGCCGTGTGCAGCGAGGGCGGCCCGGCCAGCGGGTGGGGCGGTCGGGCGCGCAGCTCGGTCTCCAACCCGGAAAGCTCTTTGAGAAAGTCGCCCATGCGCAGAATGGCGTCGATGCCATCCTGGTAGCGGCTGCCGTGGGCCGCCCGGCCAAAGACTTCTACCTCAAAGCCGATAAAGCCGCGGTGGGCGCGGCCCAGGGCCAGGTCGGTCGGCTCGGTTACGATGGCGGCGTCGGCGGTGTAATGGCGCATGATGTCTTCCGTGCCTTGCGAGGCGTATTCCTCATCGGCCACCCCGGTCAGGATCAGGTCGCCGGATAGGGGTTGGCCGCTTTCGATCAGGGCCTTGGCCGCCGCCAGCATGGCCGCCAGGCTGCCTTTCATATCCTGGCTGCCCCGGCCATACAGCCGCCCGTTTTCAACGCGCGGGGCGAACGGGTCGGTCATGCCGTTGATGCCCACCGTGTCCATGTGGGCGTTCCACATCAACGAGCGCCCGCCGCCCCGGCCGTGCAGGATGCCCACCGCGTTGGCCCGGTTAGGGGCGATTTCGTGCAGATGGGCCTCCAGGCCGAGGGCCTGCATGGCCTGGACGGTATATTCGGCAATGGGCCGTTCGCCCGCTCCGTCCGACGATAGGGTGGGATTGACCGAGTTGATCGAAACCAGGTCGAGTAGGGTCTGGGTGAGGTAATTTGAATTGATCATGGGGAATTAATGCTCTCTTTTCGCCAGGGTGAAATAGATTTTCCGCCCCGCCAACAGCCCGCTGGCCGTCAGCGCAGCAGGAATGGCGCACAGGACGGCTAAAGTAAAGGCTTCGTCTCCCTGGATTGGCCCCAGGCTGCTGAGCAGAACGAACACCAGGAAGGAAACGCCTACAAAGACCACCAGGTTGGCTACCAGCCAGATCAGCAGGGCGCTTAGCATCCGCCGGATGATCTGCCCACGGGTGAACGGCGCAGCCGGCGGGCCGTCTTTGGTCAAGGGGGTTAACGGCGCAGGAGCCTGATTGGATGACATGCCTTGTCCCTGTGAATGAGCCGGGGGGCTATCCCGGCTGTCTATACTGCACCTTATTCTGTAACAGCTTGCAAGCCGCCTGCCAGTCGCTTTCGCTCTTGAAGAAGCTGCGCGGCAGGGCTGTCAGCACCCCGGCGGGGGTGAGCAGGGTCGCCAGGTCGGGGGCCAGGCGCAGGCGGGCATAGCTCTCCCACGGCACGGTGCGGTAGGGAGTGGTGTTGGTGTAGGTCAGGCCGCGCTCTTGCAGACGGCCGCTGATGGGGCGCTGCAGGGCGGGGTTGGCCCACAGCCGCCGGGCCTGGATGAAGGACAGGCCATACGGCCACACCAGATAGGCCAGCAGCAGAGCCAGCCCAAGTCCCAGGCGCACCCAGGTGAAGGGGTCGTTATCGGCCGGGCGACGCAGGCTTTGGATGGCGAGCGCCAGCAGCACAGCCAGGGCCGCCAGGGCCAGCCAGCGCAGGCGGCCGCCGTTGCGCGCTGGCTGGTTTGCCAGGCGCACAGCCCGGAAGAACGTGGCGCGGTCGTACTGGCCTTTGAACGGAATTTCCATCATGGGTCAGGGGGTGGCGTTGGCGGACGGCTGCAGATCGATCCGCCCGACCATTGAATCGGGTTCGAGCAGGGCTTTGAGGGCTTGAAAGACGGGCGCAGGGTCGGGCGTCTCCACGGGCGGCCTCCTGAGGCGAAGGGTAGGTTGTTTGATGATAACACGAAAACTTCATTAAGGTATAATGTCTGCTATGCTAGAAATTTCCCTGTTAGAGCCGGTAGATTATCTCGTCATTGGACACCTGACCATCGACCAAACCCCCGATGGGCCGCGTCTGGGCGGCACCGCTGCCTATTCCGGGCGCATGGCCCTGGCCCTGGGGCTGCGGGTAGGAATCGTCACTTCCTGGGGGGCAGAGGTTTCGCTGGCGCCGCTGGCGAACATCCCGGTCGCCAGTTTCCCGGCCGACCAAAGTACGGTCTTTGAGAACGTGTACACCGAGCATGGGCGGATTCAATACCTGCGCCATGTGGCTCCCAAGCTGGATTATTATCTGGTCCCCGAACCCTGGCGGCAGGCCAAGATCGTCCACCTGGGGCCGGTGGCCCAGGAGGTGGAGCCGTCGCTGGTGCGCAACTTCCCCTCGGCCCTGCTGGGTGTCACGCCGCAGGGCTGGCTGCGCAGTTGGGGCCAGGACGGGCGGGTGCATGCCGCCGAGTGGCCGGAAAGCTCGTTTGTGCTGCAGCGGGCCGGGGCGGCTGTGATCAGCGTGGAAGACGTGGAGAACGACGATGAGCGCATCGCCGAGATGGCCGCCTCGTGCCATGTCCTGGCCGTCACCGATGGCCCTGGCGGGGCGGTGTTGTATTGGAACGGCGACGTGCGCCGTTTCCGCGCTCCCCAGGTACAAGAGGTGGACGCCACTGGCGCGGGCGATATCTTCGCCGCCGCGTTCTTTGCCCGCCTGTATACCACCCGCGACCCGTGGGAGGCGGCCCGCTTTGCCACCCAGGTGAGCGCTATTTCCGTCACCCGGCCGTGGCTGGCGGGCATCCCCACAGCCGATGAAATCGAAGCCTGTATGGTGGAGGTTTTGTAACCAGACATGGCGCACATCTATACCATCGCCAACCAGAAAGGCGGGGTGGGCAAGACCACCACCGCCATCAACCTGGGCGCATACCTGGCCTATTACGGCCAGCGCGTCTTGCTGGTTGATCTCGACCCGCAGGCCAACGCTACCTCCTGCCTCAAGATCGACAAGCGAGCGGTGAAGGGCGGGGTGTACGAGACCCTGATCGGCAGCGCCCCGGCGGCGAGCTTTATCCTGCACAACCCGCGCTTGAAGCTCTCGCTGCTGCCGGCCTCGCCTTCGCTGGCCGGGGCCGAGATAGAGCTGGTGAACGAACTGGCTCGCGAGACCCGCCTGCGGCGCGGGCTGGAGGCGGCGGCGGAACGCTACGATTACGTGCTGATCGACTGCCCGCCCTCGCTGGGTCTGCTGACTCTCAACGGGCTGGTGGCGGCGCGGGACGGGGTCCTGATCCCCGTGCAGTGCGAATACCTGGCTTTAGAAGGCATCAGCCAGCTCAACTATACCCTCGAGCGGGTGCGCGAAGCCCTGTTCCCCGAGCTGCGGGTGCGCGGGGTGGTGCTGACCATGTACGATAGGCGCACGAACCTCTCGAACGACGTGGTGGCCGAGGTGCGCCGCCATTTTCCCGATAAGGTGTTCCAGGCGGTGGTGCCGCGCTCGGTGCGCCTGGCCGAAGCTCCTTCCTACGGGCAGCCGATCTCGGTCTATGCGCCCACTTCGGGCGGGGCCCAGGCTTACGCGGCCCTGGCCCACGAGCTGCTTGAAGGCGACGGTATTCACATCCCGCTGCCGGAGGGGCAGGTATGAGCCGCAAGGGCGGCCTGGGCCGCGGCCTGGATGCGCTGATCCCCGGCGGCGAATCGGCGGGCGGGGTGCTGCAAATCCCGGTGCAGAACATCGCCCCCAACCCGCGCCAGCCGCGGGTCAGCTTCAACCCCGAAGAACTGGCCGAGTTATCGGCTTCGATTAAAGAACACGGCGTATTGCAGCCGCTCATCGTCACTTCTGGCGATGAAGCCGGGCAGTACGTGCTGGTGGCTGGCGAGCGGCGGCTGCTGGCGGCCCGCCTGGCCCATTTAGAAACCGTCCCGGCCCTGGTGCGCCAGGCTTCCGAGCAGCAGCGCCTGGAGCTGGCCCTGATCGAGAACGTCCAGCGGGCTGACCTCTCGCCCCTGGAAGCCGGGGAGGCCTATCGCCAACTGGCCGACGAGTTCGACCTGTCGCACGAGGAGATTGCCGCCCGGGTGGGTAAAAGCCGGGTGGCGATCACCAATACGCTGCGCCTGCTGCGCCTGCCCGAAGACGTACGCCAGGCGCTGCGTGATGGGCGCATCAGTGAGGGCCACGCGCGGGCGCTGTTGGGGCTGCCGGGCGAGGCGGGCCAGTCGGCTGCGCTGCAAACTATCCTGGCCCACGAGCTGAGCGTGCGCCAGACCGAAGAACTGGTGCGCCGCTTGAGCGGCGAAAAGCCGCCCCTGCCCGAAAAGCCCGCCCCGCCGCCCGAAGTGGCCGATTTGCAGCAGCGCCTGGAGACTGCCCTGGGGACGCGGGTGAAGCTCAACCGGCGCAAGGGCAAAGGCACCCTGGTGATCCATTTCTATTCCGACGAGGAGCTGGATGCGTTGGTCCAAAAACTGATGTGAGCGATTGACTTGGGCGCAGCGCCGCCGGCGCTGCGCCAGGAGCGTGAGTTTCAGGAGCCTTCCCCATGTATCTCTATAATGCAAAAATCTATACCCTTGATGAGCGCAAACCGGTGGTTTCGGCCCTGGCGATTCAAAACGGCCGGGTGGCGGCCTGGGGCGAGCCGGGACAGATCCCCGCCCACCTCAAGACCGAGCCGCACGACCTGGGCGGGCAGACCGTAATCCCTGGCCTGACCGACGCCCATATCCACCTGGAGCATTACGCCCTGGGGCTGCAAAAGATCGACTGCGAGACGCCCACCCGGGCGGAGTGCCTGCGCCGGGTAGCCGAGCGGGCCAAGACCACCCCGCCGGGGGAGTGGGTATTGGGGCATGGCTGGAATCAGAATGTGTGGCCGGAGGGCTTCGGCTCGGCGGCCGACCTGGACGCAGCCGCTCCCGATCACCCGGTGTATCTGACGGCGAAATCGCTGCACGCCGCCTGGGCCAATACCGCCGCCCTGCGCCGGGCGGGGCTGGGCCCCGGCTCGCCCGACCCCGAAGGCGGCAAGCTGGGCCGCTCCGCTTCCGGCGAGTTGGACGGCATCTTATTCGAGAGCGCCATGGAGCTGGTGGGCCAGGCCGTGCCAGAGCCAACGGTAGCCCAGGTGGCTGAGGCGCTGCAGGCGGCCCAAAAGAGGCTGTGGAGCCTGGGCATTACCGGCGGACACGATTTCGACCGGCGGCGCTGCTTCCTGGCCCTGCAAAGCCTGCGCCGGGAAGGCGCGCTCAAGCTGCGTATTCTCAAAAGCATCCCGTTAGAAGACCTGCCCCACGCCCACGCCCTGGGCCTGCAGAGCGGCCTGGGCGATGATTGGCTGCGGATTGGGGCGGTGAAGCTGTTCGCCGACGGCGCTCTTGGCCCGCAGACCGCCGCCATGTTCCAGCCTTACGAGGCCAGCGCCGATGAGCGCGGCATGCTGCTGCTGGACGCCGAGGAGATTTACGAGTATGGCCGCCAGGCGGTGGAGGTGGGCCTGCCGCTGGCGATCCATGCCATTGGCGACCGGGCCAACCATGAAGTGCTGGATGCCTACGAGCATCTGCGCCGCTACGAGCGCCAGCTTAGCGGGGCGGCCCCGCGCCTGCGCCACCGCATCGAACACGTGCAGGTCTTGCATCCCGATGACGTCGCCCGGTTGGCGGCCCTGGGCGTGGTGGCCTCGATGCAGCCCATCCACGCCACCTCGGATATGGATATAGCGGATAAGTTCTGGGGGGCGCGCAGCGCCCTGGCCTATGCGCCTCAGACGCAGCTTAAAGCCGGGGCCAGGCTGGCCTTCGGCTCGGACGCGCCGGTCGAGTCGCCCAATCCGTTCTGGGGGCTGCACGCCGCCGTCACCCGCCGCCGCCCGGATGGCAGCCCCGGCGAACAGGGCTGGTATCCCGATCAGCGCCTGAGCCTGGAACAGGCTCTGCAAGGTTTCACCACTGGCCCGGCCTATGTGGCCGGCTGGGAAGACCGGGTGGGTCGCCTGGCCCCCGGTTATCACGCCGACCTGCTGCTGCTCGACTGCGACCCGTTCGCCATGCCCGCCCAGGATCTGCACAGCCTGCGCCCCCAGGCCACCCTGTTCGAGGGCGAGTGGGTCTATCAATCATAGTCGTTGCGTGGATTCAAAAAGCGGGTAGCTGCCCACCCAACCGGGGTGGAGATGACTGGCGAGCTTCGTCAAAAGCTGCTCGCACTGGCGTGGGCCACGCAAAAAGTCCTGCCGTCGATTAAGAGGTTTCTTCGTGGATTTTGTCGCCCTTCGTGCGACAAAATCCACGATTTGAATCCACCCAGCTGCTATTCGCCCAACGGATGGACTTCCAGCAGGCTGGCATGGACGATCAGGCGCTGGAGATACAGACTCAGGTCGGGGTCCCAGCCGGTGCAGGTAATCATGGTCAGCCTGGCGTCGGGGGTCTGATCCAGCACGTGCATGTCGTAGTCGTTGACCACCGTCTGGTCGCTGACGGCATAGACGTAGCGGTTCTTCTGGGTATACAGAATCACCTGATCGCCGGTTTTCAGGTCTTTCAGGTTCCAGAAGGGGCCGGGATCGCCGTTTGCCAGATCTACGTGGCCCGCCAGGCCGGTGTTGCCGCCCAGGCCGGGCCAGGAGGTATCGCCCATCCAGGCGATTTCCTGCTTCAGCCCACCGATCCACCAGTTCTGCCCATCGAACGGCACAAACTTGACCTCGGTATCCAGCCCCATGGCGGGGACGACCAGGCGGGTTACCTCGCTCGAATCCGGCTCGATGCCCTGCGGCCCGGCATCGGGCAGGCCGGTGGGGGTGGGGATCGGATAATCCGGCAGGGCTAATGGGGTAGGGGTGGGCAGGTAGGCGCTCAGCTCCACCTCATCGAGCGTAGGAGTGGGGCGGCGGGTGCGGGTGGCCTGGGCCGGCGGTTGGGTGGCGACCGGCGGTTTGGCCCCAGACAGCATGGCGATCTCGGCCGGCTGGTCGCCTGGGCTGATAGCGTACACCCCAAAGCCCAGCATGCCGGCGAACAGCCCCAGCACAATCAGGAACAGGCCGCTGCGGGTATAGGCCCCGGCGTGCAGGGGGTGGCGAGCGCGCAGGTACAGGCTGTAGCCCAGCACGGCCAGCCCCAGCAGGGCCATCCCAAACCCGCCCAGCAGGATCAAGCCTACAATCAACCGAATCAGCCCATTCGACGCCATCCACCCGGCCGACGGCCGCCCCCAGCCGGTGTTGGGCAGGGTGGCCTTGGGCAGCACCCGGAAATAGACCGTGTTGGAGGCCAGCTTGCCGCCGTTCCAGGTCATGCGGGCCTTGTTCTGATAGGTAGCGATTTTGGTGGCCGTGCTGTTGACCTTGGCCACTACTGTGATGCGCGCTTCCTGGCCGGGGGTCAGCGTGCCAACGTTGACCGTCACCGAGCGCGAGCCGGTGTTAAGCGTGCCAGAGCCGCGGTTGGTGGTCACGCTGGTCAGGTCCAGCACTTCAGGGAATTCGTCGTTGACCACCAGGCTGGTGATGTTGTTGGTGCCGTTGTTGGCAATCTCGATGCGGAAGGTAAAGCTCTCGTCTACCCGCGCCTGCTGGGGGGTGACGGTCTTTGCCAGCAGCAGGCTGTAGACCGGCGCGGCGGTCACCGTGTCGTAATCGGTGGCGTTGCTGCGCGTGGCCTGGCCCAGGTCGTCCGTCCCGGCGCCGTAGACGGAGTTATAGACCGTTGTATTGGCCGGCGTGCCGCTGGCGACCTTTACGCCCACCTGGAAGGATGCTTTGGCCCCCGCCCCCAGGACATTGCTGAACGTCAGGGTACACATATTGGTCGTTGGACAGGAGGCGCTTCCCAGGCCGTTGGGGTTGACGCTCACCACGGTGAGATATTCGCTCAGCGTGTCGGTCAGCACGATGTTGTTGACCGGACGGTTGCCTGTGTTTGTGATGCTGACCGTGTAGCTGATGCTGGTTCCGGCCACCAGGCTGGTCACGTTGTTGGTCTTGCCCACCTGGATCGAGCCGCCGGGCTGGATGGTCATCTCAACTGTGTTGGACTGGACCGAGATAGAACTGCCGCCCACCGGCCAGCTTACGCTGGCGGCGTTGGTGATTGTCTCGGTATTGGAGATGGACGGGCTTCCGGCTACCACCAGATAATACCGGCGCACGCTGTTGGCCGGAATGGTCAGGTTGCTCAACGTGAAAGCGTTGCCGAAGATGCCGCTGATGCCGGATGGGGTGCGGCGGATGTTCAGGTGGCGGTGCAGCGGGTCGCGAATGGTTACATTGCTCTGGGAGGCCGGGCTGGGGTTGGTGATGGTGAACGTGAAGGTGATCGGCTCGCCCACCTGCACCGAGGTGGGTGAGGCCGATTTGCCGATCTGCAGGCTGCCGATGACCACGTTGGCCGAGGCGCTGTTGTTGGTCGAATTATAATCGTTGAAGTTGTTGCTTTTGACTGTAGCGGTATTGCTGAGCAGCTTGCCGCTGGCGGTCGATTTGGGTCTGAAATTGATCGTGATATGCTTGACGTTGGTGCCGGAAATAAAAGGCAGCGAGCCAATATTCCAGCGCCCGGTGGTCAGACTGGTGGTGATGAACGTCCCCGCATCGGCCTCGAAACTTGTAAAGGCCAGGTCGCTGGGGAATGTCTCTTCGACCCACACGTTGTTGCCCACTACCGGGCCAGTGTTGGTCACCACCAGGTGGTAGGATACGGTGCCGGTCAGGTAGCTGGTAGTATCGACCGTCTTGGCAATCTGCAGGTCGAGGCTGTCCAATTCGGTGGTGATCTCATCTTCGTTATTGATCGGATCGGCGTCTGAAGGGTCGAGCTTTAAGACAGCCTTATTGACAAACATCGTATTTTCGATGTCTTTAGGGATACTGACCTGGAATTGGAGCTGATCGAAACTCGCAGGGTTATTTTCGGTATAGAAGCAGCTTACCAGGGTAGTGGTGCTGGTGGTGATGCAGTTCCATTTGCCCACGTTTACGGGCGTCCAGGTCATTCCGTTCGGTAAATAGTCTTCAATTACGATGACCTGGTTGATGGTCTCGGTATTGGTGCGGCTGACGCTGATCACGTAAATGTTGCCCGCGCCAACCTTGAATTTACTGGGGATGGATTTTTTGGTGATTGCCAGGTCAAACGCTGCGGTAGGAGCGCCAGGGGATAACTCCCGGTTTTCGGGGGTAGGGCTGGGTTCAGGCGTAAAGGTGGGAGTGGGCAGCGGGGTCTCGGTGGGTGGGGGGGTAGGGCTGGGTTCGGGGGTCAGGGTAACGCTGACCTCCTGAGACGGCCCCACCAGTCCGGCACCGGCCGGGCGGCTTTGCTGCCCGCCCACTGGAGCGGCCTGCGGGGCCGGCCCGGCGGCAAGGGCGCCGATCCAGGTAAGCAGGAGCAGACCGCCGAGGGCCAGCGCGATCAGCGGGGCTGCCAGCGGGCGGCGCAGCGCAGACGGAAGAATGCCAGGTTTCATTGCCAAATCTCCAATAAAAATGATCGGCTTTCGGTTTATCGACATTTGACTGTATTATACCCGCGCAAACGCCCTTCCACTGAAAGCGGGGTTTGATTTATTAGGCTCTTCCGCCAAAGGCGGGAAATGTTCTTTCCCGGCGAAGCCGAAAGAACCATTTATCGCTGTGAGACCGTGCGCCGCACAGCAGGGCGCAGTCTCACAGCGATAAATCTGGAGAGGAGGCCGCACACCTTATTTCTGGCGCAGCTTGCGCTCGTCGCCCTGGCGCAGGGTCAGGCCGATCGCGTCCAGGTGTTCGAGAAAAGCCAGGATATAGCGCCGGCTGGTGTTGAAATGGTCGCGGGCCTGAGCCACCGTCAGGCTGCCATTTTGCGCGATCAGGCCGCGTACGTCGGCCGTCATGCGCTCGTAATCCTGGCGGCGGAAGACTACATCCGGCGCAACCGCAACAAGCTGCCCCAGGTCGAGCAGGGCGGCGAAGACATCTTCGCCCACCTCGGCCTGGCAGTCTTTGGGCGTGGGCGGGGCATAGGGAGCCTGGGCAAAGCGCTGCATCAGCCGGTCGACGCGCATCTGCTGAGCGGGGCTGAGGCGGATGACGTGCTGGGGCAAAAAGACCAGCGGCCCATCTTCGTGCAGGCGATCTTCTAAGACCAGGCGGCGCAGGGCGGCGTTGAACAGGCGGGCGGCGCTGGCGGGGGCGGCCCGCAGGCTGTCTTTCAATCGGCTGCGCAGCTCCTCCCGCGGCATGCCCCGGCGCAGCGGATAGGTCTTGTGATAGTCGGCCACCTCCTGCCCGACCCGTCCGGCGATCTGCTCCCACAGGCCGGGGGCCAGGGTCAGGTCGTCGGCGGCAGGCGGGGCGGGAGGCAGGCGGGGGTCGGCCTCGATGCGCAGCATCTGCCCGCCGGCTAACAGGCTCTCGACAGCCGCCGCGGCGGCTTCTGGCCCCAGGTTCGAGCGGGCGATCACCTCTTTCAAAGGGGCCGCCCCCAGGGCCAGCAAGGCCTGCAATAAAACGTCCGCCGGGTCGCCCTGCGCCAGGGCCACCAGGCCGGCCAGGGTTTCGGCGGCAAATCGCTTGTGACGGCCCTTGGGCTGTGGGTCGATCACCGCGCCGCCGCCGATGGTCTCACCGGGAGAGGGGCGGCGTAGAATATAGCGGTCGCCGCGCACCGCCACCACCGGCTGGCTCAGTTCCAGTTGCAGCCAGCCTTCCTCGCCGGGGGCGAACTCCTCAGCCCCCAGGACGCGTGTCCGGGCGGTTACTTCGGCCGCCCCGATGTACAGCTTGACCTCGCTGTTGTGCTTGAGCGGGGCGCTGGCGTCGGGCAGCAGGCGGAAGCGCACGTCGATGCGCTGGGTGGCGCGGTAATCGCTGGGATGGGCAATCACGTCGCCGCGCTGCAGTTCTTCCAGGGCCACGCCCGACACGTTCACCGCCGTGCGGCTGCCGGGGATAGCGGTCTGTTCTTTCTGTTTGTGGGTTTGCAGGCCGCGCACCCGGCCGCGCCGCCCGGCGGGCAAGATTTCCACCTCGTCGCCCACCCGCAGGCGGCCATCCAGCAGGGTGCCGGTTGCCACGGTGCCGAACCCGGCGATGGTGAACACCCGGTCGACCGGCAGGCGCGGCCGATTCAGGTCGGGCCGGGCCGGGCGTTCAGCCAGGCAGGCTCCCAGGGCCTGCTTAAGGGCTTCGATGCCCTCGCTGGTGCGGGCCGAGACGCGCACAATCGGCGCGTCTTGCAGCACCGTCCCGGCCAGGGCGGCCCGCAGGTCGGTCTCCACCAGGTCCAGCCATTCGTCCCGCCGGGCGCGGTCGCCTTCTTCAATCATGTCGATCTTGGTCAGGGCCACGACCCCGCCCTGGATTTGCAGCAGGTCGAGGATTGCCAGGTGCTCGCGGGTCTGAGGCATTACGCCTTCGTCGGCGGCCACCACGAACAGGGCCGCGTCGATGCCGCCCACCCCGGCCAGCATATTCTCGATAAAATCGCGGTGGCCCGGAACATCGACCACGCCCACCTCGTCGAGCGCGCCGCCCACGGGCAGGCTGAGCCAGGCGAAGCCCAGGTCGATGGTCATCTCGCGCTCGCGCTCCTCTTTCAGCCGGTCAGGATGGATGCCGGTGAGGGCCTGCACCAGGGTAGATTTGCCGTGATCGACATGCCCGGCGGTTCCAATGACGCGCATTGCCCGCCTCCTTTAGCGCACCCGGCCCACGCTGCGCTCGTAAGCCGTGACCCATTCATGGGCCAGCGAGAGCAGCGATTGGAGCTGTTTCTCCGACTGTTCGTTCATCTGCTGGATCAGGTCTTGAATCTCTTGCAGGGTGTCTTCCAGAATGACCACTTTGTCGTTGAGCTTTTCGTTCTGGCGGGCGGCGTCGTTGCGCTGCTCTTCCATTGTCAGGGTGTAGTTGGTCCACCGTTTCTGGTCGTCGGCTTTGAACGTGACCCATTCCTGCCGCCAGCGCTCCTCGGCCAGGCGCTGGATTTCGGTGATTTCGTTGATGCGCCGCTCGACTTTCTGGGTTAGCTCATCTACGGTTTGCTGCGAGCGTTTGATGGCCCGGTTGGTGGCGTCCAGCGATTGCAGGGTGTTTTCGATGTCGTTGGTCTGGCTTTCGATGACCTGGAAGCGGGTCTGCCATTCTTTCCACACTCGCTCGCGCTCCACTTCGCGCAGGTTCTGGTTATCCAGGAAGTTGGCGATGGTCTCGCGCCGTTCGGCCTCCACCGAAGCCAGCTCGTTCAGGCGGGTTTCCTGCTTCTTGAGCGAGGCGGCCGAAAGCTCGATCTTGCCGCTCTGCTCGTCCACCCGCTTGCGGATGGCGGCCACTTCGCCGGTCACATCGGTCAGGCGCTTGGCGTCCTGGCGGCGGCCGTCGTCGAGCAGGCGGATGGTGCGGGTGTATTCTTCTTCGCTGCGGCGCATCACGTCGATGCGGTTGCGCACTTCGTCGATCAGGCGGGCCAGGCGGCCTTCCTCATCCATCCGGGTCTTGAGGCTGCGCTTGATTTCGGGAAGCTGCTCCAGTTCTTTGCGCAGCTCGGCCAGGCTGCTTTCCAGGGCCCGCAGCTCGGTGCGGCGCACTTTTTCGGCCTCTTCGTCGCGTTTCTTGATCTGGCGCTCGCGCTCTTCGAACTGCTGCTTGACCTCGACCCGTACCTGTAAAATGCCCTCGTCAAAGGTGTCCATCCGGCCCAGCATGGCGGCCAGCCGGGTGATCTCGCTGCCAAGTTCCTTCATCTGGAACTCGTAAGGGGCCACCTTCTGTTCCAGGGCGGTCAGCTTTTCTTCATAGGTGGCGATTTTTTGCTTGTCTTTGCGCCGTTCTTCGTCCAGCCACTCCACTTGCTTGGCGAGTTGATCCAATTCCATGCGTAATGCTCCTTACCATCGTGATGCAATCATTATACAAGATTTCTGAAAGAGGGGTCTTCCGGCTTCGCCGGGAAAATTATATATGGGGGTTGGCGGCTGGCTATGCTACCCGCCGCCCCTCGATCGATTTACTCGGTTTTCCGCCGAAAGCGGCAACTTTGCTATACTTCTGGGGAGGCGGGGGCGCAGCCCGGTAGCTCTCCGCACAATCGGGGTGAAGGTGACTGGCGAGCTTTGCTGAAAGAGGGTTAATCGTGGATTTTGTCTCCCGAAGTGCGATAAAATCCACGAAATACCTCTTTTTGAAGGTGCTTGAAGAGCGCCAGGCCTGTTCCACGGTTTAATGGGGTGGCGCCGGAAGCGCTGGAAATTCTTAATCCTCACTCAAAGAGCTGGATTGCCATGTTGGTCAGGGTGGGCAGGTAGAGTTGGGGGAACAGGCCGGCCAGCAGCAGGGCCGCCAGACCCAGGCACAGCAGGGCAACCTGCATGCGGGTCTCGCTGCTGCGCCACAGTGGGGCTGGGGAAGCCAGGGCGGCCTCGCCGGGAGGCGCTTCGGGCGGTTCTGGCAGCAGAATCAGCACCGCCAGCGAGCGCAGCCCGGCGATCAGCAGGCCCAGGGCGCCTGCCAGCGAGAGCAGCACGGCGGGCAGCGAGCGCGCTCCCAACTGCACCCACAGGGCGATATAGACCGGGAACCCGGCCAGTAAGGGCAGCCCGGCCAGCGACAGATTCGCCGCAGCCAGCCCGGCGGCCACAAAGGGCAGGCTGTGGGCGGCCCCCTGGGCGCTGTGAAAGCGCAGATCGTCCAGGTGGCGGTTCAGCAAGCTCAGCGCCAGGCCCCACACGGCCAGTCCAGTGGCTTGCGGCGCCAGCAGAGCGAAAAAGATGCCCGCTACCGGCGTGACCCGTCCTACTTCGTCGTTCAGGCTGAGGGCCAGCAGATTCATCCCCACCAGGGTCAGGGCGCTGAACCCGGCGATGCGCCCTAGGTGGCGCTCCAGGGCGGCGCTCAACCCGCCGGCTACGGCCATCAGCGCCCCGGCGTATTGCATCATTGTTACCAGGGTGGGGGTCAGCCCGGCAGCGGCGAAGCGGCTCAGCAGGCGCAGCGCCAGGATGCCCACCGCCGCCGGGATGACGTAGAACACGAACAGGGCAGCGTAGGGGTTGCCCTCCTCGGCCAGCATGGGCATCCAGGTGTGGAAAGGGGCCACGGCCAGCAGCAGGCTGAAGCCCAGCAGTAAGATAAACACCGCGCTGACCATTTCCGGCGATTGGGCGGTATCGAGAGTTCCGGCTGCGGCAGAGGCGGCTGTCAGGGCGCTGATGGCCGCCTCTGCAAACAGGATCAGGCACACCCCGCCGGTCTGGTAAGCGATGAAGCGCAGCACACCCCGGCGCATTTTCTCGCCGGGCGAAGACAGGAGCGGCACGCACAGCAGGGCTACCAGCTCGATCAGCAGGGCGGCGGTGGAATTCTGGCCGGCGCTGAGGGTCGCGCTCATCAGGGCCGCGATCGCCAGGCCCACCGGGATAAACAGGCGATGGGTGCGGGCGGCGTAGCCCCCGCCAAACCAGAAAGCGGCGCTCAGGTAGAGCATGCTCAGGGCCGGACGCAGGCTGTTATCCATGCGGAAGCTGCCGCCCAGAAGTATGGCGTTCGGCTCAATGCGCAGGGTGGGCAGGAAGCTGCTCAGCCCGGCCGGCGGGGCAATCGGCGCGCCAATCGGGGCGCGCCAGGCCAGCCACGAGAGCAGCAGGCACAGCCCGATCCCGGCCAGGTGGGTGCGCACCTCATAACGCCGCAGGGCGTAGATCGCCAGGGCGGCCGCGCCGGGCAGCCCTACCCAGATCAGCAGGGCGTTCATTCGTTTGGCTCCATGTACGGGGCCACGATCAGGTAGGCCCCCACCAGGGCCAGCCCCAGGCAGACCGCGGCCGATAGCCCGGCGGTGAGCGGGGTGTCGTTGATCGCCGCATACAGCACTTCAAAGCCAGAAAACAGGCTCAGCAGCCCCAGGGTGGTGTGCAGCGGGTGGGTGGCGTAGGCGGCTTTAATCAATCCCAGGAAGATCAGGATCTGGCTGCCCCAGGCCTGGGCCGGGCTTAACTGGGGCAGCCAGGCCCGCAGGCGGGGGAGCTGAGTCAGGGCTGCCAGGCCAACCAACAGGGCCGCCAGCCCATAAAAAACCGGCCCTGGCGAGAGATCCAACCAGGCATGCAGGCGGCGCGCCCCGCTCAACGCGCTGTTCAAGGCTGCGCTGCGCGCCGCGCGGCGGCGTGTCCCGGCGGGCGCTTCCGGGTCGCTGCGGCGCGGGGCGGGCTGGGGCAGGCTCAGCAGGGCCATGCCCAACACGGCCGCGGCCATCCAGCCGGCCAGCAGCCGGGTGGCGGCCATCACCAGGCTCCACTCTTGGGAGATAAAGATGAATATGCCCACGTATTGCAGGCCCAGGGCGGCCAGGCTCAAGCGCCAATCGCTGGCGATGAGCAGCAGCAGGCTGGTGAGCGTAACCAGCCCGGCGGCCAGGAGCAGCAGCAGGCTCAGCGCCATCTCTAGCCGCCTCCTTGCCCGGTCCCTGCCAGCAGCGAAAGCAGCAGGATCAGAGTCAGCAGCGCCCAGAGCAGCCCGGCCTGGCCTTCCAGGGCGGCGGCCACAAAGGTATTGACCCGCCCGCTCAACCGGTAGACCTGCCAGGCCAGGCCATACAGCCAGCCCAACTCGAGGGCGTGGCGCAGGCGCTGCATCCAGCCCGGCAGGGCGGCCGGCGCAGAGCCGCGTTTTTTGCCGCGCCGGCGGGTATGCAGCATAAAGATCCCCAGGGCCAGCAGGCTGGCCGCCCCGGCCAACCCACTCGCCAGCCAGGTAGGATGTTGATTTATGAGATTTGGCAGCCCTGCGCCGATGAAGTGCGCCCCTGGCAGCAGCGCCAGCCCCAGCGGGTAGATGATCCATACCCAGCGCTCGGCCTGGGTTGGGGCCGGAACGCGGCGCAGGGCATGGCGGGCCAGACCGGCCAGCAGCAGGCCATGCCCGGCCAGAAAGATCGGCAGCAGCCACACGGGCAGGGCCTGGTACAACCGGGCGCCCGGCCAGGCGGGTGTAAAGGGCAGGGCCGAGAACTCCAGCCCACCGGCCAGCAGCGCCAACCGCCCCACGGCCTTGGGACGCACCGCCGCGAACCCGATCAGCCCGCCCGCCAGCAGAGCAGCCAGGCCCCAGGCCAGGCTGGCCTGAGACGAGCCGATCACGGCCGCGGCCAGGGCCAGCCCGCTGCCGCCTGCCAGCCAGTAGGGCAGGCCCTCCTGAACGGCGGCGGCGCTGTTCCAGATCAACCCGCCCAGCAACACAGCCAGCCCGGCCAGGCCGAGCAGCAGGGTTGCCAGGCTGCCAGTGGGAGGAACCGCGCCCGAACGGGCCAGGACGGCCAGGCTGGCGGCGGCCGGGGCCAGGCGCAGCAAGGCGCGCAGCCCGCCAGGGATGGCCCCGGCCTGGGGCAGCGGCGGGCGCAGCGGCAGCACACCCAGGCGCAGGGAGGCGGCTGCCAGTAGATAGGGCGCAGCAACCGCATGCCCAGGCGCAGGCTGGTCGAAGGCCAGAGATTGCCCGGCCACCTGAGCGGCAATCCCAGCCCACACGGCTACGCCTGTACCGGCCAGCCGTGCAGCCAGCGCAACGATCAGGCTCTCGTTTTCGCGGCGGGTGCGAACTTTGCTCAGCCAGACGCCCGTTTCGGTCAGGTCGAGCAGGGTCCAGAACATCACCAGGGCCGGCAGGTTGCCGGCCAGCACGCCCATCAAGGCTGCGGCGCTGACGAGCAGCCCGCCGGTCAGGTCGTTCCACGCGCCGCCGGGCCGCGCAACCGCCGGCGCCGCCGCCAGGCTGGCGGCGATCTGCCCGGCGGCGCTGGTTTCGCCGGACGCTCTGGCAGATGGCGCCATAGGCGGCGCTGAAAGCGGGGCAGACGGCGGTGGAAGCGGGAAGGGCGTCTTTTGCAGCAGCCGTTGGGCGGCCGAGCGGCCAAAGCGCGTCCATCCCCGCCAGCGGGAGACGGCTGAGGTGCGTATCGCCGAGGCCCTGCTTCGGACGCTAACCGGCGGCGCAGCCAGAAGCGCCTCCGGCGCGGCTGACGGCTGCCCGGCCTCGCTGGGCCGGCGAGGGTTGGCCGCCCGACCCATCACGTTGGTCAGCAGGAAGGCCAGGGTCAGGCTGATCACGGCCAGAGCCAGCGGCCAGGAGATCGAATCCAGGCGCAGGGCGGGCGAGAACGGCAGCAGCGTTTCCGGCTGCCAGCTTGCCAGAGGCAGGTCTTGCGGCAAACGCGATCCGTTTGCCAGCAGCAGCCCCAGGGCCAGCAGCCCGCCCGCCACGGCGATCAGCCAGGCGCGGTTGAAGCGGGGCCGCAACAGGCGCAGCCCTGCGATCAGCGCAGCGGCCAGGATCAACGCCAGGATTGGAGAGACAGCCAGGAGTGTGGTCATGGGAACGCCGCGGCCGGTCAACCGCTGGGGCGGGCGGGGGGCAGCCAGTGGAAATCGTGCGGGTCGGGGCCAAGCACCGCTCCCAGGTCGTAGAACCCCGATCCGTCCAGGGTTATAAACAGAGGGCGTTGGCCGGTCGAGCCAGCTTCGCTGGGGCCGCCGGCCGCGACCATCATCAGCCCGCCGCTGCCATCGGGCGACCAGTAGACGGCAGCGATATTGGCTGGTAGATCGGCCAGCTTATCCAGCTTGCCGACTTGCAGATCGAGCAGGAACAGCACCGGGGCGGCGTCCATGCCCACCAGGTTCACGCCCAGGGGCATGCGCCCGGCCAGCGGGTCGCCGGCCCAGTTGACTTCATGCACCGGGATAATCTTGCGGGCCGAGGCGCTGAACGGCAGCGCATCTGAATACAGGTCGAAAGACTTGCCTGCTACCAGCAAATCGGGGCTGGTGGGGCGCACCAGGACCAGGTGGACGAAAGGCGAGACCTGGCGGGCCGGGTCGCTGGCGTGCGTCACCAGCAGGTCGCCGTTGGGCAGCCAGCGGGCCTGGGCCTGGTTGGGCGTCTGGCTGTAGGAATCCTGGATGTCGGCCTGCCGCCCGCTGACCGTATCGACCAGGGTGTACCAGGCGATGGGCGAGTTGAGCGGCTGGACGCGGGCCAGGATAAAACGCCCCTGGGGCGACCAGGCGGCCTGGCTGAAGCGCACCTGCACCTGGCTTTTCTGGCCTTTGGGGTCGGCCACTGAAATCTCGGCTGGCTGGATCAGGCGCGGCGAACCAGATGGCTGGCCGGGGTTCGCCAGCCAGATGCCGCGCGGGTCGCTCCAGATAAGAGCAGCGCGGGCCGGGGATGGCGCGCCGACCAGCGCGCCGGGGGCGGCCGGGGCCCAGTCGAGCGAGTCGCAGGCCGGTTGGGGTCTGCACGCGCCCAGGCGCAGCGGGGCGCGCGGGGCGGCCTCCACTGGCGAGCCGCTCAGGGTCTCTTGCAGGGTCAGCGGCGCGCCGGAGGAGGCGGCCTGCTGCGGGGTGGGAGTAGGCGCGGCGGCAATGGCCTGGCGCAGATCGCTAATAGACAGCGCGTAGATCGGGCCTTCTTCAACATCAACCTGATAGGCCAGCCAGTTGCCATCTGACGAGAGGTGAATTTGCAGCAGGGGCGGGCTTTCTTTGAGCAGGCTGGCGGTTTGCAGGGTTTGCAGGTCCAGCAGCTCCAGGTCGAAGCGCGGCTGGCCGTTGGCGGTCATGCGGCGCGGGCGCAGCAGGGCCGCTAGCCGGCCATCGGGGGTGAGGCTGATGGCCTGCACATCTTCGGCCAGGAGCTGGGGTACCAGCGCCGGGGGCCGCCAGCGCAGCAGGCGATCTTGCGAGAGATACAGCAGATCGCTGACCGGCACAGACGGCGAGCGCGGCGGCAGGGCGGTGGGGTAGGCCGCCGCCCCGGCGGCCAAGAGCGAACTGGGCTGTGGACTGGCCGGCGGGGTGGCGGTGTATGTCGGGGATGGCGCTCCGCCGGGCTGGTTGTCTACCGGCTGCGAATCGCTCGCCGAAAGCCGGGCCGCCAGTTCGAGCGGAACGGGGGTGGGCGGTGGGACAGCGGCGCTCACCGGCGCACAGGCTGCCAGCAGGCCGAGGCCGGTTGCCAGCGCCAGCCAGCGCCAGGGCGCGGCAAAACAGCAGCCCGAACGAAGCGGGCTGCGAAGGGGGATCGAATGTTGCGGGGGCCGCTGAAATGCAATCATGTCGCCCCTTGATTATATCAAATCCTGGAAGGAGCTAAACTGGCGGTTCTGTGAAGTTGCCGATGAAGAGCCGGGAGGGCAGGCGGCGCAGCCGCCTGCCCTCCCGGCAGACTGGTTAGAGGCTGGCCGCGCCCGGCGTACGGCGCAGATATTGGCCCATTCCCGCCTGGCCCAGCCATTGGCCCTGGTCGACGATCACCTGGCCGCGCAGCAGCACGGTTTCCGGGTAGCCGGTCAGCTCCCAACCCTCGAACAGATTGTAGTCGGTGCGATGTTGGGCATAGGCCACGCCGTAAGTCAGCTTGCGGTGCGGGTCCCAGATGGCAATGTCGGCGTCCGAGCCGGGCAGCAGGCTGCCCTTGCGCGGGTACAGGCCGAAAATCTTGGCCGGGTTAGCGCTGGTAAGAGCCACGAACTGATTGGGAGTCAGTTTGCCCGTCCCCACGCCATAGCTCCACAGGATGGGCAGGCGGTCGCCCACTGCCGGCAGGCCGTTGGGAATCTTGGTGAAGTCGTTGGCGCCCAACTCTTTGCCGGGGATGGCTACCGGCTGCCCTTCGTACAGGATGGGCTGCGAGCCGTCGAAGAAGAACGGGCAGTGATCGGTGGCAATGACCTGGAGCGTGCCATCGCTGACGCCTTCCCACAGGCGCTGGTTATCGGCGGCGGTGCGCATGGGTGGCGAGCAAATCCACTTGGCTCCGTCGGGGCGGCGCAGATGGTCTTCGGTGAAGAACAAATACTGCGGGCAGGTTTCGCCCATGATCGGCAGTCCGTGCTGGCGGGCGTAGCGTAGTTGATCGACCTCCCCGGCCGCGTTCATGTGGACGATGTACAGCGGCGCTCCGGCCTGGGCCGCCAGGGCCGCAGCCCGCAGGCTGGCCTCCACCGCGCCCCAGGCCGGGCGGGTGTGGGCGTGCCATTCCGGGCTGGTGCGCCCGGCCGCCAGGGCTTCGGCGATCAAGATGTCGATTACATCCCCGTTTTCGGCATGCACCAGGGTCAGCAGGCCGTGATCGCGGGCGATGCGCATGGCCTGGAAGATTTCGCCATCCTGCAGGCGCAGCCGTCCATTATAGGCGGTAAAAACCTTGATCGTGGTGATCCCCAGATCGGGCAGGTGCGGGATTTGTTCGGCGATCTGACGATCGTAATGGGTCAAGTTCATGTGGAAGCCAAAGTCGATGGCGGCTTTCGGGTCAGCCTTGGCGTGCCAGGCCGCCACCGATTCGTCCAGGGTTGGCTTGTCTTGCGAAACGAAATCGATCACCGTGGTGGTCCCGCCGAAGGCGGCTGCCTTGTGACCGGTGTAGTGATCGTCGGACGACACGGTGCCAAACATGGGCAGGTCGAAATGGGTGTGCGGATCGACACCACCCGGCAGGATTAGCTTGCCGCGCGCATCGATGACCTGTGCGCCGGGCGCGCTCAGATCGGCCCCGACCTGGGAAATCTTCTCGCCTTCGATCAAAATATCGGCGTTGAAGGTCTCGGATGCAGTAATCAGCGTACCGGATTTCAGGAGCAACATAGATTCACCTCATTGGATATATTTTACCGCTCCTGGCTCAAAGGCATGAAGCCCTTGCCAAGGATTTCCTGGGCCGGGACGACCACTACGAAGGCGTTGGGGTCCACGTCGGCCACCAGGGCCTTGAGCTGCGGCACTTCGGTGACGGTGAGAGCCACCAGCAGGATTGGATGGGGCGCGCCGGTGTACATGCCTGTGCCGGGTAGGGCGGTCACGCCGCGGCGCATGTCTTTCAAAATGCGATCAGACACGCTGGTCTGCTGGTCAGTGATAATCAGGGTCAGGAGCTGCGGGCGGCGCTTGCTGGGGCGGAACCAGGCTTTGGCGTTGAGCAGAGGGGTCAGTTCTTCGCCAAAACGCGGCAAGACCTCGCCCGCCGCGCTGTGCATGCCGAACGTCCCCAGGGCGGTGGCGATCAGCACGCAGACGAACAGCACCGCCAGGGTCAGAATAGCCGGGCCGGGGATTGGCCCTACCTGGGCGCGGTGGGTAAATTCGACCAGGGTAGCGGCCGGCTGGGGAAACAGCCACAGGTTTGCCAGCCAGGCCGAACCAATGATGGCGTAGATCGCCAGGTAGTTGCGGCGCAGGCGGCGGCCCACTGCTTCCAGTTGGCCGACGGTGAAATGTGGGTGGAGCAGGTTTTCCGATAGGGTCTCGGCCCAATCAGGGGCGGGGTGAAAGGGCGGCACCAGCATGGCAGCGAAGAAGTCGGTCTCCATCAGGCGCACCCGGTAGGCCCACAGCTCATAGTAGCGGTAGCGCCGGGCTTCGATAGACAGGAACAGCGTCACCAGCAGGATGTTGAGCAGGATGACGATATGATTGCCGGCGTCTGAGAAGGCGATAGAGATGGCCGCCCCGGTGGTGATGACCGCCCAGTTGGTGGTGGTGTCCAGGCGCTGCCGCCAGACGTTGGCTCGCTGCACCTCGGCTCGAAAGAAGTGCACCATGGCGGTGGTAAATTCGCTGGCTCGCAGGCGATACCCGCGGTAGGTCCACACAAATTCGTTGAACTGGGCGTCAGCGCCGCCCGGCGGCGGCCCGGCGGCGCCCGGTTCAACGGATGGCGTTGGAGGCGGCATGGCGCGTGGATCCTGGTAATCGCTCATTGCATGGCCGAGGGGATGCCTAATAGGGCGGCCAATACCTGAGCCGGAAGCTCGTCTGGGGCCGGTTCGGCGCGGTAGGCGTCGGCGCAGCTCAGGCGCTCGCGCAGCGATTGCCACACCATCTGGCGGGCTTCGTTTTGCAGCACTAGGTCGTGCAGGCTGCGGGCCTGGAGCAGATATTCGCCGGTGGTATACAGGAAGGTCAGTCGACGCCACTTTCCGGCCAGCACCGGCTGAGGCAGGCGGATCAATGGGCCGAGGGCGATCTTGTAATATTCATGATGAGCGTGCGGGTGTTCCGGCTCGTCGCGCAGCAGTTCGGCCCGGGTGGTCAGCTCATGCCCGCGCACCGGGGCTACATATGCGATGCGCCACTTCTCGGCCTCGAAGGCGGCGGTCTGGTAGAACGCCAGGTAATCGACTGCAATCACCTTGGGGGCCGAACGCAGCGGGATGCGATACCAGCCCAGCAGCCGGGCGATTTCCAGGTCGCGCGGTTCCTTGAGTAAAGTAACGAGAATCAAGGACGCAGGCGAAGGCAGCGCGGAAGCAGTTTGCATCACAGAAAAATTATCCCCACACCCTACTTGGCCACTATGGGCAGGTAGATCGGCCAGGCGATGTTGAAAGGCAGGTTAGGCGAGGTTCCGCCGCCGGGGGCGGGGTTGACCACGCTCAGTTGGGCCAGGCTCACCTGGGTCAACTGGTCGGCTGGCACGGCCACCAGAATTTCGGTGCTTTTCAGGAACGTGCTGGGCAGGGCGGTTCCATTCCAAAGCACCTGAGCGCTGCTGGTAAAGTTGCGCCCGTACAGGTGCAGGTTAACGGGCTGTCCCAGCGGGCGCAGGTAGGGCGGGTCGGCGCGCAGCGGAACAGGAGATGGATTGACGCCGCCTATGGCAATGCCGGCGGGATCAGACGTAAAGCCGTTGGCGGTCACCGTCACCCAGGCCACGCCGGGGGCGGCGATCAGGCCGGCTGCGACCGTAGCCTCCAACTGGCCCTCCCCTACCACCTGGGTGGGCAGGTCGCTGCCGTTCCAGCGCACCACCGCCCCGCTGGCAAAGTTCTTCCCCCACACGCTCAGGGTAAAGCCCGGCCCGCCGGTCAGGATCATTTCTGGACTGATCTGAGTAATGACTGGCTTGGGAGCCAGGAAGTTGGCTGTGACGGCTTTCGGGCCGTCCATGATGATGTTATAGGGGTTGACCGTGCCGCTGGCCGAGCCGCTCCAATTCGAGAAGGTATAGCCGGCGGCCGGGTTGGCAGTCATCTCGACAATGCTGCCCGCCACGTATTGGGTTCCATTGGTGCAGTTGGGCGGCGGGAAGACCGTGACGGTTCCGCTCCCGGCCGGCGAAACCGAGCGATCCAGGCTGTAGCAAGGCTGGTCGAAGTTGGCCGTGACGGTCTTTGGCCCGTCCATGAGGATATTATAAGGATTGACCGCGCCGCTGGCTGCGCCGCTCCAGTGGCTGAAGCTGTAGCCGGAATAGGGAGCGGCGGTCATCTGCACCACCGTGCCAGACAGATATTGAGTCCCGTTTCCACAGTTGGGGGCCGGGTAGACGTTGACGGTACCTGCCCCGCCGGGCGAGACTTTCAACGTCAGGTTATAGCAGGGCTGGGCCGACTCGAAATTGGCGGTGACGGCTTTCGGCCCATCCATGATGATGTTATAGGGGTTGACCGTGCCGCTGGCCGAGCCGCTCCAATAGCTGAAGCTGTAGCCGGAATAGGGGGTAGCGGTCATTTGCACGACGGTTCCGGGCAGGTATTGGGTTCCATTGGGGCAGTTCGGGCTGGGGTACAGGCCGATCGTGCCGCTGCCGGTGGGCGATACGCCCCGGCTGAGGGTGTAGCACTGCTGGCCGGCGGTGAAGTTGGCTGTGACGGTGCGCGTGCCATACATCACCACCGTAGTGATGCTGGAACTGCCCGATGCGTCGCCGCTCCAATAGGAAAAGACGTAGCCCGAATAGGCCATGGCGCTGATTTGCACGCTGGTTCCGTATAAATACTGGGTTCCGTTCGAGCAGTTGGGAGCCGGATAGGTGGTGATATTGCCCGCCCCGGTAGGCGTAACGCCCCGGTTGAGGGTGTAGCAGGTTTCGACGGGCGCGGCCGCCTGCCCCGGCGTGTTCCAGGCCGCCCCCGCGGCGGCCAACAGCAGCACAATTGCCAATCCAACAAGCCAATGGTTGATCCGCAAAGTGGAGCGCATGGGGTCTCCTGAATAGGGACGAGGTGGAATGGATATAGAATAGTATACCCTACCTTTCGTAGAATGAGTTGATAGCATTCGGGGGCGGCCTGGCCGCCCCCGAATGCTATCAACTCGTCAACTGAACAGGGTTTTGACATCCTCCACCGTCAGGCTTTTGAAAAACGACGACTCAGTGGTGATGATCTGATCCACCAGGGCCTTTTTGCGCTCCTGAAGCTGCAAAATCTTCTCCTCCACCGAGTCGCGGGCGATGAGCTTATAAACGAACACCGGCTTATCCTGCCCGATGCGGTGGGTGCGGTCGGAGGCTTGCATCTCTACCGCCGGGTTCCACCACGGGTCGATGTGCAGCACGTAGTCGGCGGCGGTCAGGTTCAGGCCCAGCCCGCCAGCCTTCAGGCTGATGAGGAAAAACGGGATGTTGGGGTCGCTCTGGAACTCATCCACCCGATCCTGGCGATTGTGGGTCTGGCCGTCCAGGTAGGCGTAAGGAGTCTGGCGGGCGTCAAGCTCGCGCCGCACCAGGCTGAGCATCTGCACGAACTGTGAGAACACCAGCGCCTTGTGATTTTCGGATTGCAGCGTTTCCAGGGTTTCCAGCAGCAGCTCGAATTTGCCCGAGTCGATATGGTGCTTCTCGTCCACTAATTGTGGGTGATTGCAGATCTGGCGCAGGCGCAGCAGGCCCTCCAGAATCTTCATCCGGCTGTTGTTCAGCCCGTCTTTTTCCACCATCCCCAGCAGCAGGTCGCGGTAATAATCGCGGGTTTTGACATACAGCTTGCGTTGGGTGGGGGTCATATCGCAGTACAGGATGCGCTCGGTGCGAGGCGGCAGTTCGGGGGCCACCTGGTCTTTGGTGCGCCGCAAGATGAAGGGGAACACCAACCGGCGCAGCCGGGCGGCCGATTTCTCGTCGCTCTTTTTCTCGATAGGCAGGCCGAATTCGGTCTTGAAGTACTGCAGCGAACCCAGCAGCCCCGGGTTGAGGAAGGCGAACTGCGACCACAGCTCGGCGGTCGAGTTTTCGATGGGGGTGCCGGTCAGCACCAGGCGATGGTCGGCGCGCAGCAGGTGGGCGGCGCGGGCGGTCTGCGAAAGCGGGTTTTTGATCGACTGTGATTCGTCCAGGATAGCGTAGTGGAAGGTGTAGCCGTGTAAAAGCTGAATATCGCGCAGCATGACCCCGTATGTGGTAATCACCAGGTCCACGCCCTCGAACACGGCAGTATCCTTTACCCGGTCGGCGTCGAAGAATTCCAGCAAGCGCAGGTTGGGGGTAAAACGGGCCGATTCGCGCTGCCAGTTGACCAGCAGCGAGCGCGGCACCACCAGCAGGCTGGCCTGGGCCGGGCGGGTGGCCGGGTCGCCATACAGCGAGAGCAGAAAAGCCAGGGTCTGGATGGTTTTGCCCAGGCCCATGTCATCCGCCAGGCAGCCGCCAAAATCGAATTCGCGCAGGAAGTGCAGCCACTCATAACCGGCCTTTTGATAGGGGCGCAGTTCGCCCACGAAGCCCGGCGGCAGATCGCGCGGCGCGACGCCCTGAAAGTTTTCCTGGTTTAGGGCGCGCAGCTTTGCCCGCCGGCGCTCGAACTCGGCGTCGATGTGGGCCTGGTTGGCCTCTCCCAGGGCGTCTTCGATGAGCGTGATGTGGTGGCGCGACAGGCGCAGGCCCTCGTCGGTGGCCTCGCCCAGGTCGAACAGGTGCTTATAGCGTTCCAGCCAGTCTTCGGGGATTTCGCCAATCGAGCCGTCGGCCAGCTTGATGTAGCGCTCTCGCTTGCGCAGCGCCCGGCGGATGTCGGGCAGGGCGACATCCAGTTCGCCAAACTTGACCGCCGTCTGAACGTCGAACCAGTCGATGCCCGACGAAACGTTGAACGAGATGGTAGGCGTGTTGCGGTTGACGCGGGCAGTCTTGAGCTGCTCTTCGCCAAACACTTCAAATCCGGCCGCCGCCAGGCGCGGCACGCCGTTAAGCAAGAAATCGACCGGGTGGGTGCGGGCCCGCAGGCGAAAATGCCCGGCCGGGGCCGGGTTAGGCGCTCGCTTGAGGCCAAACGTGGCCGAAGACAGGGCTTCGTAGGTTTCTCGTTCCGGCTCAGACTGGCGCTGGACGCGCACCAGGGTGGCGCTTTCCGGTTTGCGCTGGATGCTTTCAGCCGGCAGGGCCGCGTCGTAGCGCACTTCCACTGGGCCATAGCCGAAGCGCAGTTGGCCCTGTAGTTCGCCTTCATTTTCGCTCAGATACAGACGCGGCGTGGGCGCTTCGCACACATCTTCCCACTCCACCGCGCTGCCCGTCACCGGAAAGGCCCGCGCCAGCGGCAGCAGATATTGTTCGATGAAATCGGCTTCCTGCTCGTTGGGAATGAATAGTTCGGGCGTTTGCTCGAATTGGGCCATCAGGCTGGGGCCGCCGGGCGCATTCAGTTCCAGCAGGGTGTCTCCGGCCAGCAGCCAGCAGGTTTCTTCATCTTCCAGCACTACTTTTACCTTGTCGATCTCATATTCAACCGGCGCGGATCCGATGTACAGGTGCGGCGCAAGATGCAGCCCATCGGCGCTGCGGTCGAGGCTCAGGCGCACGCTTCCGGCCGCCTGGGGCAACTGGACGCTCTGGTGCAGCGGGTCGGTGGAAGTTCCCAGATATAGGGGAGCCTGCACATCGCGCAGCAGAGCCAGGTAGTTTTGCAGGGAGGTTGGATTAGCGCCATCGCTGTAGCGATAGTTGTAGCTGTAGATATAGCTGTTCGACAGGCGCTGGTTTTCGATCATCATGTTCGCCAGTTCGACCAGCGAGGCGGGGGCGTTGCGGCAGTCGCCCGGCTTCAAGCGCCGGTAAGACGGTTTGACGTGGACGAGCAGCTCGGGCCGTTCTTTAAGCAGGATCGACGGTTGGGGCGGCTCGGTTCGCAGTTCGGCCGGCAGATGGCTCAGCGCAATATGATAGGGCGATACGTTCCAGTTCGACTCGTCTACCCGCTGCTCTTCTTGCAGGCTGAAATACAGCAGGTAAGGGGCAGAGCGGGAACGGGGTGCGGGGTAGCTGGCCGTTTGCAGCACCTGGCCGATCTGGGCCTGCCAGGGGGCCGGCAGGTCGCGAGACAGGCGCTCGCGCACGGCCAACCAGGCCGCTACGTCATGCTCGCAGATCAGCCCGCGCCCGGCGTGGTTGCAGGTGCATTTCAGATATACAAATTCGCGCCCGACCTTGATCTCCACCCGGTAGTTGCGCTTATCGGGGACAGAGCAAACCGCCGCCGCCTCTGCAAAGTCCAAAAGCTGCACCTGGCCCTGGGCGTAGATGCGCTGCCCTAAGAGATAGGTCGCATCGTCAACGGCTTTTCGCAGCCGCTCTTCACTCAAGGTTTCGAGGTTCAATCCATTCATTTGATTACCTTACCTGGCGATGAATCGAGACGAAAACACCCGCCTTGCGCCAAGTAGACAATTATAACAGACTCAAAGATGAGATTTCAAGGTCAGAATAAAGAAAAATGGATGGGTTGCCCCGCAACCCATCCATTTTTCTGGTCAATGGTTTGTCCAGAAATTTCACAGCAAGCCCACCTCGCGGTTGAACTCTTCGATCAGGGCATCGATCTGGGCGGCCTGGCCCTGGAAGCCGGTCCAGTACTCGCGGTCGTACCATTGGGCCTGGATTTCTTCGTAGGTGCGGCCCTGCTGTTCGACCCAGGTGAAGTACTTGAGGTTGTGCACCCGGCGGCGGTCGGCGTAGGTCAACTCGGCCATGTTGTCAGTCGATTGGCCGTGCAGGTAGCGGGCGAAGTCGGCGGCGGCGTTGGCTTCGGTGTATTCGCCGAATTCCTGGTGCATTTCTTTCAGGCGGCTGCCGTAGAGCTGCATCGAGTCAGTTAGCACGGTCAGCATGATGTCGTGTTCGCCCATCTCGTAGTACTTGGCAGCTTTGATGGCCGACAGCACGTTCGAGATGCCAGAGAAGCCCATCAGGTCGAGCTGCTGGATGGTGGCTTCCGGCACGCCCATCTTTGCCAGGTAGGCCTGGCCGGCCGGTTCGTTGAACAGGCGCGACAGGTTGACCACCGCGTTGTCGTCGATGGCGACAACCACATCGGTGTTCTTGGTGTTATGCACCCACGGCACGTGCTTATCGCCAATGCCTTCGATGCGGTGCGCGCCAAAGCCGTTTTCCAGCAGGGTGGGGCATTGCAGGGCTTCGCTGGCGACGATCTTGCTGTAGGGGAAGACCTGCTTCATGTAGTCGCCGCTGGCGATGGTGCCGGCCGAGCCAGTGGCCGAGGCCATGCCGCGATATTCGTCCTTCGGGCCCATGACCTTCTTCAGCACTTCTTCCATCGCATGGCCGGTGACTTCGTAGTGCCACAAGTAGTTGCCGAATTCCTCGAACTGGTTGAAGATCATCAAATCCTGGCCGGATTTGCGCAGTTCCCAACACTTGTCGAAGATTTCTTTGACGTTCGATTCGGTTCCGGGGGTGGCGATGACCTCGCCGGCGATCTTTTCCAGCCACTCGAAGCGTTCGCGGCTCATGCCTTCGGGCAGGATGGCGATGGAGGTGCAGGCCAGCAGGGCCGAGTCATAGGCACCGCCCCGGCAGAAGTTGCCGGTGGAGGGCCAGACGGCTTTCTGGCTGGTGGGGTCGAACTGGCCGGTCACCAGGCGGGGAACCAGGCAGCCGAAGGCCGCGCCCACTTTGTGGGCGCCGGTGGGGAACCACTTGCCCACCAGGGCAATGACGCGGGCAGGGACGCCCGTCAGGCTGGGGGGCAGCTCGATGAAGTTCACGCCGCCATAACCGCCGCCGCTGGCGACCGGCTGATTGTGCCAGTTGATGCGGAACAGGTTGATCGGGTTCACATCCCACAGGCCCACTTTGCTTAGCTTTTCTTTCACCGATGCCGGGATCAGGGCCGGGTTTTTCATCTGGGCGAAGGTAGGGATGATGATGTTGCGTTCGCGCACGCGCTGGATGGCGCGCTGGCGGCGGTCTTTTTCAATCGTCAGGTCAATCTTAGCCATGAATCAATCCTCCAAAAATATGGTTTGTTGGTTTCTCCCGCCGAAGGCGGAAAGGATTCTCTATTGTGGGGATGGTGTGGGGCGCAGCCCCACACCATCCCCACAATAGAACTTTTCCCCAGCGCGGCCGGGAGACCTTTATGGGTTTTGCGGCGCGTCTGGGGGCGCTTCGCGCACGATGTACAGCGGGCGGCTACGGGCCTCGTCGTAAATCCGGCCCAGGTATTCGCCCAGGATGCCCAGCGAGATCAACTGCACGCCGCCCAGGAACAACACTGCAATCAGGGTGGTGGCCTGGCCCAGGAAGGCCCGCTGGCCGGCCAGGCGCTCGAACACCACGATCGGGATCGCCAATATGCTCAACCCGGCCGAGATGAAGCCGATGTAGCTGGCAAGCTGGAGCGGAAAATACGAAAAGCCGGTGATGGCGTCGCTGGCGAAGTGCAGCATTTTCTTGAGCGGGTATTTGGTTTCCCCGGCAAAGCGGGCGTGGCGCTTGTAGCCCACCCCGATCTGCCTGAAACCTACCCAGACCGACATGCCGCGCAGGAAGCGATGCCGCTCGCGCATCTGGCCCAATACAGTTACCACCCGGCGATCCATCAGGCGGAAGTCGCCCGTATCGAGCGGGATGTTCACGTCGGTGATGCGGTAGATCAGGCGGTAGAACAGCTTGGCGGTGAACAGCTTGAACCAGGTTTCGCCTTCGCGCTCGGTGCGCACGGCATAAACTACCTCGTAGCCCTCGCGCCATTTGGCGATCAATTCGAGAATCACTTCGGGCGGGTCTTGCAAGTCCGAGTCGATCATCACCACCGCCTGGCCGCGGCTGTAGTCCAGCCCGGCGGTGACGGCCAACTGGTGGCCGAAGTTGCGCGCGAAGATCACCGGGCGCACGTGCGGGTCTTGCTGAGCCAGGGCGTGCATGATCTCGGCCGAGTTGTCCTTCGAGCCATCATCGACCAACACCAGCTCCCAGGTCTCGCCTAACGGCTCCATGACCTCTTTTACCCGGCGGTAAAACTCTGGCAGCGAGCCAGATTCGTTATAGACAGGCGCTACAATCGAAAAGGTGGGGTTCATAGTTGTCTGACAAATTATACACGAAAAATTCGTGGGTGGGATATTTTCCCACCCACGAATTTTTATCTGGACAGCAGTTTCTTAACTGCCGGCAAAGTCGGCTCGATCACCGGCGCTTCGCTGACGGCCTGCATGGCGGCGCGTACGTCTTTCAGGCCGCTGCCGGTGTTGATGACCACTACCTTGTCGTCGGGGGTCACCAGGCCCTGCTTGACGGCCTTGACTAACCCGGCGTAGGAGGTGGCCCCGGCCGGTTCGATGAAGATGCCGGCCCGGCCCACCGCGGCGATGGCTTGCAAAATCTCGTCATCGCTGACCACCGCGTACTGCCCGCCGGTATCGCGGGCGGCGCGCACGGCGCGCACCCCGTCGCGCGGCAGATCGACCGAGATGCTGTCGGCAATTGTCTTGGCAGAGACGGGGACGATAGTTTCATTTCCTGCAAAGAAGGCGTTGGCGATGGCGGCCGAACCTTCGGCCTGCACGCCGAAGATCTGCGGGGCTTTCTCGATCCAGCCCAGGGCCAGCAGGTCGCGGAAGGCTTTGTGGATGCCAGAGATGATGTTGCCATCGCCTACCGATACAAAAATCTTTAAATCCGAAATCGGGAATCGGAAATCCGATGTAGCGTACCACTCCCAGATTTCTAGCCCGGCGGTTTTCTTGCCTTCGGCGGTGAAGGGGTTGTAGCCGGTGTTGCGGCAGTACCAGCCGAATTCCTGGGCGGCCTGGATGGTCAGGTCGAAGGCTTCGTCGTAGGTGCCATCCACCAGGATCACCTGGGCGCCAAAGACCAGCAGTTGAGCCACTTTGGCCGGCGGCGCGGTGCGCGGGGCAAAGATGACCGCCTTCTGGCCGATGGCGGCGGCCATGCCGGCCAGGGCGGCCCCAGCGTTGCCGGTGGAGGCGGTCACGACCACCTCGGCCCCGATCTGGCGCGCCCGGCCCATCAGCATGGCGCTGGCCCGGTCTTTGAACGAGGCGGTGGGGTTGCGGCTTTCGTCTTTAATCCACAGGTTTTTCAGGCCCTGTTCGGCTGCCAGGCGGGGCGGGGCGAAGGTGGGAGTGTATCCGGCGGCGTGCAGGGTAGTGGCGTGACCGCCGGGGTCGGTGACGGGCAGCAGCGGCAGGTAGCGCCACAGGGAAGGCTCGGCGCCTTGCTTAAGCTTACCCAGCAGCCCGGCCGGGCCTAAATCGCGCCGGATGCGCTCTACATCCAGCACTACGTCCAGGTTGCCCCCATCTTTGGGGCAGGTGTAGGTTACCTGATCGGGCGTATATTCCTGCCCGCACAGGGAGCACCGATAACCGGTGAATTTGTTCATACTTTCTCCTGTATTCGGATAAGCCAGAGTGGCAATGTTGTCAGACAGCTTTCTATTATAACCAAAAACCGGGGAAATGTAGGCCGTATTACGACCCGCATTTCCCCGGTTTTTGAAAATGGAAGTTCTTGCGCCAAAGGCGGGATTTGATCTACCTGTGAGACCTGGCGGGCGGCTGCGCCGCCTGCCAGGTCTCACAGGTAGAAATTTTCCCGGCAAAGCCGGAAGACCCGGAATGGATGAATCAGCGATTCTGGTCGGCGTATTGCCACCACAGAATAGTGGCAAGCACGCCAGCCAGGGCTGTGAGCAGCACGATCCAATAGCTGACAGCGGGGAGCAGGTCTTTACCCTGGGCGTACAGCCCCGGCACGGCCCACGGGAAGTATTCGCCTCGCCCAATTACGGCCGCCAGGTTTGCTGTCATCAGGAGTAGCACCGCCGCGCCGATGGGCAGCAGGTAGCCGCGCCCAATGCTGGCAAACAGAGCAAAGGGCGTCACTACCGCAATTGTCAGCCCGGCGACGACAGCCAAGCGCGCCCCGCCGTGCAGCAGCGCCGCCGACGCGTCGCCGGGCAGGCGCAGCATGGCCCCCAGGAGCGCTCCAACCAGGAAGATGAGCCAGGCCACAATGGCCGACCAGACAGCCGCCACGCTAAATTTTGCCAGTAGGATGCTGGCGCGCGCCGTGGGTACGGCCAGCAGGTCTTTCACCGTGCCGTCGGCAAATTCGCGCCCAAACACCCAACTGACAATAAAGACAAAGAAGATGAACCCGCCCGCGGCGATCAACTGCCCAAACAGTTCCATATACGTAGCCCAGTCGGCGGCGGCGTAGGCCATCAGGTTGGCTTTAGCGCCGATCAAGCCCAGCCGTTGGGAAATCTGCGGATTTTTCGCGACGAACAGCAAGAACGTGATGCCGAACGGCATAAACAACGCTCCCAGGGTGGTCCAGAACGGCATAGAGGAGCGGAATGCTTTGCGCGCTTCGGTTCCCATCATTTCCCATAGCTCACGCATGTTGCGGCCCTCCTTCTGTGCCAACCAGGCGCAGGAAATAGTGTTCCAGTTCTTCTTCTTCCACCGCCAGGTGGGTGGGCGAAACGCCGGCCGCGACCAATTGCCGGTTGATCTCGTCTGGACGCTCGATGGCAGAGGCGTCTTTCAGCTCGATGGTTTCGTTCTGGAGGACGTTTACCGGGTGTCCGGCGGCAGCTAAAGCCTGGCTGGCAGCGGCAAGGTCGCGCGTCCGCAGCAGCAGCCGCCGCTGGCGATTGCGCTCCAATTCGTCGATGCTCAATTCCTGGATCAGCCGCCCTTTGTGGATGATCCCGATGCGCTGCGCCAGGCGGGCCACCTCGGCCAGGATGTGGCTCGACATGAACACCGTCACCCCCTGCTGGCGGGTCATCTCTTGCAGCAGTTGGCGAATCTCGACGATCCCGGCCGGGTCCAGGCCGTTGGCTGGTTCGTCCAGAAACAGCAGCTTGGGGCTGTGCAACAGGGCTTTCGCCAGGCCCAGGCGTTGAGCGTTGCCCTGGGAAAGCGTACCGGCGCGCCGGTCGGCCAGCGCCGCCAGCCCCAGGCGTTCGAGGGTCTGGTTGATGGCCTGTTGGGGGGCGCCGGGGTGCAGTCGGCGGGCTACCTCCAGGTTTTCATAGACTGTCAGTTCGGGGTAGGCGTGGGGAATTTCCACCAGGTAGCCCACGGCCGCCCAGGGTTCCCGGCTGCCCAGGCGCACCCGGGTGTGCAGCACGCTGGCGTAGCCGGTGGTGGGCCGGATCATGCCCAGCAGCATGCGGATGGTGGTGGTCTTGCCGGCTCCGTTCAGGCCCAGGAAGGCGTAGATTTCGCCTTCGGCCACGCGCAGCGAAAGATGTTCGACGGCTCGCACCGGGCCGTAGTCTTTTCCTAAATCATAGGTTTCAATCGGCAGATTCATTTTTGATCTCTCCCAGGCAGAAGGCGGCTACCAGCTCCAGCAAGAGGTCGAGGCTGCCTTCCAGTCTGTTGGCTCCCCAGTCGTCTTCGTGTAAGACACCCAGGATGATAGGATACAGTAAGCCCATGATCTGCTCAATCGGGGCCTGGATGGGGATGCCGGCCTGCTGGCAGCGAGCAACAAGTGTTTCCAGAAACGCCTGGTCGCCGGAAAGATGGGCCTGGAAGCGTTCGGGCGGCAGGCGGCGCAAGATCAGGTCATAGTCGCCGCCGGTCAGGTAGCGCAGGATCGGCATAGATTTCAGGAGGCTGAAGGCTTCCTGCAATACCCGTTTCAGGCGAGCGCGGGGCGTTGGCCCCGGCAGATCGACTGCTGCCAGCACCTGCTGGCGAACCTGGGTTTCGGTTTGCTCGATGACGCTCATAAAGAGCGTTTCTTTGGAATCGTAGAAGTTGTAGAACGCGCCTTGGAAATCCCGGCGGCCTGGGCGATCTCCTCCACGTTGGTCTTTTTCAGACCGTAGGCCGAGAACAGCCGGTAGCCCTGTTCCAGCAGGCGTTGGGTAAGCAGTTCTTTTTCGCGCTCTGAGAAGGCTTTCGGCATATGTTTTGTGTCCTATATGACTATATTTTATTTATGGTCATTGCGTATTATACCCGCGTTGGGCAGCCGCGTCAAGCGTTGAAAGCGCAGCCGGCGCATATAGCATTTGCCGGTATTGGCCGCTTCCTCTACCGCGCGCCGCAAAATTGGGCTAAAATGGATTTATCTTATTGGAACGCTAAAGGACTCCGGTATATGGTCTACAAAGTATTCCTGGTCGAAGACGAGATCGTGACCCGTGAAGGGATTCGCGATAACGTTGATTGGGCCGCCGACGGTTTCGATCTGTGCGGCGAGGCTCCCGATGGTGAGATGGCCCTGCCCTTGCTGCGGGCCCTCAGACCCGACGTTTTGATTACCGATATCAAGATGCCCTTTATGGATGGCCTGCAGCTTACTCGTATCGTGCGCGAGCGTATGCCGGGGATCAAGGTGGTCATTCTGAGCGGGCATGACGAGTTCGAATATGCCCAGGAAGCGATCAAGCTGGGGGTGGCCGAGTATCTGCTCAAGCCGGTTACGGTGCAAGACTTGCGCGCCGCCCTGCAAAAGCTGGCCGTCCTGCTCGACCAGGAGCGCAAAGAGCAGGAGACCCTCCAACATCTGCAAGACCAGGTGGATGAAAACCGCTCCATCCTGCGCGAGCGCCTGCTGCTCAACCTGGTCGTGGGGGCTATTTCATCCAGCGAGGCGATTGAGAAAAGCGAGCGCCTGGGGCTGGATTTGATTGCCCGCTGCTACCTGGTGGTCATCCTCAAAGTTGCCCTGGGCGACCGCTCGGAAGCCTTTGACTACGATGAATACAAGCAGGTGCAGCAGATCGTTTCGAACCTGGTAGACAATAACCCGGATGTCTTCCTCATCAAAAAAGACTGGGAAGAACTGGTGCTGGTGCTGAAAGGCAGCACCCCCGAATACCTGGAAGAAGAGCGCGACATGCTGCTGGAGCAGATCCAGCGCGCCTTGAAACCCACCCGCTACCTGCTGACCATTGGCGTGGGCGCTCCCAAGCCGCGCCTGACCGACCTGTATCAGTCCTTTGTGGAAGCGTTAGCAGGCATTCAAAACCTGGGCGAGGCCGGAGAAGCGCGCGTCGATGAAGGCTTAGCCATCGACCGGGCCGAACTGCTTAAGGTGAACCGTTCGGCGGTCGAGAGCTATCTTCGCTGCGGCAGTAAAGAAGACTTCGATGATTTCTTCATAGCCTACTTGCAGCCCTTGGGTGACAGCGCGCTCAAATCCTATTTGCTGAAGAACTACTTGTTTATGGATATTGTGCTGGCTGCCGCCCGGCTGGTGGCCGAGATGGGCGGGCAGATCGAACAGGTCATTCCAGAGCTGAATTCGATTGAAACGATCCTGGCGAACACCGGCACGCTCGACCAACTGCGCGAGCAGACCCAAAAAATCCTGTTTGGCGCTCTGGCGTTTCGAGACGGGCAGACCACCCGCCATTATGCCGGGATGATCCAGCAGGCCAGGGATTACATTGAACAGAACTATGCCGACCCCAACCTGTCGCTCAGCCAGGTGGCGGCTGAGGTGAACCTCAGTTCCAGCCATTTCAGCGCAGTCTTCAGCCAGGAGACGGGACAGACCTTCAAAGAACACCTAACCGAGGTGCGCCTGCGGCGGGCCAAAGAACTGCTGCGCACCACCTCGCTGCGCTCAACCGAGATCGCCGATGTGGTGGGCTATAACGACCCACATTACTTTAGCTATGTGTTCCACAAACACACCGGCCTCTCGCCCACCGAATTCCGCAATCTTGCCTGAGGGGAGCGTTGTCCTTTTTAATGCGGTGTTTGGAGACGATATGACCAGGAGAATCCGGGCAGTAGGATGGAAGACGGCCCTGATCTGGCCCCGGCAGTGGGGCGGGCGGGTCAGCGACTTGTGGACGCAGATCAACCTTTCGATTCGGGCAAAGATTTTGCTGCTGTTGTTATCGGTGATCGTGTTGATGGGCGCTACCAACGC
>CAYQDU010000003.1:0-62131 GCA_964416275.1 uncultured Anaerolinea sp. | reverse complement strand
ACCACAAAGGAGTTAAGATGCCGAAACACGGTAAGAAATATACAGACGCTGCGGCGAAAGTAGATCGCAATCGCAGCTACAATCCGGCCGAAGCGCTGGCGCTGGTCAAAGACACATCCATCACCAAGTTCGATGGCACGGTTGAAGTTCACATGCGCCTGGGGGTTGATCCCCGCCACGCCGATCAGCAGGTGCGCGATGTAGTCGTGCTGCCGCACGGCCTGGGCAAGACGGTGCGCGTCCTGGTATTTGCCCAGGGCGCTGGCGCGACCGCAGCCCGCGAAGCCGGGGCCGACTACGTGGCCGACGATGACGAGATCATCACTCGCATCCAGGGTGGTTGGACCGACTTCGACGTTGCCATCGCTACCCCCGATATGATGGGTAAGGTCGGTCGCCTGGGCCGCATCTTAGGCCCGCGTGGCCTGATGCCCAGCCCCAAGGCCGGTACCGTCATCCCCCCCGAAGACATCGCCCGCGTGGTGAACGAATCCAAGGCTGGCCGGGTGGAATTCCGGGTCGACAAGACCTCCAACCTGCACGTGCCGCTTGGCAAGGTATCGTTCGAACACAAGAAGCTGTACGAAAACCTGGCTGCCCTGATGGAAGCGGTGAAGAAAGCCCGCCCCGCAGCCGCCAAGGGTACGTACATCAAGAAAGTTACCCTGACCTCGACGATGGGCCCCGGTGTACGGGTTGACCCCAACCTGTCGCAGGCGATGGAAATCAAAGAGTAAGCTCCTTTACAAGCCGCGCCCGGCGCGGGCGCGGCTTGTAAAGTTCGCCCAAACAAGTGAATAACTCGCTTCGCCAGAGACAGCAGGCGCACTCCTAGAGATGCTTAATCCCCTGCCGAGGTGAAGACCCAATCCTCAGAGAGTTTCCTCCTGAGTCGCCTGTACAGGCGAAAGGTCTTTGCCGACGATGCGAGGCAAAGACTTTTTATTTGGAAGGAGGTGAAACTACTTTGGCAATCTCGAAAGAACGCAAGAACGAATTGGTCCAGCAGTATGTCGACTGGGCAAATCGCAGTCAAGCCATGTTCCTGACCCAGTACACCGGTCTGTCGATGAAGCAGATTGATGAACTGCGCGCAAAGGTGCGCGAGGCGGGCGGCGAATTCCACGTCGTCAAGAATACGCTGGGGCGGGTTGCGCTGGAACAGGCCGGCATGCCCATCAACGAAAAGCAGCTCGAAGGCAGCACCGCGGTGGTGTTTGCATTCCGCAGCGCGGCCGAAATGGCAAAGGTGATCTCGGAATACTCGAACAAGTCCGAGTTCGTCAAGGTCAAAGGCGGCTATCTCGACCGCCGGCCGATCGAAGCGCGCGACGTACAGGCCCTGGCCGATCTGCCGCCGCTGCCGGTCATGCGAGCCCAGCTGCTGGGCGTGTTAAACGCCCCGGCCAGCAAGCTCGTCCGCACCCTGGCCGAGCCGGGCCGCCAGATCGCGGCCGTATTGCAGGCTTTTGCCGATAAAGACGCCGCCCCCGCGGCCGCCTAGCCGAACCTCGGCCCCGTGGCGCAGTTGGGAGTGCGTCTCGAGCGCATTGAGCAGGCCGACCGCCTGGCCCGCTGCGTGAATGAAGTTGATTAGACCGAAGACAAAACCCCCGCAGAAACCCTGCGGTTTCAGGAAGAAAGAAGGAGTATTACAATGGCTGATCTGGAAAAACTCGTTGAGGAACTGGGCAAGCTGTCCGTTCTCGAGGCTGCGCAACTGGTAAAGAAGCTGGAAGAGACCTGGGGCGTTTCCGCCGCCGCTCCGGTGGCGATGGCCGCTATGCCCGCCGCCGGCCCCGCCGCCGCCGCTGAGCCGGTCGAAGAGAAGACCGAGTTCGACGTCATCATCAAAGACGCCGGCCCCAAGAAGATCGAGGTCATCAAGACCATCCGCCAGCTCACCAACCTGGGCCTGAAGGAGGCCAAGGATGTGGCCGAGACCGCCGGCAGCAAAGTGCTGGAGGCCGTGAGCAAGGAAGCCGCCGCCGACGCCAAGGGCAAGCTGGAAGCCGCTGGCGCCGTGGTCGAAGTTGCCTAGTTTTTAAGGATAAAAAACGGGCCGGTGTAACCGGCCCGTTTTTTATTTAAGGCTCTTCCGCCGAAGGCGGGAATTTTTTCTATTTTTGAAGTTCGTGAAACCCGCCCCTACCGATGTTAAGGATGGAAAGATCAAATAAGAGAGGCTGCGCAAGAGGCAAGTTCTGGCCGACAAAAACTTCTCTTAATTTTTTCTAAGCCTGTGGTATATTAAAAACAATTCTGGAGGGCTTATGAGCGCGAGGATCTTGATCATTGAAGACGATGAGGCAATTCTCAAGTTTCTGCGCCGGGGGCTGGCTTATGACGGCTATCAGGTCGATACCGCCGTTGATGGCCCGTCGGGGCTGACCCTGGCTCGCGATAACCCGCCCGATCTGGTGGTGCTGGATCTGATGCTGCCCGGCATGGATGGCCTGGAAGTCTGCCGCCGCCTGCGCGCCGGCGGACCGGTTCCAATCCTGATCCTGACCGCCAAAGACACCGTGAACGACCGCATCCAAGGCCTGGATATGGGCGCCGACGACTACATGGTCAAACCCTTCAACCTGGATGAGCTGCTGGCCCGCATCCGGGCCTTGCTGCGCCGGGCGCAACCTAGCCGCCCCCAGGTCTTGCGTTTTGCCGACCTGACCCTCGACACCGGCACCCGCATGGCCTCGCGCGGCGAGCGCATGATCTCGCTGACCGCCAAAGAATACGAACTGCTGGAGTTGTTCCTGCGTCATCCCCGCCAGGTATTGACCCGCGACATGATCTTCGACCGGGTGTGGGGCTATGATTTCGGCGGCGAGAGCAACATCATTGAAGTCTATATCCGCTATTTACGCCAGAAGCTGGAGTCGGAGAACGAGCAGCGGCTGATCCATACCGTACGCGGGATGGGCTACGTGCTGCGCGAAGCCGCCTAGCCCGGCCAGGAAACCCGTATGTCCTTGCGCGCCCGCCTGGCGTTGCTCTACACTTCCATTGTCGGTGGCATCCTGTTCTTGTTTGGCATGGCCGTCTACGTGGCGGTCAGCGTTACGCTAACCAACCAGGTTGACGCCAGGCTGGAATGGACCGCCGGCCTGATCCTCAGCCGGGTGCGCGCCGGCGATATGGGCGTGACCAGCATCCCCGAATTAGATCAGTTCAGCGACGTTTTCATCCAGGTCTGGAGCCGCGACCAGCGCATCGTATCCAACTCCCAAAACATGACCGGCTACACCGCCCCGCTCGACACCCTGGGCCTGCGCCTGGGGCGCACTGTCTATCGCGATGTGGTGGTGGGAGACATCCCCATGCGCGTCCTGACGGTGCCGATGGTCTACAGCAATACCCGCCGGGTAGTGGGCATTTTGCAAATCGGAATCGGCCTGTCGAGCCTCAAGACGACGCAGAGCGTGCTGCTGATTGTCCTGTTCATCGGCGCGGCGGTCTCGATGTTAATCGCCGGGGTAGCCGGCTGGTACAGCACCTACCAGGCGCTCTCCCCATTGGAGGCCGTAACCCAGACCGCCCTGCAAATTACCCATGCCGACGACCTATCGCGGCGCATCCCCTACAGCGGCCCGCCTGACGATGAAGTGGGCCAGTTGATTACCGCATTCAACCAGACCCTGGGCCGCCTGGAAAACCTGTTCAACACCCAGCGCCGCTTCCTGACCGACGTGGGCCACGAACTGCGCACACCGCTCACCGTCATCAAAGGCAACGTCGACCTGATGCGGCGCATGAACTGCGCCGACGTAGAGTCGATGGACAGCATCGAAAGCGAGACCGACCGCCTCACCCGCCTGGTGGGCGATCTGCTGCTGCTGGCGCAGGCCGAATCGGGCAAGCTGCCCCTGGCGAATGAAGTGGTCGAGCTGGATTCAATCGTTCTGGAAGTATTGAAGCAAATGCGCGTCCTGGCAAAAGACCGCCTGACGCTCAAACTGGGCGACTTCGACCAAGTGCAGGTATGCGGCGACAAAGATCGCCTCAAACAGGTGCTGGTCAACCTGATCGGCAATGCCATCAAATACACCCCGCTGGGCGGTGAAGTGATCGTAAGCGTGGGGAAAGAGAATGAGCGCGGCCGGGTGACCGTCAGCGATAACGGGCCGGGCATCCCGGCCGAGGACCTGCCCCATATCTTCGAGCGCTTCTACCGGGGCGAAAAATCGCGCACCCGCACGCGTGAAGGCAAAGGCTTCGGCCTGGGACTGTCGATTGCCTACTGGATCGTGCGCAATCACGGTGGGCAGGTAGAAGTCTCTTCATCGGAACACGGCGCTACCTTCTGCGTCTGGCTGCCGCTGGCCCCGCAAAGCTGCGAAAAAAACTGACCCGCTATTTGCCATAGCGTTGGAAGATGCCCAGGACTTTATCGGCATAGCTATACCCGGCGTTCATGGGGCCATAGGATTTGAGCGCTTCGCGCAGGTCGCCGTTCTTGCGCAGCAGGCCGGCCAGCATGCGCGTGCCGTAGGCGATGTTGAACTCTGGGTCTTGCAGTTGCGCCGTGGTCGGCCGGTCGCTAAAACAGGGCCCATTGATGCACATGAAAGACGCCGACAGCCCATCGCTGGGCATGACCTGCATCAGCCCCACCGCGCCGCTCTTTGAGTAGGCCACTTCATCCCCCCCACTTTCCAGCCAGATCAGGGCCGCCACCAGGTCGGGCGCCAGGCCGTGCTTGTGGGCATATGGGGTAATCAACCCACACCACCGGCGTACCTGGCCAGGAAACAGGTCGCTCACCGAGCAATCGGCCGATACAACCGGGACGGCGGGCGCGGCAGCCTGGGCCGCGGGCGGCGCAGCCGGCTGCGCCGCCTGGGTAGCGATTGCCGCCGAGGCCTCGCTGGCGGCCAACATGGCCGCCCTGGCCCCGCCGGAAAGCGCAAACAGGCCCAACCCCATCAGCATACACACCACCACCGTTACCGTCGCAATCAACCCCGGCCCCGGCCCATTGGACAGCGAGAGCGTTATCCCTGGCCCGACTTCGGCTGGCTGGTCGTAAGCCGCCGGCAGGTAGATGTTTTCGTCCTCCAGGAAAGCGTCATCGTCCAAGTCGACGTCTTCATAAACGTCTGGTTCGGGGGCCGAGTCTGGCGCAGAGAAATATTCGTCTGGGCAGCGGAGTCTTCTGGTCATATCGGGTTCACAAGTCGCACAAAAACAGAATAAACGTTCTAATTGGCTCTTGACATAATAGAATTTATGTTCTATGATTATTATAACGACAGTTCAATGCATTGTCAACAGACTTGCCTCAGGTACCTGCCTCTCAGACACAGTGCGGAAGCAAGTTCGGATCGGTCTTGAGGAGGCTAAACGTATGACTACCAACCAATCGCAATTTGTGCGTGATCTTCGTATTCGCCGCGGGCTTGTCTTCGGCGTTATCATCGTGACAGCATTGCTGGCATTTGAGATTTTCAACTACAGCACCACCGATTACGCCCTGTCGGACCTGTTGGGTGATCTCAAATTCATGGGCCTGCGCTGGTCCACCATCCTGGCAATCGCCTTCTGCGGCATCGACTTTGCCGGCATCGCCCGCCTGTTCTCACCCGGCGAGCATGAGCCTGGCACGCCGGTGGCGCACAATGAAAACTGGTACCTGTTTGGGGCCTGGCTGCTGGCCGCCACCATGAACGCCATGCTCACCTGGTGGGGCGTGGCCCTGGCGGTGATGGGCCACCAGACCCTGGGCAACGAAGTGGTGGGCCGCGAGACGCTGCTGCACGTTGTCCCCGTCTTTGTGGCCGTGCTGGTCTGGCTCATCCGGGTGCTGATTATCGGCACGTTCTCGGTTTCGGGCGACCGGCTGTTCGGCCAGGATGCGCCCCAGGCCGTCGTTCCGGCACGCGCCGCTTCTACACAGCGCGTCCAGGCCGCTCCGCAGCCCCGCCCGACGATCCCATCGACCGCCGCCGGGCAGCGCAGCCAGGCGCCAATGCCCATCGCCGCCACCCAGCCCAAGAACGGCGGCTACCGCTCGATGCACACCGCCGGGAACAATCGCCCCGGCCAGCAGGTCAAGTTCGAATCGCCGCGCGCCGAGACGATCCACATCGACCCGCCCGAACCCGAAGAGGCCACTTATGTGGATGTAGCGAGCAGCAGTCACCCCGGCGGCAGCCGCCCGGGTAACACCGGGCCGATGACGCCCAACCGCACCAGTTACGCCCGCAACAACAATAACAACCCGCGTCAGTTTCCTCGCTGAGAATGACCGGCCGCTTAGACGACAGCGGGCTTTGGAGATTGCTCCAAAGCCCGCTGTCGCTTTCTTCAGCCCAAGTTATTTCAGGTTCTTCCGGCTTCGCCCAGGGAAAAGTTATCGGGGTAATCGTGGAGTTTATCGCCCGAAGTGCGACAAACTCCATCCAGCATCTCTTTCTTGAAGGCGCTTGAAGAACGCCCTGCCTGTTTCACGGTTTAATGGGGTGGCGCCCTACAATTTTGCCCACGGACAAAGGAGGTTTAATCGGCGATCAGGTGGAAATGCAAGAGAGGAAAGTCCTGGTAAGCGCCGCCGTTGGCAATCAGGCGATAGCCCGATGCGGATAAGCCGCGCTCGGCAACCAGGCTCTGCACCACAGCAAACAGATCGGCCAGGAAGTCGGCGTCCTGGGGACCTAAAGCCTCCAGGCTGGAAATGGCTCGCTTCGGCGTCAGCAAGATATGCACCCGGTAGCTGGGCCGGGGGTGTTCAAAGGCCAGCAGGGTGGGCGTATCGTACAGACGATGAACGGGGATGGCAAAGCTCATCCGGGCAAACGCCCAGGCTGCCAGGCGCCCTCCCAGGCGAGAGCGGGCCAGGGCCAGCACCTAAACCGCCTCAGAAGCATAGAAGACCCCAGTGTGATCGACCAACCGCCCATCCCGATAGGTGAACTTGCCGGAAAAGAAGCCGGGCTGGTCAAGCCAGGGGATGAAGATGCGGTCGCCTTCCCACAGGTTGAGGTCTAACAGGCGAGCATCCTCTACCCAGGCCAGGGCGCCTTCGGGCGAATCGATCAATTCGCCGCTGAAATCGGTCACGATAAACACAAAGGCGTACCAGTCTTCGTCGTTAGCAAAGCCGGGGAAGGTCAGCACGCCCTTGAGCTGCGGGCTGCGGACGCTCAAACCCGTTTCTTCGTACAGCTCGCGGATGACGCACTCTTCGGGGGTCTCGCCAGGCTCCAGTTTGCCGCCCAGGCCGTTCCATTTCCCCAGGTGCATGTCGTTAGCTTTCTTATTCCGATGCACCATCAGGGTTTGATGATCTTTACGAACGTAGCACAGGGTGGCCAGTTTCATATCAACGACACCTGATAGCGCAGCACGGGCGTAGTCTTATCCAGGCGACAGCTTTCGAAAACCCGCTCTTCGCCTGAAGAAATAAGGCGAATATCCAGCCGGTAGGTCTCGCCGCTCACTTCAGAGAAGAACTGCGCCGTCCAATGATCGGGTTCCACCGCATGGGCTTCGTGCAGGTAGAGGGCTTCCAGCGAGGACAGACCCGTCTCCAGGCGCAGAAAATGCTCGCCAGCCTGCACCGGCGGGGGGTAAGCCGTGCGCCCGCGCAGGTTAGGCAGAAAAATCTGCCCGGCGCGGTAGGCTTCGAAAATAGGCCCGGCCAATTCTGCTCGCACCCGGCCATACAGCAGGCCATGCGGCAGACACAACAGATTGGCCGCAAAACGATGCCCTCCCAGGTGGGTCGAATGCCAGACCAGCGGTTCGGGGCTGTCCTGGGCCAACGAGAGCAGGGCGCTCACTACCGGCGCGCCGTGGCGAGCGCAGCAGATATCGCGCCGGCCATTGGTGCAGACCAGGAAGAGCGGCTGGCTGCGGCGATAAGCATGGTAAGGGTCCACGCCATCGACGTCGCCGCTCAAAATATCGGCCAGGTCCAGGTCGAGCAGGCTTTCATAGGTTGGTAGAGGGAAGGCGTAGATAGCCGGTTGACGCTCGTGCGTCACGACCAAAAAACAGCGCCGCTCGCCAGCCTGGGCCAGCGAAGCCGGGCGCACCAGCAGGGTCTTGACCAACGGATAGGCCCGGCCAAACGCCTTGAGGTGATTTTTGACCGCCGGCGGGATGGTCGACTCGTCCAGGGCCTTCTCTCCCCAGGCGTCTGGATATTCGATCAAGATATAGCCAGCGGTCTGGGTGGCGCTGCCGATCAACGGCTCGCCGGCCGCCAGCGATAGATCGGAGCAATAGGCAGGGGACTGGGGAGGGGTATCCAGAGTCATAAACAGGCTTTCAAGCTTTATCTTCTAGTGCGGCCAGGACCTCGGCTGTGCGGCGCTCGATCTCGGCCGCCAGGCGCTCACAGGCTGCGTCGCCGTATCCGGCGATGCCGGAAGCCGCGGCCACGATCTGTGTCCCTTGCAATTCGGCCAGGGCGGTATAGATCAGGCGCAGCAAGCGGCGGGCCTCGCCGGGCGGCCCGACCAGGGTTTGCAGGCACTTCTCCATCTGGATTGTATGCTGGCGCAGGTGCGAATCGAAACGGTGCAGGCGGAAGATCAGCGGCATGGGAGTGCTTTCCCAATAAATCGAAGGCGTTTCCAATTCGGCCTCGCTCAGGTCGGCAAAGTAAGAGAGGACGCGTTGGTGCAGCCCGGCGAAATAATCCATCAGGATCGAAAAGGGGGCCTGGTCGCGCAAACCACTGAAAGGATCGTTAGACGCAGCCCAAAACGCATCCCAGTCTTCGTCGGTCAAGGCAGGGGGGCGTTCCGGCTCGCCCCGCCCGATGGCCCGCTCGCGCTCGACGGCGTAATGGCAGATGGCGAAGAAAGAACGCTCGGCGCGCAGCATATGCACCAGGGTTTCGCGCAGCGACCATTCGCCCTCGGCAGGGGCGCGAGACGCCAACGCGTCGTCCACGCCCTGGGTCACTGCCCGCAGGTCTTGATAAGCGGCGTGGTACTGCGCCAGGCAGTGTTGGGCCAGAGTGCGCGGGCGGCCCATCTGCAAGCGCTGAGCAAACAGGCGCGACGATAAATCGCGCAGTTCTTCATAGGTGCGGAAGAAAGCGAAGCGCACTCCTTCGTCGTACTCTTCCCAGTCCCAGGGGCGTTCCAGGTCGGCCTCGGTCAGGTTGACGGTCGCCAGGGCAAAAGCATCGATCGCCTGCTGTAGATCCATGGGCATCTCCCCTGTTCATCCAAAACGGCAACCCTACGCACTATCGTTCCGCTCCATTGTGGGGAGGCAGGGGCGCTTGAGAAGCGCCCCAGAAAAGAGAGGGCCAGGGGATCTCGTCGCACTCTGCGCGACAAAAATCCCCTGGTCGATACTTTTTCAGGCCAGCCTGCCGCGGCTGGTCATCAAGATCAGTCTTCGCGCTTGCCTACGTGGCGATCCAAATACATGAGGTTGCCTGGCCGGTCGCCCGCCATGCGCAGTTGTTCGACAATTGCGCTGGCATTCTTTTCTTCTTCGACCTGCTCCGCGATGTACCAGTGCAGCAGCACCTGGGCAGCGTAGTCCTTTTCGGCCAGGGCCTTCTCGTACAGGGCGTTGATCAGGCCGGTGACTTTCATTTCATGTTCCAGGATCTGCTCGTAGACTTCCAGGGTCGTGCCAAAGCTGGTCGGCGGCGCCTGGATGACGTGCAGGTGAACCCGCCCGCCGCGATCGTTGATGAAGTCAAAGAACTTCATGGCATGCTCGGTTTCTTCCTGGGCCTGCATGCGGGTCCACTTGGCGAAACCGGGCAGGTTGGCCGCCTCGAAGTGGGCCGACATCGCCAGGTACAGGTAGGCCGAGTACAACTCGGCGTTGATTTGTTCGTTGATGGCTTCCATCAGGGAATTGCTAATCACGTAAACCTCCTTAGTTGACTTGAAATACATCATTATTTTACCAGGATTAACCGCCCGGCAAAATATTTATAGAATCGTCTCATCTTCTCCTTGATAGGTCTTCTGCCGGCGGGAATCTTTCTATAGCTGCGGCTATTCCGCCGATGGCGGGGGGGCCCAGATTGGGGGATCGTGGTGTTAGCTAAGCCACACCACGATCCCCCAATCTAGTCTTTCTCCCCGATTGAGTGAGGCTGCCCAACCCAAAGGCTTAGAAGCCTAAATCCTTTAACAAATCCGCCTCGGTCACTTTGCCCTCCGGCTTGCCGCCCAGCAGTTCAGCCCAAAACAGGTCATCGTAGCGGCGCGAGCGCACCGGCAGGGGCATCGGCATGCCCCACCCCAACAGCAGCACTTCTTCCTTGGGCTGTAGACGGGCCAGCATACCGCGCAGCGCCTCCCGCCCGGCCAGCCCCGAAAGCACCGCCCGGATGTCGTCTTCGTCGCCCAGCCAGCCGGAGACGCGCGTCCCCAACTGCGACATCACCTCGTCGTAGATTTGTGACGGGCGCTGATCGACCACCAGCAGGGTGACGTAATATTTGCGCAGCTCGCGCGCGATGGTGCTGAAAGTGGTCTGGGCGGCCAGCTCGCGGTTGAGCAGCTTGTGCGCCTCCTCCACCACAATCACCAGCGGGCGGGGTTCCTTCTCGCCGTGGGTGCGAAACTCGTTGGTGCGTTTCTCCCAGGCTTCTCGGATGCGCCGGGTGAGCAGGTTGCTCACCAGCAGATAGTCCAGGTCGCTCTCATGCTCGCCAAACGACAGCACCACGTGCCGCCCGGCCTCCAGGGCCTGGATGACCTGGCCCACGCTGTCGGCGGCCGGTTGCTCGACGATGTATTGCAGGTTGAACACCCGACTCAGCTTGCTGTGCAGCCCCTCGGCGGCCATCTGGTTCACCCCGGTCCGGTTGCACCAGAAGGCAACGCTGTCGGGGGCGGGAATTTTCTTGCCCGTCTCCGGGTCTTCGATCACCGATCCCACCTTCATCGCCCGGAACTCGGCAAACCAGTTGGGGCCGAAGTCGTGCCACAGGGCATCCAGGGTGGTGGGGGTGGTTTCTTTCAGGTTCAGTTCGCGGCTGAGCATCTCAATATCGCCCGGTTGAATATCGCGCTGGGCGATTTCCAGGTTGAAATCGGGGGCCTGGCCGCGGATGCGCGCCCCGCGCCCCAGGCCCACCACCTGCAGCTTGCCGGGGAACTTGGTGCGCAGCCCGACCACCTTTTTCCCTGTATCGGAGGCGGTATCGTCCAGGCCGTATTCGTTGTGCATATCGTACACCAGCACCGAGGCCCGGTTGTAATGGATCAGCCCGGCCAGGATGATGCGGGTAAGGAAGGATTTGCCCGTGCCGGTGGCCCCAAAGATGCCCGACGAGCGCTGGACGAACTTCTCCAGGTTCAGGCACACCGGGTGACCCTGCTCACGGGTATAGCCGATGACGAAGTTCGATTTGCTATCGGCCTGGCCGAAGATTTCGGCAATGTCGCCCGGCCCAGCCAAGCGCACCCTGGCATGGTGGGGTGGGATAGTCTTGATAGGGATGGGGCGGGGCGTGTCCTGCAGGTTCAGGCGCAGGCGTTCCAGCCAGGCGGCGTATTCCGGGCCGCCCGGCTCTGGCCCGCGCTCCAGCATCAGGGCCGGCAGGATCACCAGGTTCGTATAGAGGGTCTGCCCGTGCAGCAGGTGGGCCAGGTTGGCGGGCAGGCGCAGCTCGCTCTGCTCGTCGGCAAAGCGCGGGTCGGTTGCGCCAAGCTGCAAGTCGGTAATCAGGCCATAGAACAGCCACTCGCCGCTCTCCACCACCACAAACCCGCCCTCCTGCACCGTCTGCGACGGCGCTACCAGCCGGGCGTACAGGTTATCTTTGAGGCTGCCGCCTACGATGTAGCCGATCTCAGATTGATGATTGTCGATTGCTGATTTAGGATTGGGAAACACAGCGGCCTCCGATTGGTGTGATTGGCCGGCGAAGGTTTTACCGGCCGCCCCGCGGCCGGCAACTCCCCACCGGATTGAGGCGGATGAGGGTGCAGCCGCGGCGCGGCGGCGCCCTCATCCGCCTCAATCGGAAACTTCTCCGATGCCTCGCAGCACGTCCATCAGGCGGGGGTAATCGTCGCGCAGCAAGGTAATCAGCTCTTGCACAGCAGCCTGAGTCCAGGCGGGGCGGCCGTGTTGAGCCTGGCAATCCTGCACCTGCTGGATGTGGGCGGCCAGCAGCTCGCCCAGGGGCAGGTCGGCGGCACGCAGCAGGTGGCGAAAATAGCCAAAGCGCCCCGCGCCAGTAAATTCACACATTTCATCGTCGCTGCACAGGCAGATCACATCCAGGCTGAGGGGCGGGCGGGGCGGCAGCAGGTGATAGACGCGCCCATCCAAGCGGTAGCCCACCGAAAGCACGCTGATCTCCAACGGCACGTTGCGGTTCTGGCGATTATCGTTGATGATGTCGTCGTCCACCCGGTCGGCGGTCACCAACTGGCGCACAAGCCCATCGTCGTCGATATGAATATCGTAAATGAGGCCATAAATCTGGTAACTGCGGCTGACCGGCGCGATTACCAGCGCGCCAAAGGATGGATCATCCAACTGAGACACCCGGCAGCCAACCACAAAGCCGGCCGTACCTGCCCGCAGCAAGCGGCCGATGGGAATGGTATGCGTCATTGCAGTTTCCTCATGACTAGTTTGGAAATGAAGTGCGCCCACCACTGACGTTCTTGTTGGCCTGCTTTTGCGAGCCTTCGTCCACCTCGACCCCCCGGTTGCGCAGCTCCAGAACGATCATCTGGGTGACTTCGGCTTTTTCCTCAAACGTCACCACGGCGGCTTCATGCGCGCGGTGCAGAATATAGGGATAGGGATGCGCGCCTAAGGCCCGGCTTTGAGCCATCAACACGGCGTGCAGCCCGTCCAGCAGGGCGCAGTCTTGGGCTACCCAGGCCGGGATCTCGACCCGCGCCACCCAGGGATGCTGCTGGCGGCCCACATTCAAATAGAAGAAATGCAGCGCCAGCTCATCCTGGTAGCGCTGGGCCGAGCGCGACTGCATGGCAAACACGGCCGAACGCTCGCCCGGCGCAAGCAGCCGGTTGAACAAATAGCGATCGGTCACCCCTTGCAGGGGGTAGCTTTTTTTGACTTCGGGAAGCTCTTCTTCGCTCAGCGAGGCGATTTCTAACAGGCGCACCAGCAGGTTGGCGGCCGGCTTATCCACATATCCGGCGGTGGTCGCGCCAATGCGACACAGGCGCAGCAGGGCAGCCTGGTACTGCTCCAGGCTGTTGAGGAACTCGCCGTCTTGCGTCTCCTTAGCTCCCCACAGCTCCAGCGGGCCATCGGTGAGGCTGACTATCGGCGGAGGGGCCTGCTCGGCCAACTCGGCCAGGCGGATGCGCTCGCTCAGGTCGCGCTCCAGGGCCAGGCGGTCTTCGGCCATCAGCCCGCCGCCCGGCCCCTGGATCAGCTCATCGTACAGCAGGCGGCTCTGGATGCTCACCTGGGGCGCGTGGGGGGTCTGCAAACGCATCTGGATTGCGCCGACGTTAATCAGGCCATAGTTGACCTCGACGTTGCGGTCGGGCGCAATCTGCGAGCCATCGGCGGCCAACAGGGTCGCCTCCACCGGCAGATTGGGCTGAGGAAAATGGGCGTTGAGCGGTTCGGGGTTCTGGCGGGCGGGCAAAGCGCAGCGCAGGTTAGGGTCATACAGGCGCATGATGCGCACGGCGCGCTGCTCTAAGAACGCCGGGTTGTCGGCATGTTGGGCCAGCAAGGCCTCGGCCTGCTGGCGCAGTTCGATCAGGCGCGCAGCGCGCAGCCTGGCCCCTTCTCCCAGGGTCTTGATTTGCTGGCGTACTTGCTGAAAATCAATTGACATAGGGGTCCGTATCGTCATTGATGCGCCGGTCTTTCGTGAGCCGCGCCCACGAAGCACCACCCCACCAAGCTACTGCTTTTTTAGCACAAGCGTTTGACATTATATCATTAGCCGGGGGTGAGAAAGAGAATTCAGAGCAAAATGCGGTAAAATGGTGGAGAGAGTAGCGCATGACTGCAATCGCCGATGTTCATCCTTCTGCTGCGGCCGAGACCCACATCCGCCCATTCGATGTGCGGCGAGATTTAGGCGCTGTGGCCGACCTGGTCGAGATTTGTTTCTCCGATACGCTCGACCCCGACGGGCGGGATTATTTGGGCCGCATGCGCAGCGCGGCCAACAACGCCTCCTGGACGAGCTGGATCAATTCAGCCGAGTGGGCCGCGCCGGCCATGCAGGGGTATGTATGGCTGGAGGATGGGCGGCTGGTGGGCAATGTCAGTCTGATCCCTTATTTTCTCAAGGGCCGGCGCTATTTTCTGATCGCCAACGTGGCTGTGCATCCTGAATATCGGCGGCGTGGAATTGCAAAAGAACTGACCGCCAAAGCGGCCGAACATGCCCGCCTGCGGAGCTGCCCGGCAGTCTGGCTGCACGTGCGCGAAGATAACCCCGGAGCGATCCGGCTGTACCAGGGATTAGGCTTTTTAGAGCGCGCCCGGCGCACGACCTGGTTCAGCCAGCCCGAAATACCGCCCGCCGCGCTGCCGCCTGGCTACAGCTTTGGCGCCCCGCCCGGCAAAGCGTGGAACTACCAGCGAGCCTGGCTGGAGCGCAGCTACCCAGACCGGCTCTCCTGGCATATGCCGATCAAAATCGCCGCCTTGCGGCCCGGCCTGGTGGGGGGCGTGTACCGATTTTTGTATGCCATCACCACCCGCCAGTGGGCGGCGCTGCGGGATGGCAAGCTGCAGGCCGCCCTGGCCTGGCAAACCACCGCCGGCTACGCCAACGCCTTGTGGCTGGCCGCCCCGGCGATAATCGACGAGCGCGTGGTGCAGGCCCTGTTGGTGAAAGCCCGCACCGACCTGGCTTCCCGGCGCGCTCTGATGATCGACTACCCGGCGCGTCACTTCGATGAGGCTATCCGCCAGGCCGGCTTCTGGGCTCACCAGACTCTGATTTGGATGGAAATGCCTTTCGAGAAGTAAATTGGGGTTCTTCCGGCTTGGCCGGGAAAATTTCTATCTTTTTGGGGTTGCAGTTGATGTGGTAGCTCCCCACTTAACCGGGGTGGAGAGGACTGGCGAGCGAAGCTCGCCTGGAAAGAGGATGAATCGTGGATTTTGTCGCACTTCGGGCGACAAAATTCACGAAACAACTCTTTTTGAAGGCGCTCGCAGAGCGCCATGCCTGTTCCACGGTTTAATGGAGTGGTACCGTTGGTGTAGCCAACCGCAACCCCCAAAAGATAGGTCAACTCCGCCTTCAGCGGAAGAGCCCAAATTGGTTTCGCAGCCGGGCGGCCTGAAGCGGGGCAATTCAGGCCCGTTCGTTTCCATACCGGAAAATAGTGCAATCTTTTCGGTTTGACCCGAAGAAAGTTTTTTCTCTGGAGGGTCGCGGTTGGCATCCCTCGGCTATCGAATAAAGGTTGTTCCGGCTTCGCCGGGAAAATTTCTGTAGTTGGGAGTTTGCGGGCGGCGCAGCCATCTGCAAACTCCCAACTACCGGTCAGACTTCGCCAGATTTTAGCGGTTCCAGGCGCTTCAATCTATTTGCATGGGGCATCTTGCCAGGGAGACTATGGCTGAAGCAGAGCGGCGCGCCAATTTAGGGAAATCCACCCTCCAGGGGGCTGCCTGGCACTATCTCACTTTCTTTTCCGGGAAGCTGATGGTGCTAATCAGCACAGCTTTTCTGGCGCGCCTGCTCAGCCAGGATGACTTCGGGGTAGTAGGCTATGCGCTAACCGCCATCTCGTTTCTCGACGTGGTCAGCGACCTGGGCGTAGGCCCGGCCCTGATCTACTACCCCGAAAACAAGCGCACCGCTTCTACGGGCTTCTGGCTCAACCTGCTGATCGGCCTGCTGGTGTTTGGCCTCACCTGGCTGGTGGCGCCGCTGGCAAGCCTGTATTTCAATGACCCGCGCGTGACGCCCGTGCTGCGCATATTGGGCTTCGTTTATCCGCTGCGCTCGCTGGGCGACACGCACGATGCCGTTTTGACCAAGCGGCTGATGTTCGGGCGTATTTTCCTGCCCGACGCCCTGCAAGGGTTGGTCAAGGGCCTGGCTTCCATGTTGTTCGCCTGGCTGGGGTATGGGGCCTGGAGCCTGATCTGGGGCTACCTGAGCGGCACCCTGGTTGCAGCCCTGGCCTACTGGATCATCACCCCCTGGCAGCCGGCTTTCGAGTTCGACCGGCGTATGGCGCGCGAGCTGCTCCGCTATGGGGTCAAAATCCTGGGGGTCGATATCGTTGCCATCTTGCTGGTCAATCTGGATTACCTGCTGGTAGGGCGCTATCTGGGTTCGGCGGCCCTGGGCGTGTATACGATTGCCTTCCGCCTGCCCGACCTGCTGATCTTGCAATTCGCCCGCATCCTGGGCTATGTGCTGTTCCCCATCTATACCCACATGCGCTCCGAGCCAGACAGCCTGGGGCGGGGCTTCTATCTCACCAGCCGCTATCTGGCCCTGGTCACCGTTCCGCTGGCCTTTGGATTGGCGATCATCGCCCACCCGCTCACTGTGGCGATCTTCTCCGAAAAATGGGCGCCGGCCGCGCCGGTTATTCAGATGTTGGCCCTGTACACCCTGTTTATCTCGCTGGCCTACCCGGCCGGGAGCATCTACAAGGCCGAAGGCCGGCCGCAGATCCTCACCTGGGTGGGGCTGGCGCGGCTGGGGATCCTCTTCCCGGCCCTATGGTGGGCCGTGAGCGTGGCTCGCTCCATCACCGCCGTCGGGCAGATGCAGGCTGCGGCGGCCCTGGTGGGGGCTGTCCTCAGCCTGTACGTCGCCACCCGCCTGATTCGGATCAGCCTGGCCCGGCTGTTCGAAGCGCTCTGGCCGGCCTTTGCGGCCGGCGGGCTGATGGCCCTGGGAACCCAAATCGTTTTGAGCTTCAGCCAGGCATTGAACCCCTGGCTGCAAATGACCGTGAGCATCCTCACGGGTGGTATTCTTTATCTGGCGGCCTTGTTGATCCTCAAACCTGAGGCGCTTGCTTTTGGCTGGCGGCAGTTACGCGGCGCGTTTCAGGAGCAATAAAAGCGGGTCCAGGCGGCTAAACTATACCGGTTTGATTGTTGATGAGGAGTTAACATGCTTGCCAAGCCCACCATCCCCCATTCACTGGCCGATGAATTCACCAAGCAGGCTGCCCTTACCCCAGACCTGGCAGCCGTTGAGGCTAACGGCGAAAGCCTGACCTACCAGGCCCTGAACGCCCGCGCCAACCAGGTGGGCCATTATCTGCAATCTCTGGGCGTTGGCCCGGATACGCGGGTGGGCATCTGTCTGGATCGCTCGCTCGACCTGATCGTGGCCCTGCTAGGAGTGCTGAAAGCCGGGGGGGCGTACGTGCCGCTCGACCCGGCCTACCCGCTCGAACGCCTGGAATTCATGCTCAACGATTCAGGCGCGCTGACCCTGATTACCCAGGCCAGCCTGCAGCCCAAAGTCGCCGCGTTTAGCGGGCCAACCCTGCTGATCGACGATGAGCGGGCGCTTGCCCCCTACAGCCCGGCCAACCTGCCCCCCTGTGCGCAGGAAAACCACCTGGCCTACGTCATGTATACCTCCGGTTCCACCGGCCAGCCCAAGGGGGTGATGGTGGAACACGGCGGCTGGTTGAACTATATTCGCGCGGCGCGGCAAACCTATGGCCTGGGGCCGGGCCAGCGTATGCTGCAATTTGCATCCATTAGCTGGGACACCAGCGCCGAAGAAATCTTTCCCTGCCTGACCAGCGGCGCTACCCTGGTGCTGCGCAGCGCCGACATGCTCGATTCAATCCCGCGCTTCATTGAAAATTGCGCCGCCTGGGGCATCACCTACGTCAACCTGCCTACAGCCTTCTGGCACGAGCTGACCGCCCAACTGCAAGAACAGGCCCTGCAACTGCCGCCTGCGCTGCGGGTGGTTATCATCGGCGGCGAGCGCGCCCGCTGGGAGACCTGGCGCCAGTGGCAAGCCCTGGCCCCGGCCAGCGTACATCTGTTCAACACCTATGGGCAGACCGAATGCACCGCCGTCACCACCTGCGGCGAGCTAGGCCCCGGCCTGCCCGATGGAATTCTGCCCCTGGGCGCGCCGGTCGAGAACGTGCAGGTTTACCTGCTCGATGAGCAGCTTCAGCCAGTGACCGAAGGCCAGCCGGGCGAGATTTACGTCGGTGGGCCGGGCGTAGCGCGCGGCTACCTCAACCGGTCCGACCTGACCACCCAGAAATTCATCGCCTCACCCTGGGGCCAGCCCGGCGAACGGCTGTACAAAACCGGCGACCTGGCCCGGCGCTGGCCCGATGGCAGCCTGGAATTTGTCGGGCGAGCCGATCAGCAGGTCAAGCTGCGCGGCGTGCGCATCGAGCCGGGGGAGATCGAAGCCGCCCTGCTCCAGCACCCGGAGGTGCGCTCCACAGCCGTAGTAGGCCAACCCATTGGCCCCAGCCCCGATTACCTGGCCGCCTATGTCGTCCTCCGCCAGCCCGGCGCGCTCGCCGCAAGCGAACTGCGCGCCTGGCTGCACGAACGCCTGCCCAATTTCCTCGTCCCGGCGGTCATCCTGTTCCTGGAGGCGCTGCCCCTGACCCCCAACGGCAAGCTCGACCGGCGCGCCCTGCCTACCCCTGACTTTGCCGACCTGACCGCCTCGCCGGCCGATGCGCAGCCCCAAACCGAAACCCAGGCCGAGCTGCAGCGCATCTGGCAGGAGGTGCTGGGCCTCAAATCCATCGGCTTGCACGCCGATTTCTTCGAGATCGGCGGCCATTCGCTGCTGGCAACCCGGGTGGTAGCCCGCGTGCGCCAGCGCTTCCACATCGACCTGCCGCTGCGCGACCTGTTCGATGCGCCCACCATCGCCGGGCTGAGCGAGCGCCTGCAAAACGCCGCCCAGGCCGGCGACGAGCCGCGCCTGGCCCCCCGCCAGCCAGAAGACCGACTTTACCCATCCTTCGCCCAGGAAAGCCTGTGGTTCCTCGATCAGATGGTGCCGGGCAACCCCACCTACAACATCTCCGATGCGCTAAAGCTGACCGGCCCGCTTGACATCCCAGCCCTGGAGCAGGCCCTGCAAATGATCGTCGCCCGGCACGAAATTCTGCGCACCCATTTCGAAAACGTAGACGGGCAGCCGGCGCCAGTCATCGCGCCCAGGCTGACTATCCCCATGCCCCTGATCGCTGTGCCAGATCTGCCGGAAACCGAACAGGTCGAGTATGTGCGCCGCCTGGGGGCCGACGAGGCCGCCCGCCCGTTCAACTTGCAGACCGGCCCGCTGATGCGCCTGGCGCTGGCCCGCCTGAACCCCGCCTGCCATGTTCTGATTATCGTCACCCATCATATCATCTCCGACGGCTGGTCGATTGCGGTGTTCTTCGAGGAGCTTTCGGCGCTGTACGCCGCGGCTGGGCGCGGGCAGGCTTCGCCCCTGGCGCCGCTGCCGGTGCAGTTTGCCGATTACGCCCTCTGGCAGCGGCGCGTCATGCAGGGCGAGCGGTTAGAACGCTACCTGAGCTACTGGCGCGAGACGCTGAAAGATGTAACCCCGCTCCAGCTTCCGCTCGACCACCCCCGCCCGGCCCAACGCGCCTTTCGCGGGGCGCGCCTGCCGGTGAAGTTCTCAGCCGAATTAACCGCCCGCCTGCAGGCCCTCGGCCGGGCCGAAGACGCCACCCTGTTCATGATCCTCCTGGCGGGGCTGCAGGCCACCCTGGCGCGCTACACCGCCCAGACCGACGTGACCCTGGGGACGATCATCGCGAACCGTCACCAGCCGGAACTGGATGGCTTGATCGGCTTCTTCGTCAATTCGCTGGTCTTACGCACCGACCTGAGCGGCGACCCGACCTTCCGCGAGCTGCTGAAGCGGGTGCGCGAGACCACCCTGGGGGCCTATGCCCATCAGTCCGCCCCGTTCGACCTGGTCGTCCAGGCCCTGCATCCACGCCGGGCAGCCAACCGCAATCCCTTCTTCGATGTAACCCTGCTCCTGCAAAATGTCCCGCCGCCGCGGCCGGAACTGCCCGGCGTGCAGGCCGAATTTCTGACCCTGGAACAGCGCACCGCCGAACTGGATTTCATGCTCGACCTGACCGAAACTCCCGACGGCCTGCAAGGCTTCTGCGAGTACGACCTCGACCTGTTCGAGGCGGCCACCATCCAGCGCCTGATGACCCACTTCCAAACCCTGCTGATCCACGCCCTGGATGAACCCGAGACGCGCCTGAACGCCCTGCCCATGCTCACCCTGGCCGAACGCCAGCAGATCCTGGTCGATTGGAACCAGACCGGGCGGCCCTACCCGCTCGACGCCTCCCTGCCCGACCTGTTCGAGGCCCAGGTTGCCCGGGTCCCCGAACAGGTGGCCGCCCGCTGCGGCGAGCAAAGCCTGACCTACGCCGCCCTAGACGCTCGCGCCAACCAGCTTGCTCACTGTCTGCAAGCGCGCGGCGTGCAGACCGAGTCCATCGTAGGCGTGTGCCTGGAACGCTCGCTGGATATGCTGGCGGCGGTGCTGGGCATCCTCAAGGCCGGGGCGGTCTATCTTCCGCTCGACCCGGCCTACCCGCTCGAACGGCTGCAGTTCATGCTCGACGACGCCCAGGCCGGTTGGCTGGTGACGAACCCCGCCCAACAACAAAAGTTCGCCCAATACGACGGCCAGATTATCGACATCGGCGACCCGCAGATCGCCCAATCCCCAACTGCGACCCCGGCCCGCCGTTTGAGCGGCGAAAACGCCTGCTACATCACCTACACGTCTGGCTCAACCGGGCGGCCCAAAGGCGTGCTGGGGCTGCACCGGGCTGCCCTCAACCGGCTGTACTGGGGCTGGGAGACCTATCCCTTCACGCCCGGCGAAGTAATGTGCCAGAAAACCGCCCTCAGCTTTGTGGATGCGGTATGGGAGATTTTCGGCTCGCTGCTGGCCGGCGTGCCGCTGGTAGTCATCCCCGATGAAGTGCTGAAGGATACCCGCCGGTTTGTCGAAACGCTGGCCGCCGAAGGCGTCACCCGGCTGGTGCTGGTGCCGTCGCTGATCCGGCTGATGCTCGACACCTTCCCCGACCTGGCCGAGCGCCTGCCCGGCCTGGATTACTGGGCCGCCAGCGGCGAGGCCCTGCCCCCCGAACTGGCCGAGCAGTTCACCCGCCAGATGCCAGGACGCCTGCTGCTCAACCTGTACGGGATGTCGGAGGCCGCCGCAGATTCGATCTATTATGAGATTCGCCAACCCGGTACGCCGGTGCGCATCGGGCGGCCCATCGCCAATACCCAGATTTACCTGCTGGATGGGCAGCTTCAACCGGTGCCGGTGGGGGTGGTGGGCGAAATCTACGTGGGCGGCAAGGGGCTGGCGCGCGGCTACTGGCAGCGCCCCGACCTGACCGCCCAACGCTTCATCCAGAATCCCTTCAGCGACGACCCAGACGCCCGATTGTATCAATCCGGCGACCTGGGGCGCTACGGGCCGGATGGAGTCATCGAATACCTGGGGCGAGCGGATTTCCAAATTAAAATTCGCGGCTTCCGGGTAGAGTTGGGCGAAATCCAGGCCGTGCTGGCTCAACACCCGGGGGTCAAACAGGCGCGGGTCATCGCCGGGAAAGCCGGCGACGAGGTGCGGCTGATCGCCTACCTCGTGCCGCAGCCCGGCGCAGACCTCACCCAGGCCGAGCTGCGTAAACACGCCGCCGCTCGCCTGCCGGACTATATGATCCCCGCGGCCTGGGTCTTTCTGGATGCCTTCCCGCTCACGCCCAGCGGCAAAATCGACCAGCGCGCCCTGCCTGCGCCCGGCGCGGCCCACCTGGAGAGCGCCGAAAGCTACGCGGCGCCGCGCAACGAGCTGGAGCTGCGCCTGGTGAAAATCTGGGAAGAGTTATTAGGAACTTCGCCCATCGGCATCAACGACAATTTCTTCGAGATTGGCGGCCATTCGCTGCTGGTTGTGCGCCTGATGACCGCCCTGGAACGCGAGCTGGGCAAGCCGCTCTCGCTGGCCCTGATCTTCCACGCCCCCACCATCGCCCAGATGGCCGCCGCCCTGCTCGACCAGGGCTGGAAGCCCACCTGGACCTCGCTGGTGCCGATCCGCCCGCAAGGTTCGCTTCCGCCGCTGTTCTGCGTCCACGCCGACGGCGGGGCCTTCTTCTATGCCCGCTTTGCCAATTACCTTTCTCCCAGCCAGCCGTTCTACGGCCTGCAGGCGCGCGGCCTGGACGGGGTCGAGCCGCCCTTCAACCGGGTGGAAGACATGGCCGCCCACTACCTGGCCGAGATCCGCACCATCCAACCGCGCGGCCCCTATCTTATCAGTGGGTTCTCGATGGGCGGCGTGGTGATCTACGAAATGGCACAGCAATCGCTGGCCGCCGGCGATCCGCCGCCCCTGGTGGTCTTCCTGGACGCGCCCAGCCCGCTCTATATCGAAGAGCAGGATACTCGCCTGAGCGGCAAACTGGCAAACATCACCCAGGTCAGCTTCCAGCAGGGCCTGAGCCAGGGCCTGGAGCGCGTCAGCCGCCGCCTGAGCCAACGCTACCGCTGGGTTAGAGACGAAACCCTCTCGCGGCTGTACCTGCGCTTGAACCGCCACCTGACCCCCGCCCTGCGCATCCATCGGGTGCGCGAAACCAACCACCGCATTGCCGAGATTTACACCCCCCGGCCTTACACTGGCCCAATCACCATCCTGCGCGCCAGCCAGCAGATACGCCGCGCTGCGCCAGACCCAACCCTGGGTTGGGGGCAGTACGTGACTGGCCCAATCCTCGATTACGAAATCCCCGGCGACCACGAAACCATCTTCCACGAGCCGAACGTGCGGGTGATGGCCGAAACCCTCCAGGCTTGCATCGACCGCTGGCTGGCAACCGACCATCACGGCCAGCAGCCTTAAGCCAGGTAAACCTATGCGAATTGCCCAGATGCTTGACACCCTGTATTGGGGCGGCGCCCAGCGGATGCAGATCTTCCTGGTGGAGACTCTGCGCCCGCTGGGCATCGAGATCACCGTAATCGACCTGAGCGATTCATCCGATTCGACCGTCCCGGCCCGGTTGAACGAACTGGGTGCGCCGGTGGTCTCCTTCCCGTTCGACGTCCTGTTTAGCCCAGGCAGCTTTGCCCGGCTGACCCGCTTTCTGCGGGCCGAAAAGTTCGACCTGCTGCACACTTACCTGACCTATGCCAACATCATTGGCCCGGCCGCCGGGGTCTTGAGCGGCACGCCAGTCATCGCCTCACTGCGCAACGCCGATTTCGAGTACAAGACCTACACCCGCCGGCGCGAGCTGCTGGAACGGCTGAGCATGCGCTATCTGGCAAATGTGATCATGGCAAACGGCCGCATGGTCGGAGAGTTTGCCCGCGCCCGGTTGGGGCCAAAAGCGCCCCTGGTGGTCATTCCCAACGCCATCGAACCGCTGCCCATCCTGGAGGCCGGCGAGCGCCAGGCCCTGCGCCGCCAGTTAATGGGCGATCCTGCCCGGCTGATGGTCTTATCGGTTGGCCGGCTGGTAGAACAAAAAAGCTTTCACGACCTGATCGAAGCCTACGCCCGCATCCAGTCGAAAGCACCCCCCAGCGCCCTGGTCATCGCCGGGCGCGGCGATTTGCAGCCCACGCTGCAAGCCCAGATCGATGGGCTGCAAATGCACGATCACATCTTCCTGCTGGGCCACCGCGACGATGCCCGCCGGTTGATGGCTTGCGCCGATGTATACGCCAATTCATCGAACATCGAAGGCACGCCGGTGACGGTGCTGGAAGCCATGGCAAGCGGCCTGCCGGTCGTAGCCACCCGGGTGGGCGAAAGCCCCTTCTTATTGGAAGAAAACGCCGGTTTGCTGGTGGCCCCCCACCAGCCGGCCGAGCTGGCCGCCGCCCTGCTGCGCCTGCTGCAATCGCCCACCGAGCGCCAGCAATACGGCCAGGCCGCCCTGGACCGCGTGCGGCGCTGCTACAGCCGCGAGCGCTGGCGTGATGAGTTGCTGCACCTGTACGCGCAGGTCGTCCCCGCCGCCCGGCAGTACATTTGAGAATGGCGACTCTTCCGCCTTCGGCCTGCCTGGCGCGGCAAAGCCAGGCCCCCGGCGATCGACCGGCTTTCAGCGCACCCGGATCATGCGCCCGATAAACAGCCCGGCCAGCAGAATCGGCGCCATGGCAAACCCGGCTGCGGCCCAGCCCAGGCGCTCGGCCAGCGCCCCAAACAGGATCGGCCCCAGGAACATCCCCAAATTCTGCCCCAGGCTCACCGCCCCCATGCCCAGCCCGGCCAGCTCCGGTTTGCGCATGATTTCCGGCACGGCCGAGAACGTGGCTGTGGGGACCGCGCCAGAGTTGATTCCCATCAGGATCAGCAGCAGCGGGATCAGCGCCCCGGTGACGGTGAACGGCAGCAGCATCATCACGGCCGCCCCCAGGAACGGCCAGGTGAGCAGCGCCCGGCGCGACCCCAGGCGATCCAGCAGCGCCCCCGCCAGGGGGGCCGAAAGGAGGATGGTCATCATCGTAAGGCTGGCGACGAAGGAAGCGCTTGCCATGTCATAATTGCGGACTGTGTTGAGGAAGGTGGGGTAATAGGTGCTCATGGGCATGGTGCCCAGGTTGAACAGCCCAAACAGGGCAGCCAACAGCCACATATTCCGGTTCCTCAGGGCTTGCTTCATATCCGGCGGCTCCACCGGCAGGCCAGCCGACCGCCCGGCTTCCAGGGCCGGGGGCGTGCGCATGAAGACCAGCACCAGCCCGAAGGCCAGGGCGGCAAACCCCGCCCCAAACCACCAGATCGACTGCCAGCCAAACGCGTCGGCCATCGCCGGGGCCAGGACGAACATGAGGATGGCCCCCACCGGCACCCAGGTGGCCCACAGGCCCATCGGCGCACCCTGTTTGTGGGGCGGGAACCACATGGCAATGGCCGCCGGGGCAACGACTGCGATCAACCCCATCCCGACCCCCTCGATGATCCGGCTGAACAACATCAGCCCGGCCGAAGCCGACAGCCCGCCCACCAGCGACCCAATCACCAGGCAGCCCATCGCCAGCAGCCCGGTGATCTTCAACCCCAGGCGCTGCAAGATCAGCCCGGCCGGCAGGGCCAGGACGAACCCGGTGACGGCAAACACCGACATCAACATCCCGGCGCTGCTCAGGCTCAGGTTAAACACTTGCATCAAAACCGGCATCACCGGCGATACTTTGAACTGGTTGAGCGGCGCGGCCACGCTGGCGATAAACGCCACCGCCAGGATCACCCAGGCGTAGCCTGGAACAGCGTCCTTTTTCGGCGCTTCGCCGCCGGGCAGGGGAGATATGGGTTGGGGTTGGCTCATGAGAGGGTCTCCTATGGTAGTGTATTGTACTAAACGAATGGCAATTGGGGGTTTGAGTCCTGCGGCTTATGATATAATCACCTCGCCAGATTATATATAATGTATAATACATAATCAATGGAGCCGGTATGTCCAACCTGCCCGCAGACTCCAGCCCCCCGGCCGACTTCGTCCCCAAGAAGTCACTCAAAGACAGCGTGTTCGACTTCCTGCACCAGCGCATCGTAGCCGGGCAATACGCCCCTGGCGCATGGCTGCGCCAGGAAGACATCTCCTCTCAGCTCGGCGTCAGCCAGACCCCGGTGCGCGAAGCCCTCGATCTGCTGGTATCGGCCGGGCTGGCCGAGCGCGTCCCCTATCGCGGCGTGCGCGTGCCAGAGCCAAGCCCAGAAGAGATTATCGACGCCTACACCCTGCGCCTGGTGCTGGAAAGCGCCGCTGCCCGCCTGGCGGCCCTCAACGCCAGCCCCGCCCAACTGGAAACCCTGCAAAGCCTGGTCTGGCAGACCCGCGACCTGATGACCCTGGCCGATATGTCGCGCCAGCGCCTGCTCAACAAGCGCTTCCATCTGCTGATCGCCGAAGCCAGCGGCAACGCCCTGTTGAGCAAACATTATGAGATGGCCTCCAATCAGTTTCCCGACTGGCGTCTGTATGAGTATATGTTCCGCCATCCCGAACTGCTGGAGACCAGCCTGAACCGCGAATACGACGAACACCAGGCCATCGTCGACGCCCTGGCCGCCCATAACAGCCGCCGGGCCGCCCTGGGCGTGATCGAACACATCCACAACCTGGCCCACGAACTGGTGGACTTCCTCAACATCCCGGCCAGGCAACTGGCCGAGCGCGAAGCCCAGATTTCATCCGTCCTGTGATTACAACCGACCGCACCATCCCAATCTTGTTAAGGAGATCATCTATGACCGCTGAACTTTTCCAAGCCATGGCCCAAAGCATCATCGACGGCGACTCGGAAGCCGCCGAAAGCCTGGCCCAACAGGCCATCGCCCAGGGCATCGACCCGCTGGAGGCCATCAACCAGGGCTTCGTGGTGGGCGTAAACCACGTGGGCAACGAGTTCTCGTGCGGCAACGCCTTCCTGCCTGAATTGGTCATGGCCGGCGAAGCCATGAAGACCGCCGTCAGCGCCCTTGAGCCAGAGATGGCCCGCCTGGGAACAGCCCGCGAGATGTTGGGCCGGGTGGTGATCGGCACAATCCACGGCGACATCCACGACATCGGCAAGACCCTGGTCGGCACCATGCTCTCGGCGGCCGGCTTCCAGGTCTACGACCTGGGCGTAGACGTGCCGGTGGAAAAGCTGGTCGAAAAAGCCCGCGAGGTAGACGCCGATATCATCGGCGTGAGCGCCCTGCTGACCACCACCATGGTGCGCCAGCGCGACGTGGTGGAAGCCCTGGAAGACATGGGCCTGCGCCAGCGGGTGAAGGTGATGGTGGGCGGCGCGCCGGTGACCCGCGACTGGGTCAAAGAGATCGGCGCCGACGGCTACAGCGAAGACGCCATCGGCGCCGTGGCGGTGGCCAAACAACTTCTGGGCAAATAGAAGGACAAACGCATGGCGCGCAAAATCAAATCCATCACCAACCCCAAGCTGGGTCTGAACATCCTGACCCACGCCGAGGTCGAGCGCCTGCATACCGCCACCCTGGCGGTGATCGAAAAGACCGGCGTGCGCTTCCCTTCCAAACGGGCGCTGGAAATCTGGGCCGCCAACGGCGCCAACGTCGATTGGGATACCTCCATCGTCAAAGCCCCCGGCCACCTGATCGAAGCCGCCCTGAAGAAAGCTCCGCCCGCCTACACCCTGGCGGCGCGCGACCCATCCCAAGACTTGCCGCTGGACGGCAACCATGTTTTCCTCGGCACCGACGGCTGCGGCGTGGAAGTGATCGACCTGTACAGCGGCGAGCGGCGGCGCACCAAACTGCAGGACGTGGCCGACATCGCCAAAGTGGCCGATTATCAGGAAGAGATCGGCTTTCACTGGGTGGCCGTTTCGGCCCAGGATAAGCCCGCCCACACCCGCGGCCTGCACGAGCTGAAAGCCGTGTGGGATCACTCCACCAAGCACGTCCAGACCGAAAGCGTGTACTCGGAGGCCGAAGCGCTGGCCGCCATCGAGATGGCAGCCGCCGTGGCTGGCGGGCGCGAGCAGCTTCGCAAACGCCCGGTGCTGTCGCTGATGCAATGCACCGCCCCGCCCCTGGGCCACGATGGCGGCAGCCTGGAGGCGGCCCTGATCGGGGCCGAGGCCGGCGTGCCGGTGGGCTTTATGACCATGGCCTCCATGCTCACCACCGGCCCGGCCACCCTGGCAGGCAACCTGGTGGTGGGCAACGCCGAGGTGGTGGCCGCTACCGCCCTGATCCAGATGGCTTACCCTGGCGCGCCGGTGTTCTACGCCGCCGCCCAGACCGCCTCCGACCCGCGCAGCGGGGCCTACACCGGCGGCGGCCCGGAAGATTTCCTGTTTGGGGCCGCCACCAACGTACTGTCCGACTACTACAACATCCCGCTTTCGATGGGCTCGTTTGCCACCGGGGCCAAACAGCCCAACTGGCAGGCCGGCGTCGATAACAGCCTATCCACCTTCATGGCCTGCATCGTCATGTCGGACATGCTGCTGGGGGCCGGGTTCCTGCACGGCAGCCGCATCTGGTCGTATGCCGAGATGCTGATGGACTGCGAAATCTATAGCATCGTCCACAAAATGCTGCAAGGCATTGTGGTAGATGACGAAACCCTGGCCCTGGACGTGATCAACACCGTTGGCCCCGGCGGCAACTTCCTCAAGCAGAAGCACACTCTGCGCCACATGCGCGAGATGTTCCTGCCGCAGTACATGGATCGCCGCCCCTACAATGAATGGGAAGAAAAACAGGATGGGGCCGTCGAGTGGGCCACCGCCAAAGCCCGTCAGATCATGGAAACCCACCAGCCCGACCTGCTGGACCCGGCCGTTTCGGCCGAGTTAGCCCGCATCATCGCCGCCGCCGAAGGCGCGTAAAAATCTTTTGCTGCTTGCAGCTGGCTTCGCGGCAGCTCCCCACGCAATCGTGGCGGAGGTGACTGGCAAGCTGCGCTTGGCGAGCTTCGTTCGCCTGGAAAGAGCGTTAAGCGTGGGTTTTGTCGCACAAAGGGCGCCAAAACCCACATAACATCTCCTTTGGAAGGCGCTCGAAAAGCGCCATGCCTGTTCCACGGTTTAATGGAGCGACGCCGGCTTCGCCGCTGCAAGCAGCAAAAACAGAAAGAGAAAACTTATGCAACCGCAAATTCGATTGCTCGAACCCGAACTGGTGCAGCGCATTCTGGAAGAAGCCTTCCAGTTGATGGACGAACACGGCATAAAAGTTCAGTCGCCCAGCGCGCGGGCTTTGCTGGCCGAGGCCGGGGCCAGAATTGACGAAACCAACGAGATCGCCTATATCCCCGAGGGTATGGCCCGCCAGGCCATGTCCACCGCGCCGGGCCAGTTCGATCTCTATAACCGCGCCGGCGAGGCGGTAGTCCATTATGGCGGCGACGCGGTGGCCTTCGACCCCGGCTCATCGGGCGTGCATGTGCTGGACCCTGATACGCTGGAGCATCACCCCGCCTACACCCAAGACCTGGTCAAGATCATCAAAGTCACCGAGATGCTGCCGCAGTTGGACGCTCAATCCACGGCGGTGGTGTGCAATGAAATTCCCAAGGCCATCGGCGACCTGTATCGCCTGTACCTGACGCTGCTGTATTCGAACAAGCCCATCATCACCGGGGCCTTCTCGATCCGCACCCTGCAAACCATGATCGACATGCTGGCGATCTTCGCCGGCGGGCGGCGGGCGCTGGCCGAAAAACCCCAGGCGGTGTTCGACGTCTGCCCTTCCCCACCGCTGATCTGGAGCGATTTCGGGGCCGATAACCTGATCGAACTGGCCCGGGCCGGCGTACCGGCTCAGATGGTGTCGATGCCGCTGGCCGGGGCCGCCGCCCCGGTGACGCTGGTCGGCTCAGTAGTGCAGCACGCCGCTGAGTGTATGAGCGGTGTGGTGATCCACCAGCTTGCCAACCCCGGCGCGCCCATCGTGTGGGGCGGCGCGCCGGCCATCTTCGACATGCGCAAAGGCACCACCCCCATGGGCGCCATCGAGACAGCCATGATCGACGCCGCCTACGCCCAGGTGGGCAAAGCCCTGGGCCTGCCCACCCACACCTACCTGGGCGCGTCCGACGCCAAACTGGTGGACGCCCAGGCCGGCCTGGAAAGTGGCATGACCGCCCTGGTGGGCGCCCTGGCCGGGATCAACATGATTTCTGGCCCCGGCATGCTCGACTTCCTGGCCTGCTTCAGCGTCGAAAAGCTGGTGATCGACGCCGAAGCCATCGCCATGACCAAACGTCTGCTGGCCGGCATGCGCACCCCTACACCCACCCTGGCCCTGGAAATGTTCAGCGGCATTGCCTTCAAAGGCGAATTTCTCAAGCAGAAGCTCACCCGCCAGTTGTTCTCTCAAGAGCAGTACCTGCCCTCGCCGGTGCTGGATCGCGGCTCGGTGCGCGCCTGGCAGGAAGAAGGCTGCACCGACACCTTTGCCCGCGCCAGGGACCGCGTGGCAGCTCTGCTGCAGGCCTACCAGCCGCCCCAGATGCCCGCCGCCCAGCGGGCCGAGCTGGTGAGCATGGTCGAACGGCTGGCCCAGGCCGCCGGAATGGATCGCCTGCCGGAAACCGGGCCGTAGGCCCCGGGCAACGATGATGCACATGGGCGTTGGGCCGGCTGCGCCGGCCCAACGCTCTCGCGCCGCATTTCAGGCGCAGAGAAAACAACCATGGAAAACCGCGTTCTAGACCTGGAAAGCCTGCTGCGCGTCCCCTATGTCGAAGCCTATACCGGCTTCGATCTCTCGCCCGATGGGCAGAAAGCCGCCTTTGCGTGGAACCGCAGCGGCCAGTGGGAAATCTACGAATTACGGCTGGCCGACCCGCAGCAAATCTGCCAGCTCACCGGGGGACCAGGCGGCAAATTCGGGCCGCGCTACAGCCCCGATGGGTCTCGCCTGACGTACCTGGTAGACCTAGATGGGAGCGAGTCGTTCGACCTGTGGCGGCTGGACTTTGCCGCTCAGGCCCATACCAACCTGACCCCCGCTACCCCTTTCGCCCTCCAACCCAATACAAGCTGGTCGCCCGATGGCAAACATCTGGCGATTCTGGCCGACCGGGATGGTAAATTCGAGACCTACCTGCTCCCGGCCGAGGGCGGCGCGCTGCGCAAGGTCTGCGATCTGGGCGGCCCGCACTCGATGCTAACCTGGTCGCCGGATGGCACCCGGCTGGCCGTAACCGCCGAAAGCCGTGGCCAGGATTACGTCACCTATCTGATTCCGCTAACCACCGCCGGCCAGGCGGCCGGTTCAGTTTGCGCCCTCCAGCAAGATGGGCAGCCGCTCAACGCTAAAGAAGCAGCCTGGTCGCCAGACGGGGCGCGCCTGGCGTTCTCGTCTGACCGCACCGGGCGCTACCAGATTGGCCTGCTGGAGGCAGCAAGCGGGCCAATCGAATGGCTGGAGATCGAAGGCTGCGACCTGGGCCAGCCAGATTGGTCGCCGGATGGGGGCAGCCTGGTGTGCGTTGTAAGCCAGGGGCCAGATACCTGGCTGGGGCTGCACCGCCTGGGCGCGCCCGGTTGGCAGCGCTTCCAGGTAGAGCCGGGGCTGCACTTCACCCCGCGCTTCACCCCCGACGGGCGGCGGATTGTGTTGATCTTCGACAGCCCATGCCGCCCCGACGACCTGTGGCAGCTTGACCTGGCAAGCGGGCAGTTCATCCCCCTGACCCACTCGCTGCCGCCCGGCCTCTCGCCCGCAGATTTCATCCTGCCGCGGCATATCTGGTACGATGCGCCCGACGGCAGCCAGGTTCCAGCCCTGCTCTACCTGCCTCGCACCCTCTCCCCTTCCCCCGCTGCGGTGATCGTCATCCACGGCGGGCCGAACTGGCTGTTCCAATACCTGTGGTATCCTTTCATGGCCCACTGCGCCAGCCGGGGCTGGGTGGTGCTGGCTCCCAACTATCGCGGCTCCACCGGCTATGGGCGGGCCTGGCAGTACGCCAACCGCTATGAGATGGGCCGCGGCGATACCCTGGACGTGGCCGCCGGGGCCGATTACCTGGCGCAAAACGGCCTGGCCGACCCGCAGCGCATCGGCGTCACCGGGCGCAGCCACGGCGGCTTTCTCACCCTGAGCTGCCTGACCCAATACCCGGAAAAATTTGCGGTCGGATCGGCCGTCGTGCCGTTCATCAACTGGTTCACTTCGCACGCCGCTTCGCGCCAGGACTTGCGCCACTGGGACCTCGAAAACATGGGCGACCCGGTTGAAAACGCCGACCGGTGGCGCGAGCGCTCGCCGTTCTTCTTCCTGGATCGCATCCAGGCCCCGGTGCAGCTCATCGGCGGGGCCAACGACCCGCGCTGCCCGGCGAGCGAGTCCATCGCCGCCAAAGAAATCCTGGAACACCTGGGCAAACCGGTCGAACTGATCGTATATGAAGACGAGGGGCATAGCTTTCTGAAGATCGAAAATGTGGTCGATCACGAACTGCGCCGGGCAGCCTACCTGGGGCGCGTCCTGGAAGATTTCCCGCCTTCAGTGAAAAAGACTGAACGATAGAAGGAGGAACCCGCTATGACTCACCTGACCGTGCTGACCCCCGAAGAAGTCGAAGCCCTGCACCAGGCCAGCTTGCGCATCCTGGCCGAAACCGGCGTGATCTTGAGCCACCCGGAGGGGCGGGCGCTGATCCTGGAGGCCGGGGGCAAGCTGCGTACAGGGGCGGCCGAAGCCGCCAACCGCAGCCAGAGCGAGCGCCTGCTCCTGCCCCCGGAACTGGTGGAGGCCTGCCTGCAAAAGGCTGGCAAACAGACCTGCCTGCGCGGCCGCGGCGGGCAAACCAAAACCCTGGGCGACGGCAGCCAGCATTGGCACAACCTGGGCGGCGCGCCCAACATCTACGATCATCGGCTGGGCCAGCAGCGCCGGGCCACCGTGCAAGATGTGCGCGACAGCACCCGCCTGCTCGACGCCCTGGAGGCGGCCACCACCATCACGCCCTTCTTCACCCCCATCGATGCGCCGGGGCCGTTGATGTCGCTGGCGATGTACCGCCACGCCCTATCCAATACCACCAAACCGCTCCAGGGGCCGGGGGTGCAGACCGCCGCTGAGGTGGGTTATGTCCTGCGCATGGCTGAGGTGATCGGCCCGCCGCCGGAGGTGTTAACCCTGGCCGTCTCGCCGGTCAGCCCACTGACATTCCCCGACGACGGCGCGGCGGCCATCCTGGCGATTGCCCGCGCCGGGGTGGCCTTCACCCCCCTGCCCTGCCCCACCGCCGGAACCACTGCGCCGCTGTCCATCGCCGGGGCCATCGCCCAACAAAACGCCGAGGTGCTGGCCGCCATCGTCCTGGCCGAACTGGCCCGGCCTGGGCTGCCCATCGTCTACTGCGGGCGGCTGGCGATGATGGAACCCCGCACCGGCTATTCGGTGTGGGGCGGGGTCGAGCTGGGCCTGGCCTCGGCCGGCACGGTGCAGATCGCCCATCGCTACGGCCTGCCGGTCAACGTCTACGGATTTTCTACCAACGCCCACACCCTGGACATCCAGAACGGCTTCGAGCGGGCCTTAAACGCCGCCATCCCCGCCCTGGCTGGGGCCGACGAGCTATCTGGCATCGGCGAGATGGAGGCCGGGGTGATGGGTTCTTACGCCCAGATGGTGTGCGATAATGAAATCGCCGCCAGCGTGCGCCGCTTGCAGCGCGGTTTCGCCGCCAACGCCGAGAGCCTGGCGGTGGAGGTCATCGCCGCAGCCATGCAGACCGACCGCAACTTCCTCACCCAGCGCCATACCAGCCGCTTCTTGCGGGCCGGCGAGATCAACCTGACCAAACTGGCTGAGCGCAGCGGGTGGGACGGTTGGGAGCTGGGCGGGCGGCAGGGCATGGCCGAGAAAGCCCAGGCCGAGGCCGAGCGCATCCTGGCCCAGCATCGGGTTCCCCCGCTGGAGCCGGCCCAAGAGCAGGCCCTGGACGAAATTCTGGCAGCCGCCAGGCGAGAATTGGAGGTCTAACCATGTTAGCGCAGGCCAAACTGCTATCCGAACAACTGAGCGCCTGGCGGCGCGAAATCCACCGCCACCCAGAGCTGGGCTTTCAAGAGATCAAAACTGCGGCCCGGGCGGCCGAAATTTTACGCAGCCTGGGCTGCCGGGTGCGCACCGGGGTGGGGCGTACCGGTGTAGTGGCTGAAATCGGGCCAGAGCCGGGTCCGGGGGTACCCATCGTCGCCATCCGGGCCGATATGGATGCCCTGCCGATCCTGGAGGCCGCCAACGTACCCTATGCTTCCGAGACGCCGGGCCTGATGCACGCCTGCGGCCACGATTCGCACGTGGCGATGGCCTGCGGGGCGGCGGCCCTGCTGGCCCAGTACCCGCGCGCCAGCGGCCAGCCTCTGCCCGGCGTGGTGCGCATCCTGATCCAACCATCGGAGGAAGTGGCCGACGCCGAAGGCGTGAGCGGCGCGCCGCGCATGATCGAAGACGGGGCGCTGGAGGGCGTGCGCAGCATCATTGCCCTGCACGTGGCCGCCCATATTGCGGTGGGTGATATTGAGATTGAATCCGGCCCGGCCTCCGGCGGGGTCGATTCGTTCTTTGCCACCATCTACGGCTCTGGCTGCCACGGGGCCAGCCCGCACGTCGGCATCGACCCGATCTACATCGCCGGGCATGTGATCCTGGCCTTGCACGGCATCGTCTCGCGCCGGCTGGACCCGTTCGCCCCGGCGGTGGTCACGATCGGCAGCCTGCACGGCGGGCAAACCGAAAACGTCATTCCCGACCGGGTGGAACTGAGCGGCACGATCCGGTTCATGGACCCCAAAGTCCAGACCCGCATCCATGAAGAGATCGAACGGGCGCTGCAAATCGCCAAGACTCTTGGCGGGGATTACCAGCTCAAGATCGAGATCGGCACTCCACCGATGATTAACGACGCCGGGGTGTGCGCGGTCATCCGCCAGGCCGTCAGCGACCTGCTGGGGCCAGATCATCTGGTAGCGCCCGAAAACGGCCTGGGGGCCGAGGACTTTGGCTGCTTCTCGGAGATCGTGCCGGGCGCTATGTTCAGCCTGGGCTGCCGCATCGAAGGCGACGAGCGCCACCTGCATAACCCGTATTTCGACCTGGACGAGCGCTGCCTGCCCATCGGCGCGGCCCTCCTCGCAGAAACTGCCCTGAGATTATTAAGGTAGGCCACGGGTGAAGATTTCTTGCCTTTTCTTCTCTTTGTGATTCTTGAGGTACGGCTCCCTTCTTCGCTCGCCAGCCAACTTCACCCCGCTTAGGTGGGGAGCTGCCTGGTTCTTAGGGGCCTTTGTGATCTGTGCAAGAATCTCTATCCATGCCCATCCGTGAAAATCCGCATCCCGTAACTACGAAACGAGGTCCGATGAATCGCTTAGCCATTCCCAATCTAACCTTTCTAACCGGCGAACAGGTTCGCTACGTGCATGAAAGATCGCTCGAAATCCTGGTGCGGGCCGGGGTGCGGGTCGATTCGGCTCGCGCCCGCCAGATTTTCGCCGACGCCGATGGGGCCAGCTTCCTGTCGGAAGATCGCATTGCCCTTGACCCCCGGCTGGTAGAATGGGCGATCCAGAGCGCGCCGCAAGCGGTGGATCTATACGCCCGCACTGGCGAGCTGGCCTTCCGCCTGGGCTACGACCGCACTCGCTTTGGAGCCGGAGTGACCAACCTGTATTATCAAAACCCGGCCGACGACAGCCTCGTTCCCTTCGCCCGCCAGCACATGGCCGACTCGGTGCGCCTGGCCCATGCCCTGCCCCACTTCGACGTGGTTTCGACCATCGGCGTGATCCAGGATTACCCGCCCGAAACCGCCGACCTGTACGCCGTGCTGGAGATGGCGGCCAACACCACCAAGCCGCTGGTGCTGCTGATCTCGAACGAGAAGCTGTTTGGCCGGGCGCTGGATTTGCTCGAATACGGCCAGGGCGACGAGCTGGCCGCCCGCCCCTTCTGCCTGCCCTATTTCAACCCCATTACCCCGCTGATTATCAATGAAGGCACGGCCGATAAGATGCTGGAAACCATCGAGCGCGGCCTGCCGTTCATCTACTCGAATTACAGCCTGGCGGGCATGTCTACCCCCATCACCGCCGCCGGCACGCTGGCCTTGATGAACGCCGAACTACTGGCCGGGCTGACCCTGGCCCAACTGGCCCGCCCCGGCACGCCGGTAGTTCTGGGCAGCCTGCCGGCTTTCTTCGATATGCGCACGATGCAGGATTTTTATGACCCCTATACCCTGCTGATTAACCTGGCCTGCGCCGAGATGATGGCTTATTACCACCTGCCCCACGCCGGAACATCGGGCAGCGGCAGCGGCAGCGGCTGGGGCGCTGACCTGGCCGCCGGAGGCCTGCTGTGGATCAATCACCTTACCAGCCTGCTGGGAAAATCGGGGCTGGCGCCTTTTGTAGGCGGGGCCTTAGGCTCCAAGGCCTTCTCGCCCAGCCTGCTGGTCTACTCGCACGAGGTCATCGCCCAGGCGCTGCGCTTTTCCCAGGGCTTTGCGCTCGACGATGAATCCCTGGGGCTGGACGAGATCGCTCGCCGCGGCCCCGGCGGCAATTTTCTCGACGCCGACCTGACCCTGCAGTTGTACAAAACCGCCACCTACGACAGCAAGCTGGCCCCGCGCTGGAGCCTGGAAAAATGGCAGGCCCAGGGCCAGCCGCGCCTGGACGACCGCCTGCGCCAGCAGACCCAAGACCTGCTGGCCTCCGCCGCCCCCCCCGCCGACCACGATCAATGGCTCGCCCGCGGCGAAGCCTTCATCAAAAAATAGTTGAGGGAAGTTGGGCGGTTTCACCGCCCAACTTCCCTCAACTATAGTAGCCCCCACCCAACCGGGGTGGAGGTGACTGGCGCTCTTCAAGCGTTATAGGCTATCCCACGGTTAAGTGGGGTAGTACCGGCGGGAGTCTCTCACGGCAGGAAGGGCGTAAGATACTCCACGTCAATGCTGATGCCCGCCCCGCTATCGGTCAGGCCCATGCGGTCGGTGATCTCGGCGGTATAGACCACAGCCAGGGGCAGCTTCTGGCTCAGGGCCACATCGAGCATACCCTTGAGGAACGAACCGGGCCGGGTTCCGGTGATCTTCCACAGGTAGTTGCAATCCACTTCCAGGTCGCTGGCCGGGGCCAACGAGAGGCTTTGCCACCTGGCCGGCGCGGGAGCGTTCTCGCCGGGCAGGTAGTGCAGGGCCGGGCGCACCGCGGCGCAAGCCGCCGCGTCGGTGTAGTTATGCAGGTTCAGGGCGGTGGCATAATTGCCCGGCTTGACCGGCGGCTCGCCGCCGGTAGTCTGCTCCTCTTGCAGACCGCACACAAACTTGACCATATAGCGCACCCCGGCGGTGCAGCTGTTCACCTGCACAGGCGGCAGCGTGGGCAGCGGGGCGGGGGTAAGCAGCCCGGTAGGCGCGCCAGTAGGGGCGCCAGTGGGCAGGCCAGCGCCCGGCGTTCCCGGCCCCAGCGTGGGGGAAATTCCCGATCCGCCGGGGAGGCGCGTAGCCGTAGCTCGTTCGGGCGGCTCGACGGCGGTTTCCTTGATGCGGGTGGGCTTGACCGGCGGCTCGGTTGGCTCGGGCGGCTCGGTCGGTTCGGGCGGCTCGGTGGCAGGCGGCTCCGTAGGCAGCGGCGGTTCTTTGGTCTCCTTCGGCTCGGTGGGGGTGAACCCCAACGGGCGCACGTCGGTCGAAGCCTGCACCACGCTGTTCATCGCGCTGAGCAGCCCCAGGGCGAACAGGGCAATCACCAGCGCCATAGCCCAAAATCGCAATTTTTTCATCCGTAGCCTCCTTATCATCAGCTTTCTAGCGCGCCACCACCGGCAGGTAGATGCTGCGCAGCGGCAGGGTCGAGACGTGAAGCTGCAAAGCCGGGTCGCCCAGCAACGTGAACGTATCGAGCATATAGTCGTAGGCGGGCAGGTGGGTCGCCAGGTTCAGCTTGCCCTGCAGGGCCAGTTTGCCCACCAGCGGCAGAGTGGCGGCATCCACATCCTGGACAAAGCCCTGGGCCAGGGCCGCGTGGCCCTGCGAAAGGCCCAGCCCGCTCATGCCCCAGGTCGCCACGGCCCCGCCGCCTGGCTGGCGCAGCAGGGCCTCGTCCAGGGCGGTCAGGTCGGGCAGTTGGAACTCGCTGGTAAAGCAGGTCATCTCCAGCACCACCGGCAGGCGAGCGCCGTTGGTCAGCGAGGTCACGTCGGTGACATGGAAGAAGTATTCAATGGCCCATTGATGATACGACGAGTGGCCAAAGAACAGGGTCAGCAGCGAGCCATCCTGGAAGCGCTGCACGGTATTGGCGTGCATTTGCTCTGGCGTAACCGGCGGCTGGTAATACAGCTTATCAGCGATGTAGGGCGGGGCAATCAGCCCGTTGGCGATCTGTTCCAGGTAGGAAATGAAGTTGCCCGATGTGTCGGCGTCGTCGCCCACCAGGGTCAGGCGGCGAGTCCAGTCGGCTCCGGCCGACTGGCCCTCGTAGGCCAGGATTTTGTCTACCAGGGTGCGGGCTTCGGCCAGCGAGTTGATCGGCAGCCGCCCGATGAGCATATCCGGCAGTTTGTCGTCGCCGTCCACGGTTACGAAGCGGTTATCAGCGGCCGTCTCGCCTGCCCAGGGATCAACCACGCCCAGGTAGGGCGGCAGATAGCTGGCGTGGCTGGTGGGCAGATATTGCTTGGGGTCATAGGTGCCATCTCCGCCTAATACAACATACAGCGGCGGGGTGGGCCAGGTATGATAGGCGGCGTCCAGGTAATCGCGAATAGCCTGCGGGTCTGGGCGGCCATAGGCATAGGTATCGTAGATCGGCTGGAGGGTTTGCAGGTAAGCGCTGCCAGCCTGCCCGGAGCGCACGGCAACCAGCTCTTGCAGCGGGGCGGCAAACTCTGGCCGGGTGAGGATCAGATAAGCCGCGCCATTGAAACCGCCCTGGCCCACCACGGGCAGCGGTTGGGCGGCCCTCAGTCCCCGAGGCTTTAGCACGCCATCGGCGTTGGTCACCAGGTAGCGCTGGGCGCCGATCGGATCGGGGTCTTTGAATGCCACGTTGTTCCCAGTCGCCTGCACGTCGGTCAGGCGCAGGGGGTGAAGCGGGTCGGTCACCTGATAGGCGCGCAGGCCGGCTGTTGCGCCGAGCTTCAAGCTGTATGCCCGCTGCACCGCCTCGCCGGTGAAACCCAGCGCCGCGCCGGGCGCGGCCAGGGCGGTATTCAGAGCATACTGCACGCTGAAAGCGTCCAGCCAGGCGCCCTCCCGGCTCACCCCGTTCAGGCCGGGCAAGTTGAGGGCCAGTTCGTTCTGGCCGTTCACCACCTGCCCGGCGTGCAGGTCATAGGTAAAGGCTTTGGCCTGCTTACCGTTCCAGCTCTCCTCGCCCAACAGGGTGGCGTTCCAGAAAATCTGCACTTTGTGATCGGGATTCTGGATCGCCTCGGTATAGCTGAGCAGATACACGGTCAGCCGGGCCGGTTGCGTAATGTCTACGTCGGCCAGGGCGGCCTGGGCCTTGACCGGGTTAGCGCCTCCCAGCGACAGGTCCAGCCAGGCCCAGCGTTCGCCATCCCGGCCCAGAGGCAGCGAGCCGCAATAACACTTGGGGGTGTAGATGCGGTTCTGTTCAAAAGTTTGCGTGACGAAGATGCGTCCGGGCAGCGCCCCGGCCGGGTTGGCCGGACGAGAAGCCAGGCGCGCTCCGACCGTGTCGGTTTCTACCAGGGCGTAGGTGTCAAAGTTGGCCCACCGGTTGGAGTGCGGGTCGGCGTAGAACAGCAGGCGCTCGCCGGCCTCGAAGCGGCCATCGGCGTCGCCGTCCCATTCGGCGTCTACTTCGCTCCCATCGTGCAGGAGGTGCAGGTGAGCGGGGTTAACCGAATCTACCGGGTATCCGGCGGCCAGCAGGTCGGCGTAATCCAGGGCAGTCAGTCCGGTCTGGACGACTTCGATATACCAGACGACCGGGCTGCCAGCCGCCGGCCGGGCTTCGGCCAGCCGCGCCGCCGGCTGAACCTGCTGCGGGTTGACCACCATCTGGCGCACCGCCTCGATCAGCGGGTCGCCCGCCAGGCGAGCGGCGGCCGGGGCGGCGGTGGGCGGCAGGCCAAAGTCCAGGCGGGCGGTGACTCGCCTGACCCGCAGCAGCCCGCCGGCAGCCGGCCGGACGGGGTAGAAGCTGACCCGCGCCAGGCGCACCCCGCGCAGCACGCCCAGCGGCTCCCATACCACGGCGTGGTCAAGGGCCGGGCGAGCGGCGCTCAGATCGCTTGCGCCCGGCCCTGTGCGAGCAGCCAGGGGCGCGCCCGCTGCGTCGAGCGTCACGCCGGCCGGGTAGGGGGCCAGTTCCAGCGGAGCGGCGGCAGGTTGAAAGGTCTCCGGCTCGTCCAGTATATCCAGGCGCGGGGCTGCGCCGGGCGGCAGGGCCACCAGGGCGCTTGCCAGCGGCAGGCGCGGCTGGCCGGGAGTCTCCTGGTTCGAGAAACCGGCCACGCTCAGGCGCAGGTCGCCGCCGGCCAGGGTTTCGATCTGCAGATCGGGCGCTTCCCAGGTCAGGGTCACACCCGAAGCATCGGCGGCGACCTGCGCCAGCGGCGCGGCGGGCGGCTCAACCGCCGCCGCCCGGCCCGAGGCCAGCCCCAGGCCGGGGGGCAAGATCAACGCAGCCGCCATCAACGCCAGGCGCACGCCTCGCCACAAAACACCGCCGCTTAATCGAGATTGGATCGATTTGACGGGCATGGCTACTCCTTTCTCAATACCGGCAGGTACTGCCAGTAGACCGAAACCATCAAAACAGCCGGTTGGGTTATGCGCCCGGAGGCGTCCACCGTTGCCAGCCAGTAGTACCACACCCCGGCGGCCGGCGGGACATCCAGGGCCTGGTAGTGCGCCCCGGCCCCTTGCAGCGAGACGACCTGCACCAGTTCGGCCGAGGCGAAGTCGCGGCTGGCCGAGCGGTAAACCTGGAAGCCCTGGGCGTTGCCCTCGGCGAGGGTCGTCCATTCCAGCCGCACCTGGCCCGGCCCGGCCGGGACGGCGCTCACACCGGCCAGGGTCAGCCCGGTGGGCGTGCCAACCACCACGGTCGAGGTGGAGGTATTATCCTCCGGGTCAGGGTCGGGCGTAGACGAGCCGACTACGGCCGTGTTGGTAAAGGCTCCGTTGGCCCAGCCCTCGACGAAGACCGTCAGGGTGATCTGGCGGGTTTCGCCCACCTGCAGCGTCCCCAGGTTCCAGACGAACGGGCGCGGGCCGCTGGCGGCGGTGGGCGAGGCCGAAATCAGGCGCACCTCGGCCGGCAGCGTATCGCTCACCACCACATCCTGGGCCGGCGATGGCCCGGCGTTATGCACCGTCAGCAGGTAGTACATCTCCGACTCGGGCAGCACCGGGTTGGGCAGGGCCTCCTTGACAATCGACAGGTCGGCCACGCCGTTCATGTAGGTCAGCTCGTCATCCTGATTGTTGTTCGGGTCAGGGTCGGGCGTGCTGCTATCGACCTGGGCAAGGTTGGTGAAGTTCTGGGTGGCCCAGTCGGTCACTCGCACCACTACCGTGATCTGGCGGGTGGCGTTGACCGGCAGAGTCCCCAGGTTCCAGGTGAGCGGGTTCGGCCCGCCGACCTGGACGGGCTGGGCCGAGACGAAGATCACCTCGCCCGGCAGCCAGTCGGTGACTACCGCGTTCTGCACGTCGGACGGCCCCAGGTTATGCACCGTCAGGGTGTAGGTCACAACGCTGCCATTCAGGGCCAGGTGCGGCTGTCCATCCTTCGCCAGCGACAGATCGGCCTGCGGCTCGACCTGGGTGGTAGTCGAAGAGCTGTTATCGGTCGGGTTGATCTCCGGCGTGCTGGAGCCGACCAGGGCCGTGTTGGTGAACGGGGCTGTTACGCTCGGATCGACCCGCGCCCACAGCAAGATGTGGACGGTCTGTCCGGCGGCCAGCGCCCCCAGGTTCCAGGTCAGTGGGTTTGGCCCGGCGCTGTTGGCCGGGAGGGCGCCCACAAAGCTGACCTGCGGCGGCAAGGGATCGGTCACCAACACGTTCTGGGCGTCCGACGGCCCGTGATTGGTGATCGCCAGGGTGTAAGTCATCAGCTCGCCGGGCGTGGCCGGGTCGGGCTGATCGAGCTTGACGATGGTTAGATCGGCCGCCGTAATGATCTGGAGCGTGGTGGTGCTGGTATTGTTGGTTGGGTCAGGGTCGGGCTGCGAGCCGCGTACGATGGCCGTATTGGCAATCAGCGTCCCGGTCAGCACATCGGCGTTGACGTGGGCCGTCACGGTAATCATGGCCGAGGCGTTGACTTCCAACACACCCAGCGAGCATTGGATGGCGTTCCAGCAGAAGCCCTGGCTTGGCTGGGCGCTGACGAAGGTCAGTCCGGCGGGCAGCGGGTCGAGCACTTCCACGTCAGTGGCCCGGCCGGGGCCGTGATTGACCACCTGCAGATGATAGGTCACGTCATCCCGTCCGGCTACCGCCACGGCCGGGTTCTCGGTCTTGACGATCGACAGGTCGGCCGGCGGCACGGGCGGTTCGATCACCAGGGTATCTTCGCTATCGGTCAGGATCGAGGTGTCTGTCAGCGGCGTGCTACTGCTGACTTCGGCCAGGTTGTGCAGGATGGTGCCGCTGTATACGTCCACCGGCACCTGCACCGTCACCAAGAAGCTCTGGGTGGTGTTGGGCAGGATAGTCCCCAGCGAGCAGGTCAGGCTGCCGGCCGGGCCTTCCACACAGTGATCGGTGCTGCTCAGGTAGGTCACCTGGGCGGGCAGGGTATCGATCACGGTCACATCTTGGGCGCTGGAGGGACCGGTATTGGTCACGTTCAGGGCGTAGATCAACAGGCCGCCCTGGCCCACCGGGTCCACCAGGTCGTGCTTTTCGATCACCAGGCGAGCTTCCGACAGGATCATATTGCTGCACGAATCGCTGTTATTGCCAGGGTTGGGGTCGTTGGTGTCGGTAAAGCCCGTGGCCTGGTTATCCAGATGCGATTCGATGGGCTGACTGGGGTCTACCTGGGCGGTGACCACCATTGTGACCACTTCGCCCGGCTGCAGATCGCCCAACTGGCACAGGTTCGGCAGGCAGGGCTGCCCGTCAGTGGTGTGCGCGCCCAACGGGATCAACCCAATGGGCAGGAAGTCCTTGACATCCACATCCTGGGCGGTGGAGGGGCCGCTGTTCGAGATCACCACCGTGTAGGTGACGATGCCGCCAGCGATCAGCGGGTCGGGCGGACAGGTCTTGTCCACCGCCAGGTCGCTTTGGGCGATGACGGTGGTCACGGCGCTGCCGACGTTATTGGTGGGGTTGGTGTCTGGCGTGAGGCTGCCCACCAGGGCGTAGTTATGCAGGCTGGCGCCCGGCGGCACGCCTGGATCAACCCGCGTCACCACCTGGAAGGTTTGGGTGGCCCCTGGCAGCAGATCGCCCAACGCACAGGCAATCACCTGCGGGTGGCTCCCGATCAGGCTACACGGCAGGCTGCTGCTCAGGTAGGTCAGCGAGAGCGGCAGGGTGTCGGTGACGATCACCGCCTGGGCCAACGACGGCCCCAGGTTGGCGGCGATCAGGGTGTAGGTCAGCAGTTGGCCCGCCACCACCGGATCGGGGTTATCGCTCTTCGACAGGCGCAGGTCGGCCGCCGGTTGCACGGTGGTCAGATCGCCGGTCTGGTTGTTGGTGGGCTCCGGGTCGGGCGTGACGCTGGCGGTTTGGGCCAGGTTGGTCAGCGTGCCGGCGGTCAGGCGAGCATCGGGCAGCACCAGCAGGTCGAAGCTGGCAGAGGCGCCGGCGGCCAGGTTGCCCAGGCTGCACGCTACCATGTCGGGGTTGCTGGCCGTGCGCAGGCAGGAAGCCGTGCTGGAGACGAAGGTTACGCTCAGCGGCAAACTGTCGGTGACGACCACCGCCGAGGCCAGCGACGGCCCCAGGTTCGAGACGGTCAGTCGATAGGTGAACGGCAGGCCGGGGGTCATCAGGCCGGTGTGGGTCTTGACGAGACTCAGGTCGGCCAGGCGGGTGGTGGTGTTAGTCACCGTGTCGGTATTGGAATACGGGCCGGGGTCGGGCGTGGCGCTGGTGGTCTGGGCCCGGTTGCGCAGGATCGTTCCAGCAGCCAGGTTGGGGTTGATGCGCCCGGTCAGGGTCAGGGTAGCGGTTGCGCCCACGTCCAGATCGCCCAGCAGACACACCGTCAGCGAGCAGATGCCCTGGCTGGGCGTGACGCTTGCCAGGGTCACCCCGGCGGGCAGGAAGTCCCACACCTGCACGGCCTGGGCCAACGACGGCCCGTAGTTGGTCACCACGATGGTGTAGGTGACGAGGTCGCCCGCCACCACCGGGTCGGCTACGGTACGCTTGTCGATCCCCAGGTCTGCCAGGGCGATGATGCTGGTATCGGCGTTATCATGGTTGTTCTCTGGGTTGCTGTCCGGCGTGCTGGAGCCAACCACGGCCCGGTTCTCCAGGCTAGTGCCGGGGATGATGTCGGAGGCGGCCGTCACCAGGATGGTAAAGGTGACGGAGGCGTTCACATCCAGCGCGGCCAGGGTGCAGATCACCTGCCCCGCCGTAAACGCGCAGGCCGGGCTGGCGCTGGCGTAGGTCATGCCGGCCGGCAGCGTGTCGGTCACCACGATGTTCTGGGCCTGCGAAATGCCGTGATTGTAGACCCGCAGGTTGTACAGGATCGCGCCGCCGGCCGGGGCGGTGGGGGTGGCGGTCTTTTGCAGTTCCAGATCGGCCCCCGGGGTGGGGGTGGTCAGGGCGTCGTCCCAGTTATTGCCCGTGTTCGGGTCGGGGGTGGCGCTCTCCACTTCGGCCGCGTTGGCGAAGGCCGCCGTGGCGTGCGGGTCGAGCAAGCCAGCGATGTCGATCACCGCCTGGCCGCCAGCGGGCAGCGAACCCAGGTTGCAGGTCACCACGCCGGCCGCAATGGCGCACGCGCCTTGCGAGGCGCTGGCGACCGCCGATTGCAGTTCCAGCGGCAGGGTATCGCTCACCACCACCGCCTGGGCGTCGCTTGGCCCCAGGTTTTGGACGATGATCTGGTAGGCGATATTGCCGCCCGGTTGAGCCGCAACCGGGCCGGTCTTGGTTAGCTGCAGGTCGGCCGAGGTTTCCACCTGGGTGGCGGCAAAAGCCTGGTTGTTATTGGGATTATTATCCACGCTGGTGCTGGACACCTGGGCCAGGTTGTTCAGCGCCACCTGCTGGTTGGGATCGACGCGCACCACAATTGTGATGTGAGCCGTAGCGTTCACCGCCAGGTCGCCCAACAGGCACACCACGCTGCCATAGCAGCCCACGCCCTGCGAAGCGATTGCGCTCACCAGGCTGGTTCCAGACGGCAGCGCGTCGGCCACCTGCACCCCGCTGGCGGGGGCCGGGCCGTAGTTGGTTACCACTAAGGTATAGGTCAGCAGGTTCCCGGCAATCACCGGATCGGGCGCATCGCCCTTGACAATCGCCAGGTCGGTCGGGTTGAGGGTCGATTGATGTACCGTCGTCGGCTCACTGTCGACGTTGTTGTTCGGGTCGCTATCCGGCGTGCTGCTGTGGACCCGGGCGGTGTTGGTCACCACGGTCGGGTCGGGCAGGCTTTGATCCGCCCGCACCTGCACCCACACCGAGGTCGCCGCGCCGGCCGGCAGGTCGCCCAGGGCGCAGGTCACGATCCCGCTGCTCTCGGCGCACACCGGCGAAGCCCCGGCAAAGACCGTCCCAACCGGGATGGCGTCGGTCACCACCACCGCCTGGGCCAGCGACGGCCCGGTGTTGGTCACCCACACCTGGTACAGGATCAGGTCGCCCGCCAGCACCGGGTCCATCAGGTCGCTCTTTGCCAGCAGCAGGTCGGCGGCCTGCGTCACATCGGTGGCGGCCGAAGCGATGTTGTTCCCCGGCAGCGGGTCGAACTGGTCGGCCGAGACCGAAGCCGTGTTCACCACCTGGTTCCCGGCATAGTCTGGGTTCACCCGCAGCACCACCTGGATCGTCGCCACAGTGGTCGAGTACACCGTCCCCAGGTAGCACGCCCCGCCCAGCGAGCAGTGTTCGTCGCCCGCATCCGGGTTGTCCGCCGTCAGGCTCAGCGCCGTCGTCCCGGCCGGGATCAGTTCCAGCACCCGCACGTTAGTGGCCGCCTGCGGCCCGGCGTTGGTCACCGTCAGCGTGTAGGTCACCACGTCGCCAGCCGCCACGCTCGCCGGAAGGCCGGTCTTGGCAATCCCCACCTCGGCGCTCGGCCCATTGGGGGCTTGCACTGTCGTGGTGATCGTCGTTTGATTGTTGGTCGGGTTGCCGTCGGGCGTCGTCCCGGCCACCAGCGCTGCATTGTGCAGCAGCGTCCCAGATGGCACATCCCCGGCCGTCACCGCCACCAGGAACGAGGCGCTTGCCCCTCCCGCCAGCGTTCCCACCGTGCATACCACCTGCCCGGCGGCATAGACACAGCCCGGTGTGGCGTTGACGAACACCACGTTGGCGTCCAGCGTGTCGGTCACGATCACACCCTGGGCGGCGCTCGGCCCGGCGTTGCTGGCCACCAACTGGTAGATCAACCCACCCAGCGGTTCCACCGGGTCGCTCAAATCCACCTTCGCCACGCTCAGGTCGGCGCTCGTGACGAGGGTCGTCGTCGTGGTGGCGGTGTTGTTGCCCGGGTTACTCTCGTCCACCGAGTACACCGCACCCACGTTGGTTACCGTCCCGGCCGGGGCGTCTTCGTCCACCCGCGCCGTCACCGTGATTGTGCGCGTCTCGCCCGGCAGCAGCGCTCCAAACTGGCACACCGTCCCACCGCACACCCCACCGCTCGAGGCCGCGATGTGTTCCAGGCTCAGCCCGGCCGGCAGTTGGTCTTTCACGTCCACCTGCCGCGCCAGCCCTGGCCCGGTGTTGGTCACCACAATCGTATAGGTCACCAGCGTCCCGGCCAGGATCGGATTGGCCGTGAGCTGCGTCTTGGCAATCACCAGATCCGCCTGCCCCAGGATGGAGGTATCGGCGTTGGCGAGGTTATTCAACGGGTTGGGGTCGGGCGAGGTTGCCGTCACCGCGGCCTGGTTTTCCAGGCTGGCGCCGGGCGGCACGCTGCCGTCCACCACCGCCTGCACCACAAACTGGCGTTGGGCGTTAGCCGCCAGGGTTCCAACGGTACACACAATCCGCCCCAGCAGATAGCCGCAGCCAGCCGGCGGGGTGATACTCACGTAACTCAGCCCGACCGGCAGGGTGTCGGTCAGGACCACCCCGGTTGCGTCGGATGGGCCCAGGTTGCGCAGGGTGAGGGTATAGAAGACCGTGCCGCCCGGCAGGCTGGTGGGCGTACCGGTCTTGACCAGGGCCAGATCGGCCAGGCCAGCCAGGCCCACGATCACCGTGTCGCTGGCGCCGCTGCCGGGCGTGCTGCTGGCAGCGTTGGCGGTGTTATCCACCTGTCCCGGCGCGGCGTTGGGGCTGACTTTACCCACCACCCACACCAGGGCAGAAGCTCCCGGTGTGAGCGTCCCCAGGTTGCAGGGGAAAGCGGCGCAGTTGCCCTGGCTGGAGTAGATCGCCGTGGGGATGAAGCCCACCGGCAGGGCGTCGCTCACGGTCACGTTGGCCGCATCCGACGGGCCGGTGTTAGTGACGGTGATGACATAGGTCAGGTCGCCGCCGGGGGTGGCCGGGTTGGGAAGCGCCAGCTTGCCCAGGCCCAGGTTTGCCAGGGTCGTTACCGTCGAGGCGGCCTGGGCGTCGTTATTGGTCAGGTCGGTTTCCGGGGCCGGGCTGGTCAGGCGGGCGGTGTTGGTATATACCCCGGCCAGCACGTCCGAAGGCACAGCCACTACCAGGGTGATATATACCGTCTCGTTGACCGCCAACGCGCCCAGGGCGCAGCTCATGCCTTGATTACACACCGCCCCATTGCTGGCGACGGCCGAGATAAAGCTGAATTCACGCGGGTAAGCGTCCACCAGGATCACGTCGCTGGCCGGAGCCGGGCCGTGATTGGTGGCCGTCAGGTGATAGGTAAAGAAACCGTTGCCTGCCACCGCGCTGGCCGGGTTCACGCTCTTGAGCAAGCTCAAGTCGATGGGGTTGCCCAGCTTTTGCAGGTAAGTGGTCGGTTCCTGGTCGGACAGCACGCTGCCGGCTGCCAGCGGGGTAGTGGTAGTGGCCGAAACCCGGTTGATTCCCACCGTGCCGCTGATGACATCGCTCAACACACGCACATTGATCAGGTAGTCGCGCACTTCCAGGGGAGCCATCGTCCCCAGGTTGCAGGTGATTTGTCCGCCCACCGGGCTGCCATCGTGGAAGCACTCTGGGCTGGCGCCTTCGTAATGCACGTAAGGCGGCAGCGTGTCAGAGATAACTACGTTTTGGGCCGCGCTCGGCCCGGTGTTGGTGATGACCACCTCGTAGAAGTAGGTGTCGCCGGCGTACACCGGGTCGGTCAGATCGACCTTGCTAATCATCAGGCGGGTCAGCGAGCTGACCGTCGTGATCTGAGTGTCGACGTTATTGGCCGGGTTCGGGTCGCTGCTGACCGAGAAAGCCTGGGCGGTGTTGACCAGCGTGCCGCTCACGTTAGCGCCCACGGTGGCCGTCACCACAATGTGAACCGTCTGCCCGGTGGGCAGGTCGCCTAACTGGCAGATTCCGGCCACGCACAGGCCCTGGCTGGCGCTGGCGCCCACGTAAGACACGCCCGGCGGCAGCAAGTCTTTGATGTCTACCGTATGGGCGGTGGAGGGGCCGGTATTGCTGACCGCGATGGTATAGGTAATGGTCTGCCCGGCAATGGCGGTAGTTGGGCCAGACTTATTCAGGCCCACATCCGACGAGGTGTACACTTCGGTATCCACTTCGGCGGTGTTGTTGGTGGTCGCGCCGTCTGGGGAGGTGGTGGTCACCCGCACCCGGTTGGTCAGGTCGGCGGCCAGCGGCGTGTTGGGGTCCACCCGCCCTACCACCTGGATGGTAGCCTGGCCGGGGGCCAGCGAGCCGAGGTTGCAGACCAACTGGCCGCCGGTGGGATTGTACGTATGGACGCAGCTGCCCTGGCTGGGCGTGGCGCTCACAAAGCTAACCTGGAAGGGCAGGGTGTCGGTCACGATGGCCGGGGCGGCGAACGGGCCCTCGTTGCGCACCGTCACCAGGTAAGTAATCAGGTTGCCAGCAGTGACGGTGATCGGCCCGGTCTTGGTCACGCTGATTTCAGGCAGGGCCAGGTCGGCCGTCTGGCTGGCAAAGTAATCGTCCACCCCGCCAGAGCCGTCGCGGGTCTCGCCGTAGGTGTCGGTGGGCGTGCTGGTGTAAGTCAGGCGGGCGGTGTTGGTAATCAACGCTCCGGGGGCGGCCCAGGCGCGAACCTGGGCGGCATACACCAGGCGCAGCGGGTTGGCCGCTGTCCAGGTCGGACCAACGACCGGGAAGATGGCCCTCAGGGTCGGGTCGGCGGCGTCGCTGGCCGTCCCAGCCGGGCCGTTGACGATGTGCCATGAGCCAGGAAGGTAGGCCAGGGAGGCCGGAACTACATCGCTGATGGTCACGTTGTAGGCCGTCTCGGTGTCGCCCGCCAGGTGATAGGCTGAGACGGTGTAGAACACCATCTGGCCGGGGGCGGCGTTGGTCGGCGAAACCACCTTACTGATCCCCAGGCTGGGTTCGATCAGGGTCACGTTGACTGGCAGGGTGGTGGTGGTCTGCGTCCCCCAGGCCAGCGTGGCCGTGTTGGGAACCACCACGCCTTCCTGGTTTGCCAGGACGTCGCGCACCACCGCCGTGTAGCGAATGTACGCCACCGTCCCAGCCGGGATGCTGCCAAACAGCACCCGCAGGTTGTTGCCCAGGGTCTGGTTGACCACTCCCGTACCACCCACGATCTGCACCGTACCGGGCAGCACCAGCAGGTTGGCCGGTACATTATCGGTGATGGTGATGTTATACAGCGTGGCCGTAATGGGATGCGACGGCACGGTGATGGTGAAGTAGACCGGCTCGCCAATCGTGGCGTTGGCCGGCGAACTGGACTTAAGAATGTAGGGATCAATCGTGCGCACGCCGTTAGAGTGCGTGCCGCCATCGTAGGCGCGCTGGATGCCCACCGGCCCCGCCCCGGCCTGGCCGTCGTAGGTCAGGTGGGCCTGGTTCGCCAGGCGCTGGCTGACGGTGATAGCCGGGGAAACCGCCAGCGTTACCGTCATGGTGATGGCGGTGTGACGGTTGGCCGCAAACGGGACGCGCGGCGCCAGGCGGTTGAAGTCCCAGGTCAGGCTGCCAGCAGCGCCCGGAACCGGGGTCGGCCCGGCGCTCAGGCTGGTTCCGGCGTCGTCGCTCTTCCAACTATAGGATTGCAGGCTCAGCCCGGCCGGGATGACGTCCACCAGGCGCGGGTTGTAGGCCGTGATGACCTGCTGGTTGGAGATGGTCAGGGTATAGGTGACCAGATCGCCTGCCCCCACCAGGCAGCCGCTGCGCCCATAGCGCGAGGCCAGCACATCGTCGAAGTAAGCGGTGGTCTGGTTCTGGGTGAACAACCCGCTCTGCCCGGCGGCCAGATGGGCGGCATTGGCGTCGGTATAGCTCAAAACCAGCGCCCCGTCGATATAGAACTGCAAGGCGTAATCCTGCACCCGCGCTTCCAGGTGATACCAACGGTTCAGGCCGTAGGCGGCCGGGGCGGCCGTGTTCACCAGGTTCGTGGCCGTGCCGCCCACCACCCGATCCAGGCGGTAAGCGCCGGTGGTTCCGGCCAGGTTGCGCCGCCAGTACAGGCGATAGTAGGTATTTACGCTGTTGGCGCGCAAGATCAGGCCCAGGTCGTTGTCGGTGGCGTGGGTCACGCCGGTGGAAAGGGCGAAGGCCGAGAAGCTGGCATCACCCCAGGTGGTCGATCCTGCGAGGGCGCGCCGGTTGGCCCCGGTGGGCATCTGCAAGGTGTAGCCGTTCAGCGCCAGCGCGCCGCCGCTCACCGTCCAGCCCAGGGTGTTGCCGTCGTTGAAGTTGTCGATCAGCAAGGCCGAGGCGCAGCCCTGCGCGGTGCGGTAATTCTTGCTCAGGTGCAGCAGCGGTTCGTATACATCGGCGCTGGCGGTATCGTTATAGGTATACGGCTGGCCGTCTTCGGTGTAGCTCAGGTTCAGGTTGTTGGTCAGGCGCACGTACCCCGCCTGCGGGCTGCCATAGTTGGTGGGAATGTCGCGAATGACGGTGGTAATCACGCCGGTAGCCACAGCCACGCCGTTCAGCGTCCCCAGGTTCCATTGGATCACCCCGCTGCTCAGATAGGCCGGGGCCGAACTGGGCGTGGTGACGATCACCGGCGCGGGCGGGGTGGGGTTATCCATATCCTGCTGATACACCACCCGCGAGCCAACGTAGCCCAACCCGGCTGGCAGGGTATCCACCAGCGATAGGTTTTGATACACGCCGTCCACGTCCGGCAGGCCCACCGTGAAGGTAAACACCTTCACGTCGCCAATCGTACCGGTCATAATCGAATTGGGGCCTTTATCGAACTGCGAGATCAGCGTGACGTAAGCGGTAGTGTTGACCGCGGCGTACTGGCAGCCGCTGGCGCAGGCAGCGGTGGCAGTGACCTGGTTGGTGTTATCGCCGACGCTCAAGAGCGTGCCATTGACGGTAGCCGTCCACTGGCCGCCCACCGGCAGCGTGATGGCCGGCGTCCAGTGGATGGTGTTGCCCACGATGACCGCCGAGGTGCCGCCAAACGAACCAGCCGAGGCGCTCAGCGAACCGAAGTTGCTGCCCACCCGGTCGGTAATGACCACGTTGGGGGCCGGGGCGGCGCCGGTGTTGCGCACCGTCAGGGTCCAATTGGCTACGTCGCCTACGTTGCGGAACTGGGTGACAGGCGTCTTGGTCACACTCAGGTTGGGCGTGGTCAGGTTGAAGCCGCTGGAGGTAGTGTTAGCAGCGCCGTAGTTATTGCCGCAGCCGTCCTGCATGTTCAGGTCGGTCTGGTTGGTCAGCGGCAGGCCGGGCGCAGCGCAGGCCCCGGAGGCGGCGGCATTACGCACCCGGAAGACCAGGGTGGTCAGGCCGCGCGGCAGCAGGTTAGCCCCGGTCCAGCCAAAGACCGGCTTGGCGGCCCCGGCCGCCGGCAGCACGTTCGGCGCGGCGGTGGCCGAAACAAACGCTTCGTACACGTAGCCGGTGGGCAGCGTGTCGGTCAGGGTCACGTTAGCGGCTGGCGCGCCGTCGTTGTTGATGTTGACCGTCACCAGTCCGCCGCAGGTGCTGAGGTCGCCGGAGGAGGTCAGGCTGAAGGCATTGGGCCGGGTTTGCAGGGTGAAGTCGGTGTTGGCCGGTAAGCCTGAACAGCGGTCGCCGGCGGTGCAGCCAAACACCGCCAGAACCCGGTTCTGCGTATCGCTGCACACCAGGTTGGTCACCGTGCCGGTGACGACAAAGGTCTTGGTTTCGCCGATATTCAGCACCGGCGTACCGGTCAGGTTCCAGACCACCTGCCCGGCGGCGTATGCGCCGCCCAGGTTGGCGTTGGCATAGGTGAAGTTGGCGGGCAGCGTGTCGGTCACCCACAGGTTCAGCACGTGCTGGTCGCCCACGTTGGTCACATCCACTTCCCAGCGCAGGGTGTCGCCGGGATAGGCATAGACCGGGTTGGTCAGCGGATAGCCGCGGGTGACGTTATAGCCGCGCTTGACAGCGTTCAACGCTGGCGCGTCGGTCAGCAGGGTCTTGGCGTTTTCGGCGCTTGCCAACGGGCGAGCGCATACATCCCGCGCGTCGACAAACGACTGGACGCGGGCATCGGTGCCGGTGCAGCCGGTGCGCACCCGCATGAAGATCGTAATCACATCGCTGGCCTGGCGGCGCTGCAAGATGTCATAGCCGGGCGTGCCGGGGGCGAACATGCTCTGCTCCCAGGTCAGGTTTTGCTGATTTCCAGTGGTAACGATGTTGGGACTAAACGCCACCCCCTGCAGCGGCAGGCCAGAGGTCTCGCCGACGATGATCTGCCCGTTTTCGTCCACTACCGTGGCCGTCACCGGCCCGGTAACAGTGACGTTGGTCAACACATCGGTAATCTTGAAATTAAACTCATCGGCGCTGGCCGACGAGTTTTTGACCGTCAGGCGCACGTAGCCGGTTTCGCACAGCGGCAGGTGGGCGGTCTGGTCGTTGCTGGTCACCAGGAAAGCCGGGCCGGGCAGCAGGTCTACAAAGGCGTCTTTACGCCCCTGGCATACGCCCGATCCTTCGCCTACCATCCCACACTGATCGAGCAACGCGATGTTGATCCGCGTCGGCAGGTTGCAGATGCTGTCGATCTTACCGTACACGTCGAAACGAATGCGGCCATACGGCGGCAGGCTGGACAGGGTGAACGTGACCACCTCTTGCCCGGAAGGCAGCGTGCCGGTAATCATCGAGACCGTGTTGGTGGGAGCCGAGGTGCTGGAAAGGTCATACGTCTGCAGCTTATGGCCGAGCGGCAGGGTGTTGGTTACGATCACATCTTCGGCGGTCACACTGCTGAAGTTGCCCACGTAGAAGCGCCAGACCGTATCGCGGGTGTTGACGGTGTATTTATTGGGCGTAACGAACAGGTCCACCTTTGAGACCAGGGTGGTGCTGCCGCCCGTGCCGACGCCGGTGCGGGTCACCTGGCAGCGGTCTTGATAGACCACCCCCGCCTGGAGGGTGGTCTCCACCCCGCAGGGGCGGAACAGGGGGAAGACGATAGTTCCCACCCCATCGTAATCTTGCCCGGTGGGGAAGGTGAAGGTGACTACATTGCCCACTTTCAGCACCGTTGGAGTCAGCCCGGCAAACGAACCGCCCAGGGTGTAATGGGTAGGCGTGAAAATATCGTTCGGGTCGGCCTGGAAGGTGACCTGCATGTGGTTGGTCAGGGTGTTGTTGTTCATGCCGCTGACCGTGAGCAGCACGTTGTTCACGTGACAGGCCAATACATCGCCGGGGGTGACGGTGAAGTCCAGCACGCCCTGCACCAGGCGCACCTCCGTACCGGCGTAGGCCAGGTCGCCGCCGGGGCAGCCGCTGCGCGGGCTACCGCCCAGCCGGAACTCGGCTGGGTAATAGATGGTCTGTTCGGAGGAATTGAACGGAATCGTCCCCAAAGAAGCCGTCACCTGATAGGTAATGGCGATTTGGGCGGTATTACTGTAAGTTCCGATGGCGCTTAAGTCGATGCGCAGCGGCGGCCCCAGGGTCGTCGCCACATCGGCGGTGCGGTCTGCGCCATTCACCAGCACCTTCACGCTCCCGGCCACCACGTGCAGCGGTTGGCTGAGCAAGCCCAGGCCCAACGTGTCGCTGAAAATGGTGTTCGCCCAGGTGATGCCGTTGGTGATGTCGATCAGGTTCGAGAAGGTGGTCGGCGGGGCGCACAGTTCCACCGGCGGGGTGACGCGGGTAATGCTGGCTCCCAAACCGGGCTGGTAATCGTTCAGGCGATTGGTGAGCGTATCCGAGACGACCATGGGCGCGCACTGCGCGCAGCCCTGGGCCCGGGCATAAGCGATGTTGGTGATGCCCAGCGGCGCAGCGCAGCTCAGCTCGCCCTGGTTCGGCACGCGTACCTTGATATACAGCGTTTCGCTATACGGGCCGGGCGTGGCCGTAGCGGGCAGCGTCCAGGTGATAGCCTGCCCGGCCTGCACGAACGGCCCGCCGGTGGTCGAAACATTCTGGATCACCAGGTTGGCCGGGACCACGTCGGTCACAACCACACCGGGGGCCACGATCATCTCCCGATTATTACCAGAGATGTGGACTTCGTAGGTAAATATGTCTCCAGCCAACACCGTCCCCGACGGGCCGCTCTTGATCAGTTCCAGGCTGGGGGCGTCGTTGGCGGTCAAGACGGAGGCGCTGCCCGTCACGCCGCTGTAATCCAAAAGCTGGCAGGCATCCTGGAAGTGAGGGGTAAAGTCCACCGCCAGGGTCTGTGAATTGCACAGGCGCGGCGAGGTCACATGCAGCGTGAATGTGACCACCTGATGAGCCAGCAGCGACCCCACCGGCGACCCGCCCAGGTAGGTAAAGGTGTCGCCGGCCTGGCTCCAATGGGGGTCGCTGGTGGAAATGCTCACCCCGCCGGTCTGGGCGATCAGCGACAGATTACGGGCCGGGCCAGGCCCCAGGCTGGTGACGGTGATCGGAATATCGGCGCTCAACGCGCCGCAGTAGGTCTGGGCGGGCAGCCCGCCCATTTCCACCTTCACGCCCGGCTCGCTGAGCAGATACAAAATGTCTACCCCATCTTCCAACGGGTTCGCCAGGGTGGCCGTGCCGTCCGAATTGCCAATCGACCACCAGGCGCTGACGGTATTGGTCAAGTTGGTGCAGGCGTTGATCTGGGCGGTGACGGTGTACAGGGCCATCTGGCTGGGGGCCAGATCGACCGGCGTAATCGCCGGGGCCACATTCAGGCCGATATACCCCGGCCCGGCTACATCGGCGAACTGGCCGCCGTAAACCATGCCCAGGCCGGTGTTCTTCAACGTCACGTTCCAGGTTTTGATCTCGCCGTAACTGCCGTTCTGGACGGTGGGCGATTTCTCGACCACCAGGTTGCCGCGCGCCGTCGGCACGTTCCTGACCGTGCTTTTACAGAACGTGGACGCCGGCGAGCCGCTTTGCAGGCTGGCGAACAACTGCTGGCCAGAGGCGGCGTTGGCGTCAGTCGCCAGGCGGAAGGTCAGGGTAATGATTTCGCCCGGCTGGAGGGTCTTTTGAGGCGGGATGGGCGCGCCCAGCGGGGTCAGGGTAAAAGCCGCGTCGGGGGCGGTGTTGGCCGGAGGGGCCGATAGGGTCAGCGTGCCAGAAACCGAGCTGCTGGCCGTGGCGCTGCCCGCCAGATAGTAAAAGCCTGCGTTCGGGTCGATCAGCAGGCTGACTTCGGGGACGCTGATGGCGCTGGTGTTGCGCACCGTGAGGGTATACACATCGCCGGCAGCGTTGCCCCGGCTGATGGTGTAGTCCGGCAGGATCAGGTTCAAAGCCAGGTTAGCCGCCGCCGGGCAAACGCCGGGCGCTTTCAGCGGGCCGCGCGCGCCGCTGGCCTGCGGGCCGCCGGGAGCGGCGCCCAGCCAGCCAGGCGTCAGCGTAGACCCCAGGGAACTGTTGGCCGTCTCGACCGCGGCCGTTTCAGCGGCGTTCAACCAGCCGGGCGTCAGACCGCCGCCCAGGGCGGCCGCGGCCGGGGCCTGGGCCGCCGGAGACTCTGGTTTCAACCAGGCAGGGGCCAGGTTTTGATTCAGCCCTTCCACCGGCGCGGCGGCGGGCTGCCACCAGCCCGGCAGGCTGCGGGCGCTCAGCGTGGGCGCAGGCGAGGCTTCCCACTCTCCGGCCGCACCCTGGAGCGAGGCGAACGGGTCGTTCGGACGCGCCGCCGGCCCAACCGGGGCGTCCAGCCCGGCCGCCAGGGCCACCGAAAGCGGGAAGACCTGGCTCAACAGCATCGTCCAGGCCACCACCAGGTTGAACAAGCGCAGCGCACGGCCCGATGTGCGCCGGGCTGCTTTCTGCAGACGCCCCAAAACAAACCGAATGCTATATTTTGAATCCATACCCTACCTCCGCGCCGCGCATTTCTATTGTGGAGCCGATTCCCCCGGACCGGCTGAATATTTGGTCGTTTCTGAATTCGGCAAAGATTGTTATCGAAAGGCCGGCATGCAGCCGCGCTGCATGCCGGCCAGCCCCATCGATCATCAGTTTTCTATGTCGGATGAAGTCAACAATTGCTGCAACTGCGCCTCTAAATCCTCAGCCGACATCAACCCCACCTGCACCCGGACGATTTCCCCCTGGGCGTCGATGAAAAACGTGGTCGGAAAGCCGGTCACGGCGTACAGCCCGCCCACCTGGCTGGCGTCGTCCAGCGCCACCGGGTAGGAGATGCCCATCTCTTTGATGTAACCCTGGGCCTGGGCCTCATTCTCACCCACATCGATCCCCACGAACTGCACCGAGCCGGCGTATTTGCGGGCCGCCTCCACCAACAGCGGGGTCTGGCGGCGGCAGTAGGGGCACCAGGTGGCAAAGAAGGTCAGCGCGGCGGGCTTACCGTTCAACGCCGCCAGCGACAGGCTGGGGCCAGCGGAGCCCAGGGCCGGTAGTTCAAACGGCGGGGCCAGCAGACCCTCGTGCGGGCCAACTTCGACGGGCGGCGCGGCCGGCGCGCCGCTGGTCGTCACGCTGACCTGCGGCGCGGCAACGGTCTGCGCGCCAGGATCGCCGCTGGGAGCGGCGGTAGAAACCGCCTGGGCCTGGTTTGCCAGCCCGGCTGCAGCCGGGCCAAAGCTGATCTGCGCCTGGCGCTGAAGCCGGCGCACGTATTCCTCCGGGCCGATCCCCAGCCCAGCGGCCTGCCGGGCTGAAAAACGTTCTACCAACTGCAAGCGAGCAAAATAAACCCGGAAGGCGTCCAGATCGATCCCATGCGCATCAAGAGCGGCGGCCAGTTCGGCCTGGCTGCGCCCGGCCTGGTTCAGCCAGGCTGCCAGATCGGCATCCGAAACCGGGGCGGCGGCCGGCTCTCCGGCCGCCTGGGCGGCCTGCCAGACCAGCTCGCCGTTCACTGCCCGGTCGAGCAAATCGGGGGTAGATGGCGCGCCGAACAGGTCGCTCATGGCCTGGTCGACATGGGCCATTGTCTGCACCGTCTCCAGGGTCACAATGCGGCCGTTAATGTCGGCCACCACCTGGGTGATGGGGACCGTCTCTGAGGCGACCGGGGCCTGGGTGGGTGGAGACGCAGCGCCGGGAAAATCGCTGCCCACCGGCGCGGGAACAGCCGGGCCAGGCGAGAGGGCGTAGACGAACAACGCGATCAAGCCAACCCCGGCGATGATGACCAGCGCCAGGATCGACAGCCTGGCGCCGCGCCGCGCGAAACCATCAGAATGATTGTTATCAGACATTCTCAGTCGTATTAACCTACAGGCCCGACCGAAACTCGGGAAGCAAACCTATTATTATGTGTAGGATGAAGCTGATTGTAGGATTGCCTAATTATCATGCTTTTTTCTAGATTGATAAGAGGCAAAATTGGGTTTATGACACAAAATCACTCTTTTTATGCTTAACAACTGTGCAAGGATGACCTTGTTTGGCGTGTTTTGCGCCATAAAACGGGGATCCTTGGGCGGCAGCCCCCCACGCAACCGGGGTGGGTGTGACTGGCAAGCGGTGATACCCTTCCGCCAAAGGCGGGAATTTTCTTTCTGCAGGATAACTTGTGGGGTTTGCAGATGGCTACGCCATCTGCAAACCCCACAAGTGAACTTCTTTCCCGGCGAGGCCGGAAGAACTATATTTTTGCAGGCCGGCGGCGCATTGTATGCGCCGCCGGCCTGCGATCAAGAAAACGAAAGGACATCCCCCTGTCGGGCGATTACACCCCGGCCGCTTTGAATACGTCGCTCACCAGGGCGGCCGCTTCGGATTGTAAGCGGCGCAGGTGTTCTTCCGACGCGTAGCTTTCGGCGTAGATTTTGTAAATTTCCTCCGTCCCCGAGGGGCGGGCGGCGAACCACCCCGCCTCGGTGACGACCTTCAGCCCGCCAATCGGGGCGTCATTGCCGGGGGCCCGCACCAGGCGGGCGGTGATGGGCGATCCGGCCAGCTCTCTGGCCTGCACCAGGTCGGGCGAGAGGTTGCTAAGCACCTTTTTCTGGGCCAGCGAGGCGTAGGCTTCAAAGCGGGCGTAATAGGTGCGCCCAAACTCGGCCTCCAGCTTGCGATATACCTGGCCGGGGTCTTCGCCCAGCACAGCGGTCATCTCGGCCGCGGCCAGGTCGAGGATGATCCCGTCCTTGTCGGTCGTCCAGACCGTGCCATCCATGCGCAGGAAGGAGGCCCCGGCGCTCTCCTCGCCGCCAAAGCCGTACGAGCCATCGATCAGCCCATCCACAAACCACTTAAAGCCCACCGGCACTTCGGCCAGGCGGCGGCCCAACTTGCGCGCCACCCGGTCGATGATCCCGCTCGAAACCAGGGTCTTGCCCACCGCCGCGTCGGGCCGCCAGCCGGGGCGGTGCTGGAACAGATACCAGATCACCGCCGCCAGGTAGTGGTTGGGATTCAACAGCCCGCCTTCGGGCGTGACAATGCCGTGCCGGTCTACGTCGGGGTCGTTGCCAAAGGCAATGCGGAAGCGCTCGCGCAGCCCGATCAGCCCGGCCATAGCATAGGGCGAAGAACAGTCCATGCGAATTTTGCCGTCGTGATCGACAGTCATAAAGGCGAAGGTGGGGTCTACCGCCCGGTTGACCACTTCCAGGTCGAGGCCGTAGGTCTCGGCAATCGGGTCCCAGTAATGCACCGCCGCCCCGCCCATCGGATCGACCCCGATCTTGACCCCGGCTCTGGCGATAGCTTCCATCTGCACCACGTTCTTGAGGTCCTGCACATAGGGCAGCACGAAATCGTATGCGTGGGTGGTATCGCAGTGCAGCGCCCGGTTCAGTGGCATGCGCCGCACGCCTTTCAGCCCGTCTTGCAGCAGGTGGTTAGCGTTCTCTTGCACCACTTTGGTGGTGCCGGTATCAGCCGGACCGCCGTTGGGAGGGTTATATTTGAAGCCGCCATCCGTAGGCGGATTATGCGAGGGGGTGATCACCACCCCATCCGCCAGCCCGCTGGTGCGGCCGCGGTTATAGGTCAGGATGGCGTGCGAAACCGCCGGGGTGGGGGTATAGTCGGGGCCGGGCTGCACCATCAGCGTCACCCCATTGGCGGCCAGCACCTCCACCGCGCTGGCCCAGGCCGGCTCCGACAGGGCATGGGTATCCATACCCAGGAAAAGCGGGCCGTCCACCCCCTGGGCGCGGCGATAATCGCACAGCGCCTGGCACACCGCCAGAATATGATCCTCGTTGAAGCTGCCATCGCCCGACGTGCCGCGGTGGCCCGACGTGCCAAACGAAACCAGGTTGCCCGGCTGCGATAGATCAGGGTGCAGAGCGTAATACTCCGTCACCAGGCGTGGGACGTTAACCAACAGAGATTGCGGCGCGGGCTTGCCCGCCAAAGGATCGGGACTCATGGGTTTTCCTCCTCTCCTCGCCAATCATGCAATTTGGATTGAAGGATACCATAAGTGGGAGGGTTGGACAATGGACGACGAAGGCCCCCAATCGCGGTACAATTACCCCCATGCCTTTCCCTGCCCTGCATTCCTGGGATGTCTCTATCGGACAGGCCATCGCCATCCAGAACGAACTGCGCGACCGGGTGATTGTACACGACGAATTCGGGCTGCTGCGCACGGTGGCCGGGGTCGATGTCGGCTTCGAGGACAACGGGCAGACCACCCGCGCCGCGGTGGCCGTACTGCGCTACCCCGAGCTGACCCTGGCAGAGACCGCCCTGGCCCGCCAGCCCACTCGCTTTCCCTATGTGCCGGGGCTGCTCTCGTTCCGCGAGGTTCCGGCCGTGCTGGAAGCGATCGAGCGGCTCTCGGCCCTGCCGGATATACTGCTGTGCGACGGACAGGGGACGGCCCACCCGCGCCGGCTGGGGATCGCCTGCCACCTGGGGCTGCTCACCGGCCTGCCCAGCATCGGCGTGGCGAAGTCGCGCCTGAGCGGGCGGCACGCCACCCTGGGCGAGGCGCGCGGCGACTGGCAACCGCTGCTGGACGGCGGGCAGGTCATCGGCGCGGCCCTGCGCACCCGGCCCGGCGTAAAGCCGCTGTACGTGTCGCCCGGCCACCGGGTGAGCCTGGAAAGCGCCCTGCAAATCGTCCTGGCCTGCGCGCCCAAATATCGCCTGCCCGAAACAACCCGCCAGGCCCACAACCTGGCCTCTGGAAAATGACATGAATTCGATCTGCATTTACTGCGGTTCTTCGGATAAAATCCGGCCCGAATACCTGGCCGCCGCTCGCCAGATGGGCCAGGCCGTGGCTCGCCGCGGCTGGACGCTGTGGTATGGGGCGGGCAGCACCGGCCTGATGGGCGCGGTGGCCCAGGCCGCCCTGGACGCCGGCGGGCAGGTGGTGGGGGTGATCCCCGAAATGTTCAACACCCCCCAGTTGTGCCACACCGGGCTGACCCGCCTGGAGGTGACCGCCACCATGCACGTGCGCAAAGCCCGCCTGGCCGAGGCCGCCGACGCGTTCGTGGCCCTGCCCGGCGGCTATGGCACGTTCGAGGAGTTCTTCGAAATCATCACCTGGGCCCAGATCGGCCTGCACGCCAAGCCGGTGGGCCTGCTCAATACCCTGGATTACTACGCCCCTCTGCTGGCCCTGGTGGCGCGCGCCCGGAGCGAGGGCTTTATCTACGCCGAACACCAGGCCCTGTTCCAGGCCGCCGGGGAACCGGAAACCCTGCTCGACCAACTGGCCGCCTACCAACCGCCGGCCGGGTTGGAGCGCTGGGTCACGCGCCCGGAAGAATAGGGCGCTATTCTTTGGAGTTTGCCCGGCGCAACCTGGATAAACTTCAAATAGGCCCCGATATTCTGTTTTCCCTGTGGTATAATTTTGCCAGGGGAAGCGCTCGGATATATTTGAATCCTTCCGATGTTCTCACCCATACCTTGTACCCCAACTACTTCCCTGATTCGTGATCCGTTCCTGAGCTTTACAACTTCACCCAAAAACCGCTGGCTCACCTGAAATTTGGGCGACAGCCAGTGACAGCTTATCCTATACCCCATTCGAACAGCCATTCACTCAGGTGAATACCTACGATCCCATACAGAACAGGTCAACATGAGAGTCTTAGAACTGGAAAATGTCCCCCTGGCGGCGCTCCGCCAAATGGCGCGCGACCTCGAGGTTGCCAACGCCAACCGTCTCAAGAAAGAAGATTTGATCCTGCGCATTCAGCAGGCCGAAGCCGAACGGCAGGGCCTGGAAATGCGCGGCGGCATCCTGGAAATCATGAGCGAAGGCATCGGTTTCCTGCGCTCCGGGCATTATCAGCCAGGCCCGTATGATGTCTACGTCTCGCAATCGCAGATCAGGCGCTACAACCTGCGCAACGGCGACCTGGTGATCGGCAACGTGCGCCCGCCGCGCGAATCCGAGCGCCACTACGGCCTGCTCAAGGTCGAGTCGGTCAACGGCATCAACCCGGAAGAGGCCAAGTACCGGCCCACGTTTGAGTCGCTGGTGCCGATCTTCCCGGATAAGCGCTTCGACCTGGAAATGGATCGCCACACCCTGGCGACCCGCTTGATCAACCTGGTCACGCCCATCGGGCGCGGCCAGCGCGGGCTGATCGTCTCGCCGCCCAAGGCCGGTAAAACCACGATCCTCAAGCAAATCGCCAATGCCATCTCCACGAAATACCCCGAAGTGCATCTGATGGTGGCCCTGATCGGCGAGCGCCCGGAAGAAGTGACCGATATGGATCGCTCGGTAGACGCCGAAGTGATCTCGTCAACCTTCGACGAGCCAGTGACTTCGCACGTGCGGGTGGCCGAAATGGCCCTCGAGCGCGCCAAGCGCCTGGTCGAAATCGGGCGCGATGTAGTCATCCTGATGGACTCGATCACCCGCCTGGCCCGGGCTTATAACCTGGTGGTCACCCCCTCCGGGCGCACCCTCTCCGGCGGCATCGACCCCTCGGCCCTGTACCCACCCAAGCGCTTCTTCGGCGCCGCCCGCAACATCGAAGAAGGCGGCTCGCTGACCA
>CAYQDU010000002.1:67308-70672 GCA_964416275.1 uncultured Anaerolinea sp. | reverse complement strand
ATGGGCCCGGCAGGGTTCGAACCTGCGACCAAGCGGTTATGAGCCGCGCGCTCTGCCGCTGAGCTACGGGCCCTCCTCATTAATTCTCCCCAGAGCGGTGGACGGGATTCGAACCCGCAACAGCTTGCTTGGAAGGCAAGAACTCTACCATTGAGTTACCACCGCATCGCCTCACCCTATTCGCCCCACATTTTACCATAAAGCGAGAACCCTCAAAATTGATTAATCATGGTTCTGTGGAAAAGGCGTGCAGCGCAAGGTTGTTGCGCCGCACGCCGATAAATAAAGGCTCTTCCGCCAAAGGCGGGAAATCTTTAAACACAAGACTCACCCCGAACATTAAAGTCGGGGTGAGTCTCGCTTCAGCAAACTACTTAGGGGCCGGATGACCTCATTTCCGACGGTCATCCGGCCTCAGGCTGCGATCAGCGCATCGTCATAGGCAGGAACAGGACGTAGCCGCTGAAGTTGGCGGTGACGGTCATGTTCCCCTTCACGACAATGTCGAGCGCGGCGTTTGTCTCGCTCACATCGCCGCTCCAACCCGCGAACTTGATCCCCTGGTTGGCTACCGCCTGCAGATGGATCGTATCGCCATAGTGGTAGGTAGCTTTCAGCGGCGTGGCATTGATTGCGCCGCGACCGATCACCAGGAGCTTAACCGTGTACTCCTTCTGGGTGAAGGTGGCGGTGACTTCCTGGCTGCCGTTCAAGGTGATCGAGCAGGCTCCGCTGCCGCTGCACGCTCCGCTCCAGCCGCTGAACTCCCAACCCTCGGCCGGGACGGGGGTGAGCTGCACCACGTCGCCATACGCGTAGGGCGCGTTGGGCGTCTGAGTCACCGCACCGTTGCCCACCACGTTCACCGCCAGGGTCACGCTGTTCTTGACGAACACCACCCCCACGGTCTTGCTGCCGTTCAGGGTCAGGATGGCCGGGTTGGTCGCGCCGCTCAGATCGCCGGTCCAGTGATCGAAGCTCCAGCCGGTGGCCGGGATGGCGGTCAGCCTAACCGTGGCGCCATAGACAAAGGTAAGCGCATCCAGCCGGTTTGCAGGCGCATCCTCAGCGACCAGTTCGATCAGCACCGTGCCGCTGCCTTCCACCGCAATGTTGGTCTCCAGGGTCACATTGTCCTGGGCAAACACGGCGGTGACGGTCTTGCTGCCTTCCAGGGCAATGCTGGCCGGTTGGGCCGGGCCGGTCAGGTCGCCAGTCCATTCGACGAAGTGCCAGCCGGCGGCCGGAACGGGCGTGAGCTGCACGATGTCGCCGTACACATACGGGCCGGCCGGGTCTTGCGTCACCGAGCCGCCCTCCGCCGGGCTGGCGTTCACCGTCAGGGTCACGCTGTCTTTGGCAAACACCGCCGTGACGGTCTTACTGCCTTCCAGAGTGATCTGGGCGGGGGTATCGGTTCCGGTCAGGTCGCCGGTCCATTCGACGAAGTGCCAGCCGGCGGCTGGAACGGGCGTGAGCTGTACGACGTCGCCATACACATACGGGCCGGCCGGGTCTTGCGTCACCGAGCCGCCCTCCGCCGGGCTGACGTTCACCGCCAGGCTCACGCTGTCTTTGGCAAACACCGCCGTGACGGTCTTGCTGCCTTCCAGGGTGATCTGGGCGGGGGTATTGGTTCCGGTCAGGTCGCCGGTCCATTCGACGAAGGGCCAACCGGTGGTTGGCGCCGGGGTCAAGGTCACCAGGTCGCCATACAGGTAGCCTGGCCCGGCCGGGTCTTGCGTCACCGAGCCGCCCTCCGCCGGGCTGACGTTCACCGTCAGGCTCACGCCGTCCTTGGCAAACACCGCCGTGACGTGCTTATCGCCGTTCAGGGTGATATTCGCCGGGACGGTTGAGCCGCTCAGGTCGCCAGTCCATTCGACGAAGTGCCAGCCGGTGGCCGGTGCGGGGGTCAGCGCCACAGTCGCGCCATAGAAGTACGGAGCGGCCGGGTCTTGCGTCACCGTGCCGCTGCCTTCTACGTTCACGAAGAGCGACACGGCGTTCAGGGCGAAGACCGCCGTCACGCTGTGATTGCCGTTCATCGTGATCGGGTGCGGGTTGGTCGAGCCGCTCAGGTCGCCTGTCCAGTTGGAGAAGCCGTAGCCGGAACTGCCGACGGCGGTGAGCCGCACCACCGTGCCAGACAGGTATTGGGTCCCATTGGGGCAGTTGGGGGCGATGTCGGGGGTCACGCTGCCGCTGGCGGCCGGGTTGACGGCGGTGGTCAGGGTGTAGCACAGCTGGGTGAAGGTGGCGGTGACGGCTTTGCTGCCGTTCAAGACGATGGTGTAGGTTCCGTTGTGGTTATCCACCACATCGGCGGCGTTGGAGCCGCTCCAGCCGCTGAAGGCCCAGCCGGTGGGGATCACCGGGGTCAGCGTTACCGAGTCTCCGTACAGGTAGCCGCTGGTAGGATTGCGGGTCACCGAGCCGTTGCCGACGATGGTCACATCCAGGGTCACGCTGTCGCGGGCAAACACGGCGGTCACGTTCTTGCTGCCGTTGAGGGTGATGCTGCCGGGGTTGGCCGAGCCGGTCAGGTCGCCCGTCCACTGGACGAAGTGCCAGCCGACCGCCGGGAGCGGGGTCAGCGTTACGATGTCGCCATACAGATAGCCGGGTCCGGCCGGGTTCTGGGCCACCGCGCCGCTGCCGGATGGGCTGATGTTTACCGTCAGGGTCACACTGTCTTTGGCAAACACGGCCGTGACGGTCTTATTGCCGTTCAAGATCAGGCTGGTGGGGTTGGCCGAGCCGGTCAGTCCGCCGGTCCACTCGACGAAGTGCCAGCCGGTGACCGGGATGGCCTGCATCTGCACCTCGTCGCCGTAGTGATATGGGCCGGCCGGAGTCACGTTCACCGAGCCGCTGCCGTTGGTGTACACCGTCAGGGTCACCAGGTCTTTGACGAACGTGGCGGTGACAGTCTTATCGCCGTCCATCAGCAGGCTGGCCGGGTTGGCCGAGCCGCTCAGCGCGCCGCTCCAGTGGTCGAAGTGCCAGCCGGTGGGCGCGGCCGGGGTGAGCTGTACCAGGGTGTTGTATTCATACGGCGGGTTCGGGTTGGTGGATACCGAGCAGCCGGTGCAGCCGACGGCGTCCACGACGATCGTCAGCACGGCCGGGTTGCGAGCAAACACCGCGGTGACGGTCTTGCTGCCGTTGAGGGTGATCTGGGCCGGGTTGGCGGTGCTGCTCAGGTTGCCCGTCCACTGGACGAAGTGCCAGCCGGGGGTCGGGTTAGCGGTCAGCGTCACCAGGTCGCCGTACAGGTAATCCGGGCCAGCCGGGTTCTGTGTCACGGTGCCGCTGCCGGCCGGCGAGACGTTCACCGTCAGGGTCACCGGGTCTTTGGCAA
>CAYQDU010000002.1:0-67208 GCA_964416275.1 uncultured Anaerolinea sp. | reverse complement strand
CCGGGCTGATGTTCACCGTCAGCGTCACGCTGTCTTTGGCGAACACCGCGGTGACGGTCTTGCTGCCGTTCAGGGTGATGCTGCCAGGGGTTGCCGTGCCGGTCAGGTCGCCCGTCCACTGGACGAAGTGCCAGCCGGTGGTGGGGTGCGGGGTCAGTTGCACCACATCGCCATACAGGTAGGGGCCGGCCGGGTTCGGCGTCACTGTGCCGCTGCCGGCCGGCGAGACGTTCACCGTCAGGGTCACCGGGTCTTTGGCAAACACGGCCGTGACGGTCTTGCTGCCGTTGAGGGTAATGCTGCCGGGGACGGTCGTGCCAGTCAGGTCGCCCGTCCACTGGACGAAGTGCCAGCCGGTGGTTGGAACGGGGGTCAGCGACACCACGTCGCCATACAGGTAGGGGCCGGCCGGGTTTGGCGTTACCGCTCCGCCGCCCGCCGGGCTGATGTTCACCGTCAGCGTCACGCTGTCTTTGGCGAACACCGCGGTGACAGTCTTATTGCCGTTCAGGGTAATGCTGCCGGGGTTGGCCGCGCCGGTCAGGTCGCCGGTCCATTCGACGAAGTGCCAGCCGGTGGTCGGAACGGGGGTCAGCGAGACCACGTCGCCATAGCGATAGGGGCCGGCCGGGTTCGGCGTCACCGAGCCGCCGCCCGCCGGACTGATGTTCACCGTCAGCGTCACCGGGATGCGCTCGAACGTGGCGATCAGCGTCTTGTCGCCGTTCATGGTAATTTGGTAGGTTCCATCGCCGTTGTTGGTCACATCGCCGGCGCTGGCGCCGCTCCAACCGGTGAAGGCCCAGCCCACCGCGCTGGGGGTGGGGGTGAGGGTCACTTCCGTGCAGTGCGAATAGCCGGCCTGGTTGGGGGCTTTGGTCACCGTTCCGCTGCCGACTATGCTGATGTCGAGCGTATAGGGCCGGTGCTGATATTCGTAGGCGCCGCGGTCGTCGTAGAAGCGCGTCCCAGCCCCGGTGTTGACGGTGTCAGGATCGTCCACGCGCGGGTTGCCGTCCAGGTCGAGCAGTGGTTCATTGGATGCATCGGAGTTCGCGCTGTCGATGGCCGGCGAGCCGCTGTTCAGGCGGTAGTCGCCAATGCTTTCGGCAATCGTGTAGGGGATGCTGGCGGTGCGCACCACAGCCGTAACCGGGGCGACAAAGAGCGGGTCGCCTTCCAGGCCGTGGCTTTCCTTGCCAGACACGGCTGCCCGGAAGGCTGCCAGGGTGGCATAGCTGGTGTCGTTCCAGATGATCTGTATGCTGGCATCGCCCCTGTTGAAGAGGTCATAGTCCAGGGTGGTGCCGGCGATAGAGGCTGAATCGACCCGCAGGTTGCCGCCGAACGAAATCCCCGGCGGGTTGATGCCGTTGTTCGACATGATGTTGTTGGCAATTACCGCGTGGTGCGAGCCGGTGGTCGGCTCGCCCTCGAAGTTGATGCCCACCGTGCCATTGCCATGCACGGTATTGCCTACCACGGTGTTATAGGCCGAGTTGTTGTTGTCGATGCCGTGATCGCCGTTGCCGTAGGCCAGGTTGCCGACTACAATGTTGTACTGCGAGCCGAGACCGGTGGTATCGTGTTTATAGATGTTGATCCCCGAGTCCTCGTTGGAATGGACCACGTTGTGGATGATGGTATTGTGGTCGCTGCCATCCAACTGAATCCCGGCCGCGTCGGTCACCACCACCGAAGCATTGGAGTAGGACAGGTTGTTGCTGATCGTGTTGTACCCACCGCTGACCACGCGGATGCCGATGCAGGTGTTGTGATCGGCGATGTTGTTGTCGATCAGCGAGTAGGTGGTGTCCTTCAGATAGATGCCGCGTACGTGGTTATCTGAATTGGCTGGGTCGCCGGAATAGCTGACGTGATTGTTCTTGATGGTGATGTGGTTGGAGCTGAGGACGTTGATGCCGTTGTATTTCGTGCCGGTCACATTGAAACCGTCGATCACCAGGTAGCTTTTGCTGTTGACGGAAAAGCCAAAGGAATCAACGATTGGGCTGCCGGTCACGGTCACACCGGGGTCGGCCTTGAAGGTCAGCGGGAAACCGACCGCGCCGTTGCCGTCTGGCGAAACCACTTCCGCATACGTGCCGTGCAAGACGTGGACGGTGTCGCCGGCAATCGCCAGCTGGCCGCCGCGGGTGATGGTGCAGAAGGGAACCGCCAGGCTGCCCGCCCCGGCGTCGGAGCAGGCGGCGTTGGTATTGTCAACGTAGTAGGTGATAGGGATGCGGGTGTAGTTGACCGCCGCGGTTTGGGCGGCGGCCGGCATGACCAGGGCGTTGGTGGCGGCGGTGCTGGCGTCGTTGGATGTGCCGCTCCAACCACCAATCGTCCAGCCAGAGACGGGGACGGCCCCGCTCAGGTTGATAGCCTGCCCGGCGGTGTAGTAGCCCACCGCGCAGCCGGTCGAGTTGGCTGGGCTGGCGGCCGGGTCGCTGCCCGAACCGGTGTGAGTCAGGGTCAGGGCGTAGCAGGGGACGGCAGCCGTGAACACCGCGTTGACCGTCTTGGCGGCGCTCATCGCTACGGTGCAGGTGTTGCCGCTGGTCGAATCGCAGCCGGTCCAACTGGTGAAGGTCGAGCCGCCGGAGGCGGCGGCGGTCAGCACGACCGCAGGCGAGGCGGGGAAGGCCTTAGAGCAGGTGGAGCCGCAGTTAATCCCGGTCGGATTGCTGGTGACCGTGCCGCTGCCGGAGCCGGATTTGGTGACGGTCAGGAGCTCGCCAGTGTCTTTGGTGATCACCACATCATCGACATAGGCGCGGGAATAATTACCGCCGCCGCCGGTGAAGCGCACCCGAAAGTTGGTCTTGTTGAGGTAGGTCGCATCCGTGATCGTAGCCTGATAGTGCTGCCACGAGCCGGTGCTGCTGCTGCTGAGATCGCTGGCCTGCGTGCAGCTAGTTCCTACGCAGTAAGACACGGAGAGCGCGCCGTTCATCCAATCCCGATAGTAGTAGAAATCCACGACAATCCCCAGGGCGCCGGTGGTATTCAGGTCGGGGGTGGTGAGCGTGCCGGAAGAACTGGTGCCGCGGGCTGAAGCGCTGCCGCCATGTTCTTGAGAGGTGCTGCGCTCCCAACTGGTGGCCGCCCAATTGGTAGGCGGGAAACCGATTGCTTCAAACCCCTGGTTCAGCAGTTCGCTGGTGGCCGCCGGGGCGGGAACCACGATCCAGGCCAGCATTAAGCTCGCTATCATGAAGGCGCTGGCTAATCTTTTAAGAGTCAAAAGGCGACTAGTCATTTTGTTTCCCTTTCGCTAGAAATCGGAAGAAAATTCAGTTTCATTCGACCGTTCTGCTTTGGCGCGCGATGGGTTAACAAGACAGGTGAACATTGCAATAGACCCCTCCTTAGAATGTTTCAACTAAGCCAGACAAAACAATGGATTTACCGAACGGCGTCTTCGGTGGAATGATTTTGACGGGCCAGGCAAAACCGGCAGGGCAGTTCTTTGACCGCCTGCAGATCATCCGTTTCGTTGCCGGAAGCTCCGTTCAGGCCGGGAACCAACAAATTCACCGACCCGTAGATGTCAGGGGCAATCAATACCTTAACCGTCGAAAGCTGGCCGATCTGGGTCTGCTCCATAAAGTCGTGATAGTGGATGCGGTGATCGGCCAGGATGACCAGGCCAATGTCGTATTTCAACAGCAGCCGCGGCAGGTCTTTCAGCACGCCGATGATCCGGGCTCCATAGATGCGCATCCCCTGGGTGGTCAGGTCGTCGTCGATGAAGCCCACCACCTGCAGCTGGTCGGAATAGCCGGGGTGGTTCAGCACCCAGGCGATGTGTTCGGCCGTGCGGCCCGACCCGACGATTAACACCCGCTCGCGGGCGGCCTGCGACTTGACCAGCGCCTGCCGCACCTGCCCGGTCAGCTCCGATGTCCAACGTTGGCGGTAGCGCGACAGGACAAACCCGCCCAGGGCCAGCAGGGCGGCCACAATGACCAGCCCGGCCGGAACCACGCCCAGGATATAGTTGGCTCCTGCCAGGATCAGGGTGGCCGCCAGCCAGGGCGGCAGCAGACGGAACATCTCTTGCAGCGAAGCCTTGTCCCAGTTGACCCGGTTGATGCCCCAGGCCGCCCCCATCAGGCTGAAGATAAAGGCTCCCCCCAGGGCCAGGAGCGAGATCAACGCCCAGCCCAGGTTCAGCGGGCCAGACAGCCGCCAGATCAGGCTGGCAATCCCCAGGGCGAAGAACGTTATCACCATATCCACGATCAGCCAGTTCATATAGCGGCGGATCAGGCGCGAGATCGGCCCCAGGAAGAGCAGTTCTTCGGGCGGCGAATAGCTGGCGATGCGCGGCAGCATGATGAAGAACGTCCACATCAGAATGTCCAGGTCCAGCCAGAACGAACGATAGCGCACATAAAGTTGATCCAGGCGCAGCTTATCGGGACTGAGTTCTTTGAGGTATTTTTCCAACACGTCTTTCGAATGAAGGATGGTTTCCTCGTTGTGATACAGCACCGAGGCCGGGCTGGTGATGCCGGGGCGCACTGACAGAATTTCTTCGCGCGCCCCGCGCGGCCAGGTCTTGGCAATCATAGGGTCTTCGGGCCGCGGCCCAACCAGGCTCATTTCGCCAATCAAGACGTTCCAGAACTGGGGCAGTTCGTTCAGTTTAGTGTCGCGTAGCCAGCGGCCCAGGGGGGTGATGCGCGGATCATCCTGGGCGGTGACGCGCGGCCCCTGGTAGCTGGCGCTGGTCTCGAACATGGTGCGGAACTTCAGAATTTTGAAGACCCGGCCATTTTTCCCAATCCGCTTACCGCTGAAGAACACCGGGCCGGCTGAATCGCTTTTAATCGCCAGGCCGATCAGCCCAAAGAATGGCAGCAAAAGAATCAGCAAGATCGCCGACAACACGATGTCGAAGATTCTTTTGATCGCCAGGCCAAAGGAAGTCAAATATCCCGCTTTGTTGAGGCGCATGACGTTTTCCCCACGCATTGTTATGCTCCTTCTATTCTATTTTCTCAAGCCATTCGACCCGCCAGAACAGATGGCAGCCGCGGTCGCAGCGGCCAAACACCGGCGTGCCGTTGCAGATCACGCTCTCTAGCAGAACCACACCGCGCGCCCGCTTGACCTTGTAGTCGCGCTCATCCAAAAACCGTTCCACCGGCTTCAATACCCGCTGGGTCGTACCACAGTATTCAGCCATGTAGGGTAGAAAGGCGCAGCCGCGCAGTTCCTTCCACGGATCGAGCGTGGCCTGGATTTCCTCCAGGCTGCGCACCCGCACCCTGTCGCCAGGGTGCAACTCGATGGGTGCGGTCTTTACCACCGGGGTACCTGTATGATCTTGTTGGTTCCTCCTCTTCATTTGCCAGGCGTACAATGCTTTCAACCACTTTTTGACCCCATAGTTCCAGGGATAAGCCAGCAGGCGCTTGATCTTTAATTTCAGCGGTTGCGGCTCTAAAGGCAGGTCGCCGGCGCTCATGCGCGGCAAACCGGGCATCTGGCAGCCATTCATTTGATTCATGGTGAATATCCTGGGGTCTGAAACAGGGGCGGGAATATTTCAATCTACCGGGGCGGCGCCGCACAGAGGCGCCGCCTCCATAGATTCAGGCCGGCTGGGCAGAGAGCAGGCTGTTGCGATACGGCTCCAAACAGGGCGGGCAGGGCTGGCAGCCCAGGTCTTTCTTGCCTTCCATGTAGAAGCGGAACATGCCTTCGGCTTTTGCCAGCGATTCGTTCTCGCTGAACTTGCGCCGCAGCCAGCTCACCCCGGCCAGGGTAGATGCGGTCGCCAGGGGCCGCAGCAGGGGAGTAAACTCAACCCGCTGGCGCACCGGCTTTGGCTCGTAACCCATGCGGAATTTGAATTCATCCACCGTGGGCGGGGCGTCCAGCGATTGCAGGGTGTAAAAGATCGAGTGGATGCCGGGGCGGCGGGTCATGGTTTCGGTGACAATGTAGGTCAGGGCGTTGTTGACCCGGGCGGGCAGGAAGTCGCGCTTGCACTGCTGCGAGATCAGTTCGCAGCAATCGTCCATCTGGAACGAGAGCAGGGTGGCGGCCAGGCGGCCGTCTACAATCGCCGCCCAGGCCTCAAAGCCGGGCAGGTCGGCCGCCGCCAGGCAGCGCCGCTGCCAGGCGGCCCTCTGCATCGGCGTCCCGCGCTGCTGGCGGTCGACCGTATCGTTCTCCAGTTCCCAGCCATCTTCGGCCAGCCGCTCCAGCGAGATCTGCTCCACCCGGCAGTTCTTCAGCCCGTGATGGATGTTCTGCCGCGAGCGCCGGTCCAGGTCTTCCAGGCGATAGGTGGGCTTTTCGTACACCGCGTGGTAGCTGAGCATGCCGGGGGGCGTCTCTACGCCGGTGGAGTAGCGCAGCGCAATCGCTCCCTGGCTGCGTAGAAAATCGTCCAGTTCCGCCTGCGATGGATAAATGAGCCAGTGATAGGGGAAAGCCTGGTACACCCGGCGGCTGGCTTCATACCAATAGCTGCTTTTGGTTTGCACCACCCGGCGCCCCTGGCGGCGCAACCATTCGGCGAAGTAGGTCGGATTCATGGGTCGATCCTTTCCGAACGTTTCGATATTGTATTTTCAGGCCTGGGCTGCCAGGCTGGCGTTTTGATCTGCATGGCCTGGCGCAGCAGAGCCTCGAAATTCTCGGCCGCCGAGGCGGGCGAATGATGGGCTTCCGCCCAGCGCCGGCCATTCTGGCCCAGGGTTTCGCCCAGCGATCGCTCGGCTTTCAAGCGCCGCACGGCCTCCACAATCCGGGCCGGGTCGCCCGGCGGGAGGCATATCCCGGCTTCGGCCTGGCAGATCAGGCGGCCGGCCTCGCTGGCCTCATCCACGCTTGCCAGGATCGGCCGCCCGCTTGCCAGGATGGAGAAAATCTTAGAGGGCAGCGAATCATTGCCCACCTCTTTGCGCAGGCCGACAAAAGCTGCGTCGGCGCTGGCCATCATTTCGGGCAGCCCGGCCCGCGGTTGGAAGGGCAGGAAGATCACGTTTTTTAGCGCGTACCGGGCAGCCATCTGCACCAGCTTTTCCCGCGAAGCCCCATCGCCAACCAGCACAAAGCGCACGTCTGGCTCGGCTTGCATCTGCCGGGCGGCCTCGATCAGGTCTTCCAGGCCCTGCGAATAGCCCATGTTCCCGGCGTAGAGCAACGTAAAGGCTGTATCCAGCCCGTGCGCCTGCGAGAAGGCGTTCTGCCGGGGCAGCGGGCGAATGAAGCGCGTATCAACCCACACCGGGATGGTTTTCATCTTCGCATCCGCCACGCCCAGCGCCCGCAGACCCGGGCGGAACGAATCGGCCAGCACATGCACCGCCTGGGCGCGCCGCAGGCAGTAGCCCTCCAGAGCCGCTACCGCCCGGATTACCAGCCGATGGCGAAAGATGCCCAACGCAATTCCCACATCGGGGTAAACATCGTAGACCGAATAGACCCCTGGTTTGCGCCGCACCGCAACCGCCCACCAGAACGGCAGCCAGACCCACAGACAGGGGTTTGCCACCAAGGCCACATCGTAGCTGCGGGTCAAGATGGCGAGCGTGGCGCGCAGTTGGTAGCATAGGAACTGGGCCAACCGATAGACCAGGTTGGCGCGCTTCACCGAAGGCAGCGCCACCCGAATGACTTCAACCCCGTTTTCGACCGAATGGAAATTCTTGAACCCGCGATACCCCGGCGAAACCTGCCCGCTGGGGTAATGCGGCACAGTGGTCACCACCGTCACCGCGTGGCCGCGCTGCGCCAGGTCTTCGGCCAGCAGGACGAACAGCGGGGCGCTGGGACCAAGATCGGGGGCGTAATGGGGAGCAATAAACAGGATGCGCATGGGGAACAGGGCCGACTGGAAGAATGGAAAAGGTCAATGGGCGATCGACGGCTGACCGTCGGCGTTCACCTGGCGATACAACGCCGCCAGGCGTGGCACGTACAGGGTCATATCGTATTGTTCGCGCGCCAGTCGGGCGCTGGCGATCTGCATCTTTCGGCGCAGGGCCGGGTCTGCCAGGAGCTTCTGCACAGAAGCCGCCAGGGCCGGGGCGTCGCCCCGCTCGGAGAGAAAGCCGTTGACCCCCTCCTGCACCTGGTCGGGGATGCCGCCCACCCGGGTGGCGATAACCGGCAGGGCGCAGGCCATAGCCTCGATGACCGCATTGGGCAGCCCTTCGTGGTGTGAGGGGTAGATGAATAGATCGGCGTTGCGGAAAAAGGCCAGCTTCTCCTGGTTATAAGCGGGCGGGTGCACCTGTACGCAATCTTCCAGCCCGGCGGCCTCGATCCGGCGGCTCAATTCGGCCTTTTCGCCAGGATGCAGCTCATCGCCTACCAAGTCGAGGTGAAACGATTGGCCGGCGGCTTGCAAAAGCCGGGCGGCTTCCACCAGGTCGAAGCTGCCCTTATCGCGGCCCAGGTAGCCCAGATAGAGCAGGCGCAGCGGCGGCTGGCCGGCCGGGCGCGCCAGCCGCTCGGATGCAATTGGGCGGTAGGGGGTCTGGTCAATAGCATTGGGCAGGTAATAGACCGTGCAAGACGGGACGATGGACTTCAGTTGCATCCACTCGCGCGATAGGGCCAGCACGCCGCTGGTCTGGCGCACCACCTGGCGGAAATACCAGCGGCCCAGCTTCGAGCGGTTCAGATACAGCACGCTGATGCTGCAGCGGGGGTGAAGCAGCACCCGGCAGCCCGCTAGCCGGGCGATCCACACGCACAGGCTGTGTTTGAGGAACGAAACGCCGAAGGCAGTGGAGATATGCACCACCTGGGGGCGATGTTTCAGCACGGCGGCGGCAAAGCGAGCGCAGTCCTGGGCCGCCCACAGCAGGTTGCGCAGGTTGAAGCGCCCGCTGTCGGCCAGGGCGCGCTTTTGCGTGCTGGTTTGAACGAACGCAAAATCCACCAGTTCGGGCAGTTCTGAGTTCACCAGGGCCAGGAAATAGGTGGCAATCCCGCCCACTGGCGGGGGCAAATGCCCGGAGACCAGTACCCGCGGCCGGGCGGTGGAAGCGTTTAAGGCAGTTGTCTCTTTCACCATTTCGGTTATCATTGCAACCTGCTCCGGTAGGTAAATGCGTCAATCATGGTCAGATCGCCAACCTGGGCGAAGGTGTGGGTGCCCCGCGCCGCGCCGTAGACGGCATCTTCCCAGGTGGGGCGCACCGCGCAAACCCGTCTTTCGGCGTAGTCGTCTGGCGAGAGGGTCAGCACCTCGTTCAGGTCGAAACCATATCCATACACACCATGCGAATACTGCGATGGGCGATAGATTTTCCCCTGGCGCTGAAAGATGCGCCCGGCCGGGCGGGCCTTTTTGATGTCGGCGACGACCGGGTTATGGGGGTGGGGGGTCCAATCACGGGTCAGGAAATGCGGGGCGGAGAATAGATGCAGTTCCGATGGCATCACGGCGCGGCCTTCTTCGCTCAGGGCGGTGAACAGCCACCAGCGATCCTGGTGGTAGAACAGGGTGGTATCCACCGCCCGCACGTTCTCCATCAGGCTCAGGCAGAACTTCCAGCGCCGCGGAAATTCAACGCATTCGTACAGGTCAATCGTATGGTGATGGGCCGATTCGGGGATCAAATAATACTGGCCTTGCCAGTTGAACACGAACGGGTACGATAGATGATAATCGGTCTCCAAGACCCGTTCCGGTGGACGATAGCTGCCGTCGGGCCTGATCTCGATGACCGAGATGTGCCCCTTGCGCGCCGCATACAGGTACTCTTCCACAAACACGTAGTAGGTATGGTTCTCGAAAACCACGTGTGGGTCGGCCCAGAAGCGATCTTTGGGCGGGCGGAGCGAGGCGAAGCCGGCAATCGCATTTTGCAGCTCGCCGCTCAACGGCGCGGCCTGCAGCCCAAACCGCAGGTACCAGGTTGGACGGGTAGCGGTGCGCCGGTAGGCTTCGCGCCCGATGCGGGCCGCCATTCGGACAATCTGCCGGCCGGCCGGGGCTGGCTTCATTTCCGCCGGGGCGGCTTCGTCTGGCAGGCTGGCAAAGAAGGCGGCCTGGCCCTGGCGCTGCAGGCGGCTCACCAGCCGGGGCAGGAGGCTGCTTGCCTCCCAATACAGGGCGTTGCAATTGCGCGCCGCCGAGAACGGGTACGTGAAATGCCAGGCGCGGGCTAAAACCTGCCGCTCGTCTGGCTTGCAGACCCGCACCACCGCCGCGGCGGTCTCCGGCAAGCCATACAACGCCTCCCAATATCCCGCCGGGACGCCGCCCTGTCCCCAGGCGTAGGCCCAGACCCCGCCGCGGGCCGCGGCGGCAATCTGCCCGCCCAGGCCGTCGAATCCGAAGTTGAGCAGCAGGTCCAGGTCTTCGCCTTTGATCCAGGCCACGTCGGCCGGGGCGATCTCACAGCCGGGCTCCCGGTATTCGGGCCGTACCGACATCAGGCGCACTTCGGGGAGCAGGAGGCGCAGCGACTTCTTTTCGAACGCGCTGGGGGCTAGCCCGAACAGGGCTGCATCGGCCCGGTTGTACAGGCGATACGCCCACGGCAGCCGCTCATCCCTGCCCTGGCGCGGCGCATCGGCGTTGAGAATCAGAACAGCCAGGTCTGCAATCTGAGCGGCCAGGAGTTTTTCCAGGCAGCGAAACACCCAGGCTTCGACCTCCAGCGAGTCGATCAGGAGGCCTAAACGCAGTTTTCGATTGGTTGGACGTGCGTCACTGTAAGGGGTTAGAACCATTGAGGAATTCTTCGACGTTGGTATAGCCGTCTCCATCGGCGTCGGCCGGGCCGTCGGAGGCGTTGTGCGGATCAAAGCCATACTGCTGCTCCCAGGCGTCGGGCATAGCGTCGTGATCTGCGTCGGGGTAGGGGGCGCCGGGGGCCAGGCTGGGCCAGCCGCCCACCTGGGCCGGGTCGTCGATGATCTTGCCGGTCCCGGCCTGGACTTCGCTCACAATGCGCTGGTCGACCGCATCGCGCCGGGAGATGGCTGCGCCCTGCTCGTCCAGGCGCAGGCTGGCCCCCGCCTCGGCCAGAACCCGCTCGTAGGCTTGCTGCGCCGGTTGGGCGGCGACCGGGGCCGCCGGGAAGGGCTGGCTCACGATCCACTGGCGCGCCTCAGGTTTGACGGCCAGGGCCTGGTCCAGGTCGTCGGAGGGCCGTCGGGGGGTGATATTGCCTGTTACATACACCTGCGCCCCGTTCCCGGCCTCATTTTGCACGCTCACCAGGCTCTTGCTGGGGTCGCTATCTGGCCCGAAGCGCATATAATTCGCTACATAGTTGGCCGAGACCGGCCCGTACTCGTCGGATACCAGGGCTGGAGACCCCCAGGCATTGTAGATGACGTTGTTCACCACATCCACCACACCGCTGGTTTCGACCAGGGGGTTGCGTTCGTGATTGGAGGCCAGCAGGTTGTGATGGATGCTGATGTCCTTCGCGCCTGTGCTGCCTACGATCAGCCCCATGCTGTGGCAGCCCTTGGTGTGCCGGCTGCAATGCAGCCCCTCAGAGATGATTGACCACTGCAAGGTGATGTCGCGCGCCGCGTACCAGATGGAAGCAACCTCGTCGATGGCCCAGCTAAACGAGCAGTGATCGACGATGACGTTATGGGCGGCATCGCCCAGGATTTCAATGGCATCCCCATTTTCGGATGGGCCGGCTGGCGGGCCGGGCCGCGAGCGGATGTAGCGCAGGATCACATCGTGGGTGTTGACGATCAGCGGGCCGTCGGGGTTGGATGGAGCGTTCTTGAGGGTAATCCCATCGCCGGGGGCGGTCTGCCCGGCGATGGTGATGTAGGGGTGGGCGATCTCCAGGGCGGTTTCGACTTCAATCGTCCCGGCGATGCGGAAGACCACCAGGCGCGGCCCCTCAGCTTCGATGGCGGCCCGCAGCGAGCCGGGGCCATGATCTTCCAGGGTGGTGACCTCGATCACCTGCCCGCCGCGCCCGCCCAGGCTGTGCGCTCCAAAGCCCTCGGCCCCCGGAAAGGCCAGCGGGGCGGCGGGCGCGGCGCTCGTTGCCTGGGCCGGGCGCGCCTGGGTGGGCGCGCTCGTGGGCGAGGCCGTAGGCGCAGCCGCCCCGACCGCCGGCCGGCAGGCTGCCAGCAGCAGGCACACCACCAGGCCTGACTGGCGCAGGTTCATACGCCCAGCCTTCCTTCCGCAGTTTGCCTGGCCGGGACAGCCGGAGCCGGAGCGGCTTCCGCCGCCTGCGGCTCGGTCACGTTGGCGCCGATGACCACCAGACTGAAGATCAAGAAGGTGGTCTTGGTGAACTCCCAGGTCTGCACTGTAATCCCAACCAGCAAAACCGCCAGGGTCGTCACCCAGAAGAGCTGCTCGCGGCGCGGGTGCTGCATCGCAGCCAAAAAGACTACTGCCAGAATGGCGGCGAACAGGCCAAACCCAACCAGCCCCTGCTCGGCCAGCACCGAAAGATATGTATTATGGGCCACCGCCTTGTAGGGGTTGACCACTCGAAAGGCCCCGCTGCCCACCCCGGTGATGGGATGTTCGGCAAACGCCTTGAGGCTTTCTTTCCACAGGGGAACCCGCCCGCCCAGGTCGCCCGAAGAGATGGACGACCCCGCCGAAGTCAGCCGGGCCCAGGTGGCTTCGGGGATGAACGACTGGAAGATCAGCAGCGCCCCGGTCAGGGCGATCAACATCAGCATGCTGGTCAGGATGCGCCGGGGTTGGATCAGGGTGCCGAAGACGTACAGCAGGGCTGGGATGATCACAAACAGCGACAGGCGGCTGCCGGTCAGGAAGACCACCGACCCAGCCACCGGCACGTAGGCATAGTTGATGACGCGCAGCGCCCGGCTACGGGTGTATCCTCTGGCGAACCGCGCCAGATACCAGGCCATCGGCAGCGCCAGGGTCAGCAGGATCACAAAATCGCCAGCGTTGACCCCGCTGGCGCTGTAGCGCCCCACTTCATACGCGTCGATGCGCACGCCAGACAGGAAGTTCATCAGCATATTGCCCACGCCCACCCAGGCCCCAAAGACGTATGCTTGCAAGGCGGCGTTGAGCGCGCCGGGCGTGCGATAGGTATCCCAGAAAATGAGTGTCATGAGCAGCAGTTGGCTGTAGGTGATGACGCGGGCCTTGGTTTCTGCAAATCCATACGTCCAGAACAGGCCCAGGATGGTCCACATCAGAAAGAAATACACCAGCCCGTGGAACAGATGCGGCTTGCGCAGCCGCCCGGTGAGCAGCGTCTTGCCGGCCCAGGCCGCAAAGACCACCATCCCGGCCAGCCGGGCCATCGAGCCGATGACGGGCAGGCTGATCATATCCTCCCAGGGGATGCTGAAGATCAGCGCCAGCGATAGCCAGAGCAAAATCCGGTTAATCATGCGTTTTCAAACAGGGTAGCTTCCCATGCAACCGTGGGGGTGACTGGCGAGCCTTGCCCAGAGAGGATTACTCGTGGATTTTGTCGCACTTCGGGCGACAAAATCCACGTAACATCTCTTTTTGATGGCGCTTGAAGAGCGCCATGCCTGTTCCACAGTAGCTCTTCTTTCCCGGCGAAGCCGGAAGAGCCTCCATAGTTTAATGAGGGGATACTTCAAACAAGACTTGCCGGTATTGGTCGAGAGTGTGTTCCAGGGTATAGGGGGCCCAACTGGCTGTCGGGGCGGGCGCAACCCGCCCATCCAGGGCGTCTTCGATGGCTGCGGCCAGCGCCCCGGCGTCGCCCATCGGAACGAGCCGCCCAAACCGCCCGGCTTGCAGAATTTCTCTCGGCCCGCTGGGGCAGTCGGTCGCCACGATGGGCAGGCCGCAGTACAGGGCCTCGATCAACACGGTGGGCAGCCCTTCCCACTGCGAGGATAGGACATAGACCGCTCCGTGCGCCATATACGGGTAGGGGTTATCGACAAACCCTGGCAGGCTGATCTCGCCTGCCAGCCCCAGGGCCGCCGCCTGGGCCTCCAGCGCCGGGCGGGCTTCCCCTTCGCCCAGGATCATCAGGCGTACGGGCCGGGCCTGGCGCAGCCGGGCAAACGCTTGCAGCAGGTTGGGGAAGTCTTTTTGAGCCGTCAGGCGGCCCACGGCGATCAAGACCGGCGGCTGCCCTGGCTGGAACCAGGGGTGTTCCAGCCAGGCCTGGGCTTTTTGCTGCACATCGGGGGTGATGACCGGGTTGGAGATGACCCGAATGCGCTCCGGGCGCAGGCCGATCATGCGAACCAGGTCGTCGGCCACACCCTGAGATACCGCCACCACCCAATCAGAGCAGGGGTAGGCCCGGCCCATGAGCGCCGGCAGCAGCCGGCGGTAGGCGGCGGGCATATCGCCAACCCGGCGGGAAAGGGTATTATGCTCGACCACCACCAGCCGCCGGGGCCGCCCCGCCAGCCGCCGGGCCAGGATGGCGATCAGGTTGGTATAGTCGATGCCCGAAAGCAGGGCGTCCGGGCGCTCGCGGCGCAGGTAGCCCACCAGGGCCGGCAGGCTGCTCAGCATTCGCCCGGCCTGCAAATCGACCAGGCGCACCTGCGGGGGAACCTGGGGCAGAAACGGGCCAACTGCCCGCGCCAGCACCAGATCGACCGCCACGCCGCACCCGGCCAATCCCTGGGCCAGGTTGAGGATCGTCCGTTCGGCCCCGCCTTCGTACAGGCCATGCAGGAAAATCGCCAGCCGGTTCTGAACCTGTTTCATCGCCGCTCAACCCGAAACCTTGCTGAAAGCCAGCCGCAGGCGCATAAAGACCAGCTTGCGCTGCCGGGCGTTCAGCCCGCCGTAAAAGGCCAGCAGAAGGAAGACCAGGCCGGAAAGCCCGGCATAGAAGAAAAAGTCGAGCCAACCGGAGACCCGGAGCCAGCCGCTTTGGGCGTTCCACTGTTCCAGGGTGCAGATCAGCCCAAAGAAGGCGATCACAAAGGCTCCCGGGCGGATGGCGCTCCATAGCTGCCGCCGAAAGGGGAGCTGCAAGAAATTGCCCACAAAGATGGGGTAGCCAAAACTGAGCAGCAGGCGGCCGAAGATCGTCCCCAGGCAGATGCCGATGACGCCGAGGTGAAAATATGTCAGCAGCAGGGCGGCTGCAGCCACCGATACAACCACCGACAGCAGGCCGAAGATCACTTTGCGCTTGAGCTGCAAGGTCAGGTCGATCACGTTGCCGTCGTTGCGGATCAGCGCCAACTGCACCACCGCCAGGGTGATGAGCAGGCCAGGCAGCGCGCCGGCGTAATAGCCGTTGCCCACCCACAGGGTCAGAAAGGTGCGGTTCCAGAGCAGGATGGCCGCCCCCATGGCCGTGACCAACAGCCAAGACATCGCCATAATCTCGCCGCGCACCTCGGCCACCTTTTTCAGGTTGCCGCTGCCCACCAGCCCGCCCAGGCCAGGGGTGATGCCAAAGACCACGATGGCAATCAGGCTGATGAGCATTTCAGGCGCATACTTGGTGAGGGTGTAGCTGGTAACCGCTTCGACCGAACTGAGGATGCCCAATACCACCACGTCGCTGGTGAACATCAGGCTGGTTACCAGGTTCCAGGCCAGGAACCAGCCGCTCAGGCCCAGGAAGCCGCGCACCTCTTGCCGCAGGGGGCGCGCCACGCCCAGCCAGGGCAAGAAATCGTAGGCCACTTTGAGGTAGAACAGACCGTTCAAGACGGTCGAAATCAGCACCGCCGCCGCTACCCCGATGATCCCGGTGTGAAGATACAGGGCCAGCCAGGTAACGCCGCCGCCCACGAACACCATCACCGCCGAGAGGCCCATCCGCTTATAGCCCAGGTTCTGCCCTTCCAGGATCGACTGCGGGGTAGTCGCCAGGCTGTAGACAATCACGTTGCCCACCAGCAGGCCGATGGTCAGGCGCGCAATCGCCACATAGGATGCCTCGATGTTCAGCCATCCTGGCGCCAGCCAGGCCAGCGCCGCCCCGCTTACCGCCATCAAAGGCAGGAAGATCAGCCAGACCAGGAGGGTGCTGCCCACCTGCCGCCGCTTCAGGGCATCGTCGTCCGACTCTTGCAGATTCGCCAGAGTCCATTTGAGGGCCTGGGCCGGGCGGCCGCTGGCGGGGGTCAGGTAGCCCACCAGCCGGTTCAGGATTTGCCACAGCCCGTAGAAATAATCGCCCAGCCCGGCCACCAGCAGCGGCGTCATCAGGAATCCCACCAACAGCGTGGCCCCATAATCCAGAATGGCGGTCAGCGCATTGAGGTACGCCTTTTTGGTCAGGTTATCGCCCGACATGAGGTTGAAGATCAGGCCCGGCTTGGGCAGGCTGCGCAGGATACGGGATGACAATGGAGCCTTCTTTATCGTTCAACAGGCTTCTTCGATCAGCCCCAGGCAGGCAAAAACCTGGTTGGCGATCAAACAAGGCGAGAGTTGGGCGGTGTCGAATTCTAAAATTTTCAACGAGCGGTTGATCCGCGAGAGTTTTAGCAGCGTCTGATCCAGGGCTTCCCGGCACAGCGCGAGAAACTCGTGTACGTCGCGGTCCGTTTCGGATTTCATGATGTGCTGCTTCTGGCGGCTGCGGATACGCTCGGTCAGGATGTCATCGGGCGCATCCAGCCAGACGACCAGATCAATGGCGCACGCCCAGCGCTGGTAGAGATCGGCCTGCCACGTTTGGATGGCTGGGTGGCGGGCGTAAGCAGGGTTCATCTCGAACAGATCGGTCAATAAATAAACCGGGCCTTGATCCAGCAGCACAATGTCGCCCGCCGGGGTGTAACTTTTGCCCAGCCGCCGGCGCCAGCCGTTGAGGATGACGATGGAGGCTAACTGGCTGGCATAATTCGGGCCTGGCTCTGTCGTCTGGATGAAGCGCAGCAGGTGTGGGGTGGTTTGCAAGATGTTGAGGATGAAAAACGGCAGCATGGCGGGGGCGTGGAAATCGGGCGGATTGGACGGCCTGGCCCGACAATTGGCCTCCGCCATCGTGCGCGTCAGCGAGGATTTACCAGCGCCGGCCGGGCCTACGAATTCGATCACGTAAGCGTTGGAGAACCGCTTGTGGGGTGCAACGTTTAGATGGCCGCCCATATCGCATCTCGAATGGCTGCTTGAACCGTCTGAATATCCTGATTGGCGTCGATGACGATGGCCTGGGGAGCGACAAAGGGCAGACCCCAGATCTCTTCTGTGCGAGCCTGCACGTACGCAGGCGCTTCATCGGTCTTGCGTTGTACGGCTGTATCTGGATGGACTCTTAAGACAAGCAGCAAATCGGGCGATGCAATAGCCTGGTAATAGCGGCGGGCGAGGGCAAGCAGGGGCTTCACCCAGAACTTGTCTGGGAACAGGCGCGGAAACTGGTCGATGGGGTACAAGCCATCCATCAGCCGAATTTCGGGCAGCGGAAAGCGATCGCACAGCGCCAGGCCGCCGTTGGATGCCAGCTTGCGGGCCTGGCGGTAGGTCAGAAATCGGTCGCGGGCGGTGCAGACCTCGCGCAGCAGCCAGGGGTAACCGGGGAACGCCAGGTGATCGAGGTCGAGCATCTGATCGCACGAAAGGTTCACAAACGGATACAGCCGCAGGAGTGTGCCGACCTTCAACCCGCCCCGGATGAGGATCGTCAGGCCCGACCAGTCCGGTTTGCCCAGGTGAACCCTGGGCGCCGAAACGTATTTCGCGAGCCAGGCCTGGGTTTCGGCCACGGCGGTGGTCTTGCCGGCTCCATCGCCGCCCACAAAGGCGATCAACAGGCCGCCTTTGGCGGGGCGCATGCGGCTTTTCTGCCGCCGCACCCGGTTTTGATAGGCCGCCAGCGCCCGGCGCCCGGCCTGCAGCCACAAATCGGCTAAGCGGCTGCGGCGGCTGCAGGCCGCCAGCGCCCGCAGCAGACCCTGTGCGCTGCGCACGCGGGCCGCAAACCCGGCCCCGGCTTGCAGCGATCCCAGGCAGGCCTCGAACAGCGCCTGGTTGAGGCTGGGGAAGTTCTCGGCCAGCAGGCGGTAGACCTTTTCCCTGTGAGCATCGCCAGAAAGCTGGGCCAGTTCTTGCTGCTCGCTGGACGATAGCGCACCCTGCCGGCCCAGGATTGCATCCCAGGTGGAATGCTTGAGGGTCATGCGGATGGTGAAAACGATCAGTTCGAATTCCGGGGCAGGGATGCGAAACAGCCCCTGCTGGAAGGCCGAAGCCAGGTAGGCTTTCTCTACGGCCAGGTGGTAGCTCTTGGTGAAGTCGTTGCCCACCATGAGCTGAAAATGGACGTGCAGGTGCACCCACCGCAGCGATGGGCGGTCATACCCGTAATAGTTAGCGACGCCCGGCGCGCCGTAGTCGCTGGGGCTGTAAAACTCTTTGAACCCCAGGCGGTAGATCAGGGCAAAGAAGCGGTCGGCGTCGGCGCGGGCCACCAGTAGATCGAGGTCGTTCTTGCCGCACGCTGAACGGTCGAGGGCGGCGTTGCTTTTCCAGTGGCAGTAGCTGATCGCCTCGGCCGCCAGGCCTTCGCACAGGGCGCGGATCAGGTCGAGGACGACTGGGGTCTGGCGCTCGCAAGCCTGGGGGGCAGGCAGAGTTTGCAGCTGCAGGGCGGGTTCTGCGATCATTGTTCGGCTTACTCCTGGTCGAAGGTTGCCAGCCAGTTTGATAACGGCCCCCAGGCCAGCCCGTAGCGCGCCAGGTAGTACACGTACTTGGTGTATTCTTCGCGTACGGCGATGACGGAATACCGGTCTTCCCACCAGCGGCGGCGGAAGGTGGTCTTCTCGAAGGGGACGGGCGCCATCTGAATCTCGATATCTTTGCCTAACACCCGGCGGTAGGTCCATTGAGCGCGCCGCATGTGGAATGGATCGCTGACTACGATGACTGAGTGCACCGGGGCGGCGCTCTGGTCGATCAAAACCTTCAGGCGCAGGGCTTCCGCGTACGTGCTGGTGATGGGGGTCGCGTCGGTAAAGATGGCGGCGGTGGGAATGCCCTGGTTCAGCGCCCGCAGCTTGCCGCGATCGGCGTGTACATCCTGAACCTCGTCGCACCAGGGGCCGGTGAAGAAGATAGTCTTAGCGTAACCCTGCTGCACCAGCTCGATGCCGTAATCGGTGCGATAATCCGGCCCGCTGACAACGTGCAGGATGTCGGCCGGGTGTAGATCGTCCTGGATGACCAGGAAATCTCCCACGGCGCGCAGGAAGGGGATGCGCAAAGCCGCCGCCAGGGCGACCAACAAGAGCAAACCAATGGTCCACAGCATCAGTTTTTGGGGTTTCATCGATTGGCAGGGGGCAAGGGGTAAGCCCGGTGGTTTCAGCGGCGAGGGATTTTCTTGAGTCCGCTCTGGAACAATTCTCCCGCGCGAGTTCCAACGAGGCCGGGGAGCGTCCGTTTCTTCGGCTTGCTCTCATTGGAATAATAGCGGTAGTAATAGCTGTGATCGGAACGCTGGGGAATATCGTTGAGTACGCCCCCCAATAGCTTCACGCCGGTCTGCTCCAGAATAATTCTGGCTTCTTGCGCCGCCCGGATAAAAGTTTTGCCAGAGCGGACGACCATCAAAAACTCATCCGCATGAACCGATAGGATTTGCGTATCGGCGACCGGCAGAATGGGCGGGCAATCGACAATCACCAGGTCTACGTTCTGCTTGATGGTCTGGAAAAAGTTAGCCAATTGAGGCGAGTTCAAGACCTGGCTGGGGTTATCGCACTCGCTGCCGCCCGCCAGAACTTGCAGGTTGCCGCCCCCGGCCGAGGTAAACCCGATCTCAGACGCTTTGCGATACATCACGTCGGCCAGGCCGGTGGATTCTTTCAGCCCGAATAGCTGGTGAATGCGCGGTTTTCTGAGATCGGCGTCGATCAGTGCGATGTGCAGGCCCGTATTTGCCAGCGCCAGGGCCAGGTTGGCGCAGATAAACGACTTGCCCTCCGAGGCGGTGGGGCTGCTGACCAGCAGCAGGCTGTGGGCGGGGCCGGAACGCAGCGCATGTTGGATGCGGGTAGCAAGCACGCTGAACTGCTCGGCCAGGGGGGTATAGAACTGGGTTTCGGTCAGCAGTTCCGGCTCGGCCCGGGTGCGCCGGCCAATGGTCCCCAGTACGTTCAGCCCCAGGAGCGCGCCGACCTCCTCGGTTGTTTGAATCTTGTTGTTCATGTATTGCAGCACAAAGACGAACGCTACCCCCAGCATCCCGCCCACTACCCCGGCAATTGCCACCGTGAGCATCCGGTTCTGGACGGGTTTCTTGGGCGGGTTGGCGCTCTCTACCAGCGAGATCGAATCGACCGCCTGCACCATTTCCAGGCGGATGCGCTCTTCATTTTGCTCCAACGAACGGATGTCGTTCTGATAGCCGCTGATTAGATTTTCCTGGCGCGAGATCTCGATCCCGGCCTGGGCGATGCTGGAAGATAGGGTGCTGATCTGGGCTTCGGTCTGCTGGATCAGGGTCAATTGGGCCTGCATCTGGCTTTCGAACCCGGCCAGCTTATCGTCGTATACCTTCTGGTACTTGGCTTTGGTCTGCTGGATGAATTCCTGGGCGATGCCGTTCACCAGCTTGGCTGTTTCGCCCGAATTCGGGCCGCTCATCATCAGCTTGATGAGCAGCGTGTTCGGAACGGCCCTGGCGCTGAGACGCCCGATCACGTCCTCGTAGGTTTGCTGCGATCTCACCTGGGCCAGGGCCGCTTCGACCACCGGGCGAGAGACGACCACCTGGCTGTAAGTGGAGGCCAGGCTTTGCCCGGCCAGGATGGCCGAGTAATCGCTTCCCTCCACCACCGGGTTTTGATTGACCAGCAGGGTGGCCGTCACTATGCTGCTCCGAGATAGGCGGCTGTCCATCGCCGGCAGGGCCGCCTCAGCAATCGTCACGTGGTTTTCGAGCTGTTGCGCCTGGATCTGTACCGCAGCCTGGTTTTGCTGCAGGGCGCGGTAATCGGCTTTCGTCTCGATTTGCTGCTCTTTCAGGGCGCTCAACTGGATTTCATTGTCCGAGCGCTGGGTGGTCAGGGCGTCAATTTGAGCCTGGGCCTGGGCCAGCAGCGCCTGGAAGTCGTCCATCTTTTTCTGGTTATCACTTAAGGAGCTGCTGTAGCGCTCCATCTGCAAGTTCTGGTTATACTGGATGAAGACCTCGGCCAGGGTATTGACCAGGGCAGCCGCTTTTTCGGGCGACGCGTCTTCGGCCGTGAGCAGGATCATGTGGGTATCTTTGATCGGCTCGGCTGTGATGCGCTTTGCCAGCGCTTCCGGCGTTCCAGATAGCCCCATCTTTCCGATCACGGTTTGCAAAACGGTGGTGTTCTTCATCATCTGGCTGTATGTAAAAGCCAGTCGTTCGGCCGCCGCCAGGGTATCATATTCGTTCGAGCGGCTGTCTTTGGAGGGTTCAACCACCAGTTTGACGCTGGCGCTGTAGGTCAGCGGCAGCGAATAGGCGGCCAGCGCGGCAAGCAGCGCAACCAGTACGGCGCAAACGATAATGACCCAAAAACGGCGCAGGATGGCATTGAACACCCAGCGCAGCTCGACATCATTCTGAGTAGTCATAGAAGCCTTTGTTTTCGATTCTCATCCAGCGCTATGACGACGATCAAACCGGCTCATTATTTTTTCTACCCCGGTCTTTTTACGATCCTATCACACTTCTGGCGTCCGATTCAACCGCTTTTTCTACCAATTTAAATTAAAAAACCGGCCATCTGTGGCCGGTTTCGCTATTTGCTCCCCATAGGCTATTCCTCCCCCCAGACTGGAATCTTGTTAGCGACCAGAATACCGCCTATGGATCATTGCATCCACATGAAGACTTGAAGGATGGAACATCATTCAAGTCGAATAAATTTTATGGTCAGCGTAGAGGTTTTTGCTTTTCGCGCTCCGCCCTCCCGACACAGCCAGGTGTCGTGGGGTCATTGGATAATCGGGTAAGATTTGCACGCAATTGTCGGGATCAAGCGATGCGCTACCAATATTAACTGTCTCCTGGATGCTTCCGACAACCCGGCTCTTTTCAGTTTAAGCCAGTACCGGTAAGATCGGACATCACGGTAAAACGGAACAGTTGATGGATCAGGATGCAGGTGTAGATGATTAAACAAACGAAACCGACCACGCGGCCGGTTTCGCTATTGGCTCCTCTCAGGCTTACAATCATCTCGTACAGCGACCAATCTTATCCTGAGGATCAACGCCTCCACGGTAAAAGGGGGCCTTTTTATTTTGGGTTCTTGGCTCTCTTGTCGTTTGGCCTCACACTTCGATCCGTAACATCTTGCAGGTTGAGATGCAAACACTGCACCGAATTTCTCGGCGCGTCAATCGACAGGCAAGCGATAGTGCATGGAATGATTTACGCCTGTGGCAGCCCCCTGGTGTCCGGCTGGCTTATTGTTCTAGGGATGGCTTGCACCGAACTGAATTTGCCAGGTAATCCATTGTAGTAGTACTTAAGTCATAATTATTATTGCGCATTTTTCCTGCGCTGACAAGACTATTTCGGCATTTGTCCCAAAATTGGTTGTCCCAGAATCGGTAGGTTGCAATATTTTTAGATTAACGATCGGGTGCATCAATAAATCGTATATACAGGTCAAATGCACAATAAATGGCTTGCGGCCCTATCGGTGGGTGCTCCTCCGCCAGGTTGCACCGCTTTTCACTCCCCAGACTGGCCGTCAATTCGAGAAGAACTCGCGCGTGCCAGTGGCGTTGATGCCAATATTCATCTCATCCAGGATGGGCGTCAGCCAGGCGATCACCGCTTTGGGATCGGTAGAATTGACCGAGCCAAGGATGGCCGTCTTGCCGTTTGCCAGGCTGAGTACCAGCAGCACATTGCCGCCGGGCCGGTTGGAAATCCCCCCGGTCTTGTCAATCGACAGGCGCAGGCTGGGGGTCAACGACTTGAGCGTGTTCAGCTCGTTTACCAGCTTCTGGCCTTCCCGCCAGATGGTCATGCGGTTCAGCGTCACCTCGAGCTCGTTGAATACGTCGATCACGTCGCGCACGCTCAGGCCCATCAGCCAGAACAGGGCCGCCAACCGGCGCACCCGTTCCGAATATTTAGAATTGTCGATCCCCTTCGGGTAATAGCGAAATGTACTGTGACAGTAGTTGCAATAATAGCGCACAATGGTGACGTTCACCGGCTTGGTGTCGTTGACGCTGCGCGATGCCTGTCCCCACCGGAGAATATCTGAGCCGCCGCAGAATGGACAACAAAACGGTTTATCGCCACCCTTCGGATTGGTTTCGATGAGCTGCAAAACCACAACTGCCACAGTACTATTATAACGGGATTATCAATTAAGAAAGTTTAATTTCAGTAAAAATCAATTTGCCATAACGGTTGGCGAAATCAACTTTGATTGCGAAAACAACATGGGTTGCAGTGTAACGATTCTATTTTAACCATGCAAGAGACGCGCTACCGGTTTTATGTCCGGCAATAGGGAACCTCCTTATTGCTGGGTGGTACAAGTGATGATACGATGAAACTGTTTGGAACAACCTGGAACAACGATTTTCCGTTTGAGGATTTGAGTTTAAGGAGGAAATATGCCGACCAAAACGGATGATGCCAAGGCCACCCAGCGCAGTGCTGCGAAAGACGGGAAGGCCCGCCAGATGCTGGCTACCCGGCACGATATGCCCGAGCAAAATCGCCGGCAGATGATCGACCTGCTGAACCAACAACTGGCCGATGTGTTCGATCTGTACAGCCTGACGAAACAGGCCCATTGGAATGTCAAAGGCCCGGAGTTCTTTCAGCTTCATGAACTATACGACGACCTGGCTGAAACTCTGCTGGGTCATGTAGACACGATTGCCGAGCGCGCGGTCGCCCTGGGCGGGGTAGCGACTGGCACGGTGCGCATGGCGGCTGGCGCCTCGCGCCTGAAAGACCTGCCCGCTGCTGCCTTGGGCAGCCTGGACAGTGTCCGTCTGCTGGCTGATTGCTATGCCGCCCTGGCTCGCACTACCCGCGAAGCCATCGACCAGGCCGAACAGGCTGAGGATATGGATACTTCCGATCTATTCGTTGAAGTTTCCCGCGATCTGGATAAAGCGCTGTGGTTCCTTGAGGCCCATACCCAGTTAGACGCGTAACAACCGCCGCTGCCGCTCCACGAGGCGCGAAGCCGGGTGGGCGTGAATGGCGGCGCTGCCTGCCAGCCATACCCCCACCTGTCAAAAGGGCGAGTACGCAACCCTTGACAGGCGGGGGTATAATATTAAGTAGTAGAAAATACCCCGCTTTCTCCCTTTTCCCCAACCGACAGGGCCTGCTAATGCTGGAAAAACTCGACCTCAACCGCAATATAGGCAAATCGCTCTATAAAGCCTGGGCGCCGCGCCTGGAAGAGCGCCTGTATGAAATTCAGAAGGCCACCTGGGACGCACACATCCCGGTTGTCATTCTGTTCGAGGGCTGGGACGCAGCCGGTAAAGGCACCTCCATCCAGAAGCTCACCAGCGCCCTCGACCCACGCGGCTACAAGCTCTATCCCATCCGGGCCGCCCGCACTTACGAAAAGAAACGTCCCTGGCTGTGGCGCTTCTGGAATAAGATTCCTGCCCGCGGCGAGTGGGCCATCTTCGACCGCTCTTGGTACGGGCGCGTGCTGGTCGAGCGGGTGGAGGGGCTGACCCCTGAAGAGGAATGGCGGCGGGCCTATCGTGACATTACCGACTTCGAGCGCGCCCTGGCCGACGACGGGGCGTTGATCCTCAAATTCTTCCTGCACATCTCGAAGGCCGAGCAGAAGCAGCGCTTCAATAAGCTGACCAAAGACCCGCTCAGCGCCTGGCACGTCAGCCCTGAAGACTGGGAACATCATTACCGCTACGACGATTGGCTGCTGGCCTACGAAGAAGCCTTCGAGCGCACCGAAACCGAGTGGGGACCCTGGACGATTGTGGAGGCCACCCACCGCCGCTTTACCTGGATCAAAATCTACCAGACTGTCGTGGCCGCCCTGGAAGAACGCTTGGACTGGCCGCCCCTGGTTCTGCCGCATGTGGACGACGGCGAGCCGGCCGACGGACAACCGGCCGCAGACGAAGGCGAACTGGCCGACGATGAGACAGACGAGCCCGTAGCCCTCACCCCTCAAGCCTGAATCAGAGATCCTAACCCCTAAATCCAATGTTATCTTCCCTTGATCTCTCCCTGACTCTCTCGCCGGATGCGTACGAACAGCAGCTCATCCGCTATCAGGTCGCCCTGTATCAGCTCGCCTACCAGGTGTATATGCAGCAGCGCCCGGTGGCTGTCGTCTTTGAGGGTTGGGACGCGGCCGGTAAGGGCGGGGCGATCCGCCGCGTCACCGAGAAGCTTGACCCGCGCGGCTTCGTGGTATATTCGGTCGCCGCCCCTAAGGGCGACGAAGCCACTCACCATTACCTGTGGCGCTTTTGGAACCGCCTGCCCGAAACCGGGCAGATCGCCATCTTCGACCGCTCTTGGTACGGGCGGGTGATGGTCGAGCGAATCGAGGGCTTTTGCAGCGAGGCTGAATGGAAGCGCGCCTATCGGGAGATCAACAATTTCGAGCGCCAGTTGGTAGATTTTGGTACAATTCTGTTCAAGTTCTGGCTGCACATCGACCCAGACGAACAGTTGCGCCGTTTCGAATCGCGCTCCGAAGATAAACGCCGCTCCTGGAAGCTGACCGATGAAGACTGGCGCAACCGCGAAAAATGGCCGCAGTACGAAGAAGCGGTCAATGAGATGCTGCTCAAAACCAGCACGCTCTCGGCCCCGTGGACGGTGGTCGAAGCCAATTCGAAGCCCTATGCCCGGGTCAAGATTCTGCGCACTCTGGTCGATAAGCTCTCGCAAGAGCTGAAGTTTGACCCATTTGCAGAGCCAGAAAAGCCGAAGAAGAAAGACGACAAGAAAAGCGAAGCGAAGAAGAAGAAAAAGAAATAAAACCTTCTTCGATAATCTTTCAGGTGGCGCATGGCAGAGATTCTTGACACGCAGGAAGATCTTTCTCCCAACCAGATTGATCTGCACGACCCCCAGTATTACATCAACCGTGAATTGAGTATGCTCGAATTCAACCGGCGCGTGCTGCAAGAGGCGCAGGATGAAACCAACCCGCTCCTGGAGCGGGTTAAGTTCCTGTCTATCGTCAGCTCGAACCTGGATGAATTCTTTATGGTGCGCGTGACCGGCATCCGCAAGCAGGTCGAATCCGGCGTGATCGACCTGCCGGCCGATGGCACGCCCCCGGTGCGCGCCCTGGCCGAGATCCGCAAAGCGGCGGGTCAGTTGATGAGCCAGATGCGCGAATGCCTGGACGAGCTTTTGCCCCAACTGACTCAGTCTGGGATCTACCTGATGAATTACAGCGCCCTCACCGCCCGCCAGAAAGAGATGGCCGACAGCTACTTCGACGAGGTGGTCTCGAAGGTGCTGACGCCGCTGGCCTTTGACCCCGGCCATCCCTTCCCGCATATCTCGAATCTAAGCCTGAACCTGGCGGTGGTGATCCGCGATGAAGAAGGCCGCGAGCGGTTTGCGCGCATCAAGGTGCCAAAGACCCTACCACGCCTGGTGCCGGTCAAGCGCTCGTCGGGCAGTTTGCGGAAAGATGGCACGCCGCCCCTCAAGCACTATTTTGTCTGGCTGGAACAGGTGGTGATTGCCAACCTGGAAAAGCTCTTCCCTGGCCTGGAGATCGTCGAGGCGCACCCCTTCCGGGTGACGCGTGACGCCGATATGGTGATCCAGGAATTGGAGGCTGGCGACCTGCTGGAAAGCATCGAGCAGAGCGTGCGCCAGCGCCGCTTCGGATCGGTCACGCGCCTGTCGGTGGTCGAAAACATGCCCACCCGCATCCGCGACATCCTGGTGGAAAACCTGGAAATGGATCGGCGCGACATTTACACCGTCAGCGGGCCGCTGGGGTTGAGCGATTTGATCGCGCTGCACGGCCTGGATGATATAACATTAAAAGACCAGCCCTTCAAGCCCACCATCCCCCTCCCGCTGCGTACCGATAGCCGCGATGGGCTGGATGGCGGCCTGTTTGCCGCTATCCGCCAGCAAGACCTGCTGGTGCATCATCCTTACGACTCATTCAAGCCGGTGGTCGATTTCTTGCGCTCTGCAGCGCGCGACCCCGATGTGCTGGCGATCAAGCAGACCCTCTACCGGGTGGGGCGCAATTCACCCGTGGTTGACGCTTTGTTGGAAGCTCGCGAGAACGGCAAAGAAGTGGCCGTTCTGGTCGAGCTGAAGGCCCGCTTCGATGAAGAGAGCAACATTACCTGGGCCAGGATGCTGGAAAAAGAAGGCGTGCATGTGATCTATGGCCTGCTGGGGCTAAAGACTCACTCCAAGATCGCCCTGGTGGTGCGCCGGGAGGAAGACCGCATCCGGCGTTACCTGCACCTGGCGACCGGCAATTACAATGTGGTGACGGCCACGCTGTACGAAGACGTGGGCATGTTTACCGCCGACGAAGATATTGGCGCCGACGCCAGCGACCTGTTCAACTATCTGACCGGGTATTCGACCCAGAAAATCTATCGCAAGCTGCTGGTGGCCCCGCTCAACCTGCGCCAGCGCATGGAAGAACTGATCGACCGCGAGATCGAGCATCAGCGCCAGGGCCGCTGCGGGTCGATGATTATGAAGATGAACTCGCTGGTAGACCCGCGCATGATCCGCAAGCTGTATGAGGCTTCCCAGGCCGGGGTAAAAATCGACTTGATCGTGCGCGGCATGTGCTGCCTGCGCCCCGGTCGGAAAGGCATCAGCGAAAACATCCGGGTTATCAGCGTGGTAGGGCGTTTCCTGGAGCACAGCCGCATTTATTATTTCTGCAACGGCGGGCAGGAGGAAATTTATTCCGGCAGCGCCGACCTGATGCCGCGCAACATCAACTGGCGGGTAGAGGTGCTATTCCCGGTGCAGGATAAGCGCCTGATTCGCTATCTGCGCGACGATGTGCTGGAGACCTACCTGCACGCCAACCGCAAGACGCGTCTGATGCACCCCGATGGGAGCTACGAGATGCTGCACCCTGGTTCGGGCGACGTTCCGCTCAACCCTCAGGAGTGGCTGATTAAGTATCACCAGCAGTACAAGGGCTGACCCCTCTCTCCCCTTTCAGATGAGAGAGGATAGCTGGGCTGGGGAGTTGGATCGGCTTTGCCGATCCAACTCCCCAGCCTGTATTTTCACTGGGGCGCAAGTCCACCTTCATCTCGGCGAGGGGGCGGGGGGAGGGTCACTCGAAGCGCACGATGGTGCAGCCGTAGGGGGCGGTCTGGGACGGGTCGGGGCGTCGGCCGGCCAGCAGGGCGGCCACAGCCTGGCGCAGATAGGGCTGAGTGGGGCTGCGGCGGCCAAAGGTCATGTCGTCCAAAGCGCCCTGGTAGGCCAGCCCGCCCCGTGGGTCGATTACGAACAGGTGCGGAGTAGTCTGCGCGCCATAGGCGTTCGCCGCCTGCTGGTTGGCGTCACGCAGCAGGCGGGGCAGGCCGCGCTGTTGGGCCGCCTGGCGCTGTTCATCCAGCGATTCGGCGCGATTGGCGGCAATGGGCCAATACGCCACGCTGGGACCCCAGCCCGGCAAGGCAGCCAGAATGTCTTGATCGGCCCGCTCCGACCAGGAACATTCGGCCGACCAGAAGTTGAGAATTACGATCTGGCCGCGGGCCGCGGAAAGATGATACAGCCTTCCGTCCAGGTCGGGCAGGCTGAAGTTGGGCGCCGGCGCGCCGGGGACGATCAGGGCAGCCATTGGGGGTTATATCCTCCGACCACGACCTGGCTCAGTTCGCCGCTGGTCAGGTCGAGCATCCACACTTCCGGCGGCTCGTTCAACGTGCTTTGATCGAAGCGCGCAAAAGCCAGCCGGTCGCTGGTGAAACTCCAGCGCAGGTCATAGTGATTGTAAATCACGTCGGCTGTCACCGGGCGGGCCTGGTTGGTCTTGAGGTCCATCAGCCAGATCTGCCGCCCCGGAGTCCAGCGGCGGGCATCCAGATATTTGCGAGCAAAGGCCAGGAAAGCCCCATCCGGCGAGAAGGCCGGAGAGGCGTCTTCGATGCCATCCACGCCGGTCAGGTCTTGCGATTGGCCGGAGCGCGGGTCGTAGCGCAGCAGGTGGCTGTCGGCCAGGCGTTCCAGGCCAGAAACCCCGGAAGCCGAACCGGGATCGAGGAAGAAAATCTCTGGGGCCACGAAAGCTGCTGCGTCGGGCTGCCAATCGCCGCTCTGCCCGGTCTGGTTGGCGAAGCGCACCGTGCGCCCGCTGGCCGGGTCGAGGGTGATATACGCCTGCGCCTGGCTGTCGTAGAACGTCAGGCGATTATCCGGCGACCAGATTGGCTCGATGGTCTGGTGGTCGGGCGAGCCGGCCAGGGTGGGCTGCCCGGCGGCCAGCCCGGTCTGCGGGTCCAGGGCCACCCACCAGACCTGGGGCGCGGCCAGGCCTTCCCCGCCGGGCTGGACGATGCGCTCGTAGGCCAGGTACTCCTGATGAGCCGAGAGCGCCAGCGCCTGGCAGGCGGCCTGCGGGCAAATCAGCGCCGCCTGAGGCTGGGGCAAGAGCGCCGGCGGGGCGGTCGCCGCGCTTGCCGTTGAGGTTGGGCGGATCTGGGGGGCGCTGCGTTCGGGGATAGGCTGGCGCATGATCTGGCTGCCGCCTTCCGAGCGAGGTGTGCTGTAATACAAAGCGCGGCCATCCGGGGCGACGACGTAATCCAACACCCCGGCAATGGCGTTGGTCAGAGGCGTATTTTTGGCGGCCTGCGGGCGGTAGAGATACACGTTGGCCGGGCCGGTGGACGGATACAAGAACGCCAACCCCGGCTGCCAGACGGTGAAAGCCGCCCGCCACTCGCGGCGCAGGCGCAGCGCGGGGAACCCGGAAGCCGGGGCCCCGGCCTCTAACTGCACCTGGATCACCGCGCCCGACGGCCAGCCTCTGGCGGGGGTGAAGACCAGCGTATCGCCTTCCCAGCTATAGCTCCCTTCCACTGCGGGGGTCAGGCGCAGGCGTTCCTGCACCGAGGCGACCTCCATCGAGCGCGAAAAGGTCAGGCGCAGCGCTGCATTGACCGGTACGTCCACCGCCCCATCCGCCGGCGAAGCGTCTACCAGGCGCGGGAAACCAAACAAAATCACAACGGCCAGGCCGACAGCCGCCAATGCGAGGATCAGCAGGCCCAGCCTCAGCCCATAACGACGGATAACGTTCATGCCTTGTATTTTAAACCTATATTGGATGGTTTGCAGACGCTGCCCGGCTAAACTGCGAAGCTAATCCTGATGAGCCTGACCGGCGGAGGCGGCTCTCTACCCAACCGTCTGCCCAGGCTCGGTATTCCGGCCTGGCAGCGGGTATAATTGCCCCTACGATGAAACGCTGGCAATTCTGGTTAGGAGTTCTGATTAGCCTGGTCTTTCTATGGCTGGCCCTGCGCGGGCTGCGCCTGAACGAACTGGGCGCAGCGATGGCCCAGGCCAACTACCTGTGGTTGCTTCCGGGCATCGCCGTGTATTTTGTGGGCGTGTGGGCCCGCGCCTGGCGCTGGCACCACCTGCTCAAACCGCTCAAGTCGATCCCCACCGGGCGATTGTTCCCCACTGTGACGATTGGCTACTTCGGCAACAACATCCTGCCGGCCCGGGCCGGCGAGGTGCTGCGGGCGGTGGTGCTGAAACGCGAAGAAGATGTGCCGATCTCGGCCTCGCTGGCGACGATCATCGTCGAGCGGGTCTTTGACGGAGTCGTCATGCTGGGCTTCGTGTTCATCAACCTACCCGAACTGGCCCGCCTGACCCACAGCTCTGGCTTTGTGGGCGACATCCGCAGCCTGGCCCTGATCGGCACATTCGTGTTCCTGGGGGCGCTGGCGGTCTTTCTGCTGGCTGCCATGTTCCCCGAAACCAGCCTGGGGTTGTTCCGGCGCATGGTAAACCTGTTCGTTCCGCACCGCTTCCGCCAGAAGCTGCTGGCCCTGGCTGAGCGCTTCCTGGGCGGGCTGGAGGCCCTGCGCTCGCCGCGCCAGATTTTGATGGTCTTTGTCACTTCCATCGTAATCTGGCTGCTAGAAACGGCCAAATACTGGTTCGTGATGCACGCCTTCCCGTTCCAGGTCAGCTTCTTTGCCCTGATGCTGATGAATGGGATCGTCAATCTGGCGACGACCATCCCTTCGGCGCCGGGTTATGTTGGTACATTCGACGCCCCTGGCATTGCCGTGCTGCAAGCCTACGGGGTGGATAAAGCCCTTGCTGCGGCCTATACCCTGGTGCTGCACGTGGCCCTGTGGGCGCCCATCACCCTGCTGGGTGGGTATTATATGCTGCGTAAAGGCATCGACTGGAACGAGGCCGTGGCCGGGGCCAGATCCGAAGCCTGAATTCTTCCCGCGCCTGCGCCGATGGCCGGGGCGCTCGAAGCCCAGGAAAGAGATATGGCTCTCCTGCCCAAGGTGGGAATTCTTCTGTGTTTTGTGGAAACTGTGTGGCTACGCCACACAGTTTCCACAAAACATACCTTCTTCCCCGGCGAAGCCAGAAGAGCCAGAGATATTCAGGGGATTTCGCCGTACCTCGTGCGACAAAGTCCACGTGCCATCTTTTTTGAAGGCGCTCGAGGAGCGCCATGCCTGCTTTACAGTTTAATGGGGTGGTACCCGCCCAAAAACTGAGAAGGAACATTTTATGAAAAACATTGCCATCATCGGGGCCGGGATCGGCGGAATGGCCGCGGCCTATGACCTGCGCCGGGCCGGGCGCAACGTGACCATCTTCGAAGCCAGCGGCGAGGTGGGTGGGCTGGCAGCCGGGTTCAAAGAACCCCATTGGGAGTGGAGCGTCGAGAAGTTCTACCACCACTGGTTCGCCAGCGACCAGCACATGCTGGGCCTGATCGATGAACTGGGCTGGAAAGACGACGTAATCTTTCCCCGGCCCTATACCGTCATGTACCACCAGGGCAAATTCTACCCGTTCGACTCGATCCTCAAGGCGATCCTGTTCCCCGGCCTGGGCTGGGGCATCAACAAGGCCCGCTTTGGGCTGGTGGGGCTGTACCTGCGCCTGGGCAACAATTGGCGCGCCCTGGAGAAATACACCACTGACGAGTGGATGCGCCGGTGGGCCGGGAACCGGGTCTATGAACTGATGTGGGAGCCGATGCTGGTGGGCAAGTTTGGCGAGCGCTACGCCCGCCAGGTCAACATGGCCTGGATGTGGGCCCGCCTCAAGACCCGCACCACCCGGCTTGGCACGTTCAAGGGCGGCTTCCAGGCTTTTGCAGACCGCTTTGCCGCTCGCCTGCAAGAGATGGGAGTGCAGATCCAGCTTCGGACCCCGGTGACGCAGATCGCCGCCCACCCGCAGGGCGGGCTGGCGGTGCAGGTCAACGGGGCCGAGCAGCGCTTCGACCAGGTGTTATCCACCACCTCTCCGGCCCTGCTGGCTCGCCTGGCCCCTGACCTGCCCCCGGCCTACCTGGACGGACTGTTGGCCCTCAAGAGCATGGGCGCGGTGGTGATGGTGCTGGCCTTGAAACACCAGCTTTCCACCCAGGGCTATTACTGGTACAACCTGCCCAAGTCGGCTGGGTTCCCCTTTCTGGCCCTGGTGGAGCATACCAACTACCTCAAGCCGGAATACTTCGGCGGCGATCACATCCTGTACCTGGGCGATTACCTGGAAACCGACCACGAATATTTCCGCCTCAGCCAGGACGAGCTGCTGGCCCGCTATCTGCCCGCCCTGAGCCGCATCAACCCCGATTTCAAACCCGAGTGGGTGCGCAAAAGCTGGCTGTTCCGCACCGCCTATGCCCAGCCTATCCCGTTGGTTAATCATTCCAAAAACATCCCGGCTATCCAGACGCCCATTCCCGGCCTGTATTTTGCCAGCATGAGCCAGGTCTACCCGTGGGATCGCGGCACCAACTTCGCCGTAGAGATCGGCCGCCGGGCGGCGGCTCTTATGCAAAACGGATAGAAAAGAGAGCAGTCCGATTTTGGGGTTGCTATGCGGCTACGCCGCATAGCAACCCCAAAATATAGAAAAAAACCGCCTGCGGTGGAGGAGCCAAAAAAGTTTGGCTCTCCCGGCTTTGCCGGGAAAGAGGTGTTATTTTTGGGGAAATGTGCGGCGTAGCCGCACATTTTCCTAAAAATATAGAAAAATCCCCACCTTCGGCGGAAGAGCCAAAACTCTCGAATAGATGGCTAAAAAGGAGAAATCATGAAACCGCAACTGCTGGCTTTGCTGACCGCTATGGCCTGGGGCATGGGGGGATATTTTGAGAAGAAGGGCCTGCACCTGGGCAACCTCTCGCCGCAGATGGGCATCACCATTCGCACCGCGGTGGCGCTGATCGTGCTGGGCATTGTCAGCTTCCCCCAGTGGAAGACCGTACCGCAGGCCGGGCCCAAGGCGCTGCTGATGATGGTGCTGGGCGGCGGGGTGGTAGCCGGGTCCGTGGGGATGCTGTGCTACTACGCCGCCATCAAAGGCGCTCCGCTGACCAAAGTCATGCCCATTGCCTTCACCTCGCCCCTGTTTGGGGCTTTGCTGGGGGTGCTGCTGGGCGGCGAGCCGCTTACCTGGAAGACCGTCCTGGGAGGGCTGCTGACCCTGGGCGGGATTATCCTGCTCACCATCGGGTGAGGCGGTTGGCTCAATTGCGGAAGCGGTGTTCGACCATCATACAGGCATCCATCACCACCGCCAGACCGGCCTGGCGGGCGGCCTGAGCCGCCTGCAAGTTGACGATGCCTGACTGCATCCATACCGCTTTGGCCCCAATCTGGATAGCCTGCTCGACAAAGGGCGGCACGTCCTCGCTGCGCCGGAACAGCAGCACCAGATCGACCGGTTCAGGGATGGCTGCCAGGTCTGGGTAGGCTGTTTGACCCAGCCCCTCTTGCAAGGCCGGGTTCACTGGGGTGATGCGGTAGCCCTGCTGCTGCAAATAGGCTGGGACGTAATACCCGGCCCGGTCGGATTTAGAAGAGAACCCCACCACCGCAATGGTGTGGGCGGTGTCTAAGATGTGCTGGATCGTTGCCTCGCGCTGCTCTGCAAAGTCGCTCATATTGCCCTCCTGCCGCAAAATGGCTCTATCGACCAGTGAATTGTATCATAGCCGCTCTGGGCGTAGCGGCGCGCGCAGCAGGTTAGCTCCCCATGCAACCGGGGTGGAGGTGGCTGGCGAGCTTTGCCGAAAGAGGATTGATCTTGGATTTTGTCGCCCGAAGTGCGACAAAACCTCCGCAGCATCTCTTTTGGGGGGTCGCTTGAAGAGCATCATGCCGGTTCCACGGTTTAATCGGGTGGTCCCCGCAGCGGCGCCCGGCGGTTGAGCGGGGAAATCGAGACATGGGGGTTCCACAAGAGCGAACCAACGCGGGAGATTCGAACCAATAAGGCAAACATAGCCGCAAATTGCCCATCCCGTAGAACCCTTAAAGAGATACAATAGCTCGGAAATATTACCCGCCAGCAGAAAAAGCGGCTCTTCCGGCTTCGCCGGGAAAGAAATTGTCTTTGGGGTTGTCGCCTGGCGTAGCTAGGCGACAACCCCAAAGATAGAAAAATTCTCGCCTTCGGCGGAAGAGCCAAAAGTCCGTTCTTCCGGCTGCCGCGGGCAACAAGCTTAATCTGTCAAGCGATCTCAGCCAGGAGCAGTTAATTCATGGGCGCGCCTGTCAGGAATCAATCTGCACAACTCTCCGGAGAAGCCTCCCGCCAGGATAAACGCGCCGCCAGACACTTCCCGCTGAAGGCGTTGATCTTGCCAATCCTGGCTGCCTCGATATTGATGCTGTTGGGGGCAATCTGGGCTGGCTGGATCCGCATCGGCTGGCGCTGGCCGGTTTTTCAGCCGCAGCTTATTGGCGCGCATGGGCCGCTGATGGTGTCTGGATTTTTCGGCGCGCTGATCAGCCTGGAACGGGCCGTGGCTCTGCGCCGCCTGTGGAGCTTTGCTGCGCCGGCGCTGAGCGGCCTGGGCGGGGCGCTGCTGCTGGCCGGGGTTGCCGGCCCGCTGCCGGCCGCGCTGCTGCTGGCTGGCAGCCTGGGCCTGGTGGGAGTATTTCTGTTTATCGTGCGCCAGCAACCGGCCATGTATACGCGAGCGATGGCCGGCGGCGCGGCGGCCTGGGCGGTCGGCAACCTCTTATGGCTGGCCGGCTGGCCGGTGTACCGCCTGGTCTTGTGGTGGGCCGCCTTCCTGGTTCTGACCATCACCGGAGAGCGCCTGGAGCTGGGTCGCCTGGCGCGCCACACCCGGTTCATCGAGCGCCTTTTCCTGGGGGCCGCGGCGATCTTTGTGGCAGGATTGCTGGTCAGTTTGGCGCTGCCCGACCTGGGGGTGCGCCTGACTTCTGTGGGGATGTTCGCCCTGGCTGCCTGGCTGCTGCGCTACGATATTGCCCGCTTCACCATCCGCAAAACCGGGCTGCCGCGCTTTGCGGCGGCCAGCCTGCTCGCCGGGTATGGCTGGCTTGCCATCGCCGGGCTGATGGGGATTACCTTTGAGGTCACTCCGGCCGGGTTTCATTACGACGCCTTTCTGCATACGGTTTTCCTGGGGTTTGTCTTTTCGATGATCTTTGCTCACGCGCCGATCATCTTCCCGGCCATCTTAGGCGCGCCAATTGCGTATACGGATAAATTTTACCTGCCGTTGGCCGGGCTGCACCTTTCCCTGGCGATGCGCGTGGCCGGCGATCTGCTGGCGCTGCCCGGTTTGCGCGCCTGGGGCGGGCTGCTTAATGGGCTGGCAATTCTGCTGTTTATGGGCGCCGCCGCTGCGGCCGTGCTGCGCGGGCGGGCGGCGCACGAGCCTGTTCGGCGCCTGGAGCCGGCGCGTGAGATGGGAAAGACCGAGCAATGGCTGGGGCGGGCGCTGTTCCCGGCCGCTCTGGCGATGTTCATCGTCGCCGGGCTGACCGGATCGCTGATGCGCTGGTGGATGTGGCAGGGCTTCCCGGCCAGCGTCGATTTGACCCATGTGCGCCATGCGCACTCGCACCTGATGTACTTTTCCTGGGTCACGCCGGCCCTGATGGGGCTGATCGCGGCGCGCCTCCCCTCGCTAACCGGGCGGCTTGCGCCGCGCCGCCTGTGGTTTGCCGCAGCGGCGGCCTTGATTTTGGGGCTGGCCTCGTACCCGCTCTTCTTTCGCTGGGGCTATTCCAGCGTGGCGGTGGGGGCGGCAAACCTGCCGGTAGCGGTTATTTTCTCCAGCCTGAACATGATTGCCTGGTATGTCTTTGCCTTCGATTTCTACCGGACGGTACGGAACGCGCCCCGCTCACGCCCGCTAAAGCTGTGGCGCTGGGCGCTGGCGTTTCTGCTGGCGGCCTCCTGTGGGGCGTGGGGCCGGGCCATCCTGGCGGCGCTGAAAGTGGAGGATGTCTTTTGGACTTCAGCCGCTGTGCACCTGTTTCTGGAACTGTTCTCAAACGGGTGGGCGGCGCTGGGCCTGTTAGGGCTGGCGTATGCCTCCCGACCAGAGCTGGCGCAGAGCCAGTCGGATTGGGAAGACCCGCTTTGATTCTGGGCCTGCCATTGAGTTTCGTGCTGGGCCTGCCGCCGGATATTGTGCCGCCAGACCTGCGCACTCTGGCCGGGTTGGGTGGGCTGCTGGCCGCCGGTGGACTGTTCCTGCATGCCCGGCGGCTGTGGCCGGCGCTGCCGCGCTGGCGCAGCCCGCTCGTATTCCTGGCGCTTACGGCGGGAATGCTGGCGGCGGCGGCGATTAAACCCCTGGCGCTGTGGGCCGAAGCGGCCGGTCTGCGTATCCTTTATCTGCATGGATTGCTGCTGGGGTTTATTACCCTGGGGCTGCTGGCAGCCTGGGCGGAACAGGCTGGCCGGCGGCCGGCCGGGATACGCTGGCTGACCGTTGCGGCAGCAGCGCTGCTGTGCTCGCTGCTGCCGCTCACCGGGTTGTGGCCGGCGCAGCTGGCTGGCGGCTGGCGGCTGGCGGTTGCATTCGTGTTCTCGCTCGGCCCGCCGCTGGCTGCCGCGGGCTGGTGGGCGGCTTTCAACGCGCGGGAGGCAGGTCGTTCCTGATCGGAATACAGGCCGTAACGACCAGAAGATTGAGAAGTTTTATGAACCGCATTTCCGGGCAGCTCAACCTGATTTTTCTGTCCTTCTTCCTGCTGGTAATTATCTCGGCTGGGGGGACAATCTGGGGCCTCAGGGGGCAATCGTCCGACGCGCTGGCGATCAACCTGGCCGGCCGGCAGCGGATGCTGATCCAGTGGATGACCCGCTTGGCGGTCGAGCCGGCGCGCAGCCCGGCGGAGCAAGAAGCGCTGAACGAGGCCATGCGGGCCTTTGAAGAAACGCTGCAAGCTTTGCGGTATGGCGGGCCGGTGCATTATCCCGCCAATCAGACCGTGACGCTGCCGGCCGCCAGCGCGGCCGATATTCAAGCGCATCTGCTGCGCCTGGCGGGTGAATGGCAGGCCTTTCACAAGACTCTCCAGGCCGTCCAAGCCGCCCCTTCTGGCGCTAACAATTGGCTGGTAGATGTGCAGTCGCAGTCGGCGGTGCTTTTGGCAGACGCAGACTTGCTGGCGCGCCTGTATCAGGATGCAGCCGGCCGGCGCTCTGCCGCGCTGGCCTGGGCGCAGGGCGGTTTCTTCGTGGGGGCGTCGCTGCTGCTGCTGGGCGGAATCTGGGTGGCGCGCCGCTCGATCCTGCGCCCGCTGGCGGCGCTTAAAGCGGCCACCGCCCGGATCGGCAGCGGAGACCTGGAAACCGGGGTCCCGGTCGCTGGCCCGCTCGAAATGGCCGACCTGGCGCGGGCCTTTGACTCCATGCGCCGCGACCTGCTTGCCGCTCACCTGGATCTGCTGCGCTGGAATCAGACCCTGGAGGCGCGCGTGGATGAGCGCACGCTGGAACTGGACGCGCTCTACGAAGTCAGCCGGGAAATTACCTCACGCCTCGATCTGAATGCTGTCTTCCGCTCGGTTACCGAGAAGGCGCACAGCCTGCTGAAAGCCGATACCGCCTTCCTCTGCCTGCTGAACGACGATCAGCAGTTGCTGCGCCTGCGCTCGAACAGCGGGCCGGAAGATTCGGCCCTGGGTCCCGCGGCCGATGCGGCCAACCCATTTGTTCGAGCGATCCTGAACCAGCATACCGTGCAGCAGTGTCCGGCCGCACAGGCCCTGGGAACCTGCGGCGTTGTGGAAATGCAGTTCCGGCGCAGCCACCTGGTGGCGCCCTTATGGATTGACCAGCGCCGGATTGGCGCGCTGTGCGTGGGCAGCCAACGTGAGGCGGCCTTCAACGCCGATGCGCCGCGTTTGTTGGAACGCCTGGCCGGGGCGGCCGCGGTAGCTATCGAGAACGCTCGCCTGTACCGGCAGGCCGAACGGCTGGCCGCCATCGAAGAGCGCCAGCGCATCGCCGCCGCTATGCACGATGGCCTGGCCCAAACCATCGATTCGATTGGCCTGTTGGTCGATCAGGCCGGCGACCGCCTGGAAAATGGCGACCAGACTGCGGCCGGGCAGACGCTGAGCCAGGCGTATGAGCGCATCTGCCGAGCCTCGACCGAAGTGCGCCAGACAATTGCCAGCCTGGTGGATGAGCCGCCAGCCCCTACCAGTTTGCAAGCGCGGCTGGAAGAGCTGATTACGCAGATGAACCTGGCAAGCCCGTCAGATCAGGGCTGGCAGGTTGATTTGCCCGGCGTGCTTTTCTTGCCCGAAGAGGATACCCGGAATGTGCTGGGGGTTGTGCAGGAAGCGCTCATTAATATCCGGCGGCACGCGCAGGCAAAACACGTTGGCCTGAAGCTGAGCCTCACAGGCGATGCAGCCGAGCTGAAGATTGAAGATGACGGCTGCGGGTTCGACCAGCGTCAACCCGGCGATGATAGCCGCCGGCACTTTGGATTGAAGATCCTGCAGGCCCGCGCCGCCCAGTTGGATGGGCGTCTGGAAATAGTCACCGGGCGTGGGGAAGGAACCTGTATTACGCTCACCTGGCCGCTGCGGCCGGGGATGGACCTGTAAAGAGGTGGCGCCATGCCGAAGCTGCGAGTTTTGCTGGCCGATGATCACTGCCTGTTTCGCGAGGGCCTGGCGGGAATCATTGCCGCCCAGCCGGATATGGAAGTAGTTGGCGAAGCAGAGGACGGGCTGGAGGCCGTGGTCAAAGCCCGCGAGCTTTGCCCCAATATCATCCTGATGGATATTCAGATGCCGGTACTGGACGGTCTGGAAGCCACCCGGCAGATCGTGCAGGCTTGCCCGGAAACGGTTGTCCTGATCCTGACGGTGCGTGAAGAGCCAGACAAGCTTTTCCAGGCCATTAAGAACGGAGCGCGCGGCTATCTGCTCAAAAACATGCGCGCCAAAGAAATGGTGGCTGCCCTGCGCGGCGCGGCCGTTGGCGAAGCGCCGATTGATCCGGCGATAGCGGTGCATATATTGGAAGAGTTTCGCCGGCTGAGTCGCATTGCCCCCGATGAGAGCGAGGCCGAGCGCGACCGGCTGACCGAACGCGAGGGGGCGGTGTTGGCGCTGGCCGCAGCCGGCCAAAGCGATAAGGAGATTGCCGCCAGCCTGTCGCTGAGTCTACATACGGTTAAGACCCACATGCGCAATATCCTGGCCAAGCTGCACGTCAGCAACCGCCGGCGGGCGGCGCAGGTTGCCCGCCAGCGCGGCCTGTTATGACGGTGTGGCTCTTCCGCCGAAGGCGGATTTTGTCGCCCGAAGGGCGACAAAATCCGCGCAACATCTCTTTCGGCGAAGCTCGCCAGGCGTCTCCACCCCGGTTTCGGAGAGCGCTGCTGTTCAGCCTGAGGCGCCTTCCCTAAGCCAGAATAGCCCTAATTCTTTTGAAAGAAGAGCGATGCGGACATCGCTCTTCTTTCATTCTTCCACTACGTTGCGACGGATGGCAGGGAGGCGGCCGGCCTGATATTCTGTGCTTATATTGGAGGCAATTGTGGAAGCAAAATATCCCGTCATTGTTCCCGATGCAGAATATTATCGCAAGATGGTGAAATGCCAGGCGGCCTGCCCGGTGCTAACCGATGCGCGCGGCTATCTTCAGGCGCTGTGGCGCGGGGAGTATGAATTGGGCTATCAGATTGCCCACGATCCCAACCCGCTGTCTACGGTATGCGGCCAGATTTGCGGCGCGCCGTGCGAAGCCGCATGCCGCCGCGGCGATTTTGGCCCCGAACGCCAGCCGGTTGCCATCCGCCCGTTGAAGCGCGTCCTGACCGAACGCTATGGGCCAGAATCGGTGCGCCGCATGCCTGGCGGAGAGGCCTCGGCGCAGTTCCTGCTGGCCGGCAGCCAGTTGGGACATGGGCCGGGCGCGCCGGGTATGGATTTCTCAACGGCCCGCTGGTCGCGGGAAACCCTGGCCGCGCTGGCCGAACAGCCGGGACGGCGCATCGGCCGCGTGGCGGTGATCGGCGCAGGGCCTTCCGGGCTGACAGCCGCTCACGACCTGGCTCTGCTGGGACATGAAGTCACCGTGTTCGACGCTTCCTCCAAATCGGGCGGCATGATGCGCCTGGGCGTGCCGATCTACCGGGTGGATTGGGACGCCATGGATATGGAAGTCGAATCGATCCGCTCTCTGGGGGTCAAATTCTGCTTTGAGACCCGCATTGGAGTGGATCTTCCGCTCTCGCAGTTGCGCCAGGACTTCGACGCCCTCTACCTGGGCGTGGGGTTGATGCAGGGCCGCCGGTTGAACCTTGAAGGCGTCACGCTGGATGGGGTCATCCCGGCCGTGGACTTGCTGCTGAACTACAACCTGGGATACCGCGTCGATTTGGGCAAGCGGGTGGTCGTGGTGGGCGGCGGCGATGTGGCGATGGATGCGGCGCGCACGGCGCTGCGGCTGGGGATTGCTGCCGCTGCGGCGGCCCCGGCGGCAAAAACCAGCGCTGCGCCAAAGGCGGAAGCCGCCGAAGAACAGAGCGAGGCCGTGCATACCGCCCTGGATGTGGCCCGCACGGCGCTGCGCCTGGGCGTGGCCGAAGTAAGCATTATCGCCCTGGAATCCTGGGACGAAATGCCGGCCTCGCGCCAGGAGTTAGACGAAGCGCTGGAAGAAGGCATTCACATTCACCCCCGGCACGGGCCGGTGCGGATCATCGGGCCAGGCGGCCGGGTGACCGGGCTGGAAGTCATCGACGTAGCCAGTGTGTTCGATGAAACCGGGCGCTTTAACCCGCGCCTTGTGCCGGGCAGCGAGCGCGTGTGGGAGTGCGACAGCATCATCCTGGCGATTGGGCAAGCCGCCGATCTGAGCCTGTTGAAGGGCGCGGAGGATATTCAGGTTACCCCGCGCGGGCTGGTAGCAATCGACCCGGCAACGGGGCGCACCTCGGTTGCCAATATTTTTGCCGGGGGAGACGCCGCCTATGGCCCGCGCCTGATTATCCACGCCGTACGCGATGGACACATTGCCGCCCTGGGCATCGAAGAAACCCTGCAGGGCCGCCGGCTGAAAACCGGGCTATCCACCGCCTGGACGGAGATCCCCGATCACCAGATGCCCGCCGGCTGGCTGGATTACATGCGCGCCAGGCCGCCCTCCACGCCGCTGGAACGCCGCACCGGGCTTGCGCAAATCGAATCGAGCTATCCTGAAGATGCCGCTCACTTCCAGGCGCTGCGCTGCCTGGAGTGCGGCATCAACACCGTATTCGACGGCTCGAAGTGCATCCTGTGTAACGGCTGTGTAGATGTCTGCCCATGGGATTGTTTGAAGATCGTTTTGGCCCAATCTTTAGCCGGCGCTGGCGAGGCGGCTGCTCTGCTTGATGCGGCGGGTAATTCATCGTCTCTGGCGGCCATGATTAAGGACGATACGATATGCACCCGCTGCGGGTTGTGCGCCAGGCGCTGCCCAACGGGGGCGATCACGATGGAAGCCTTTCGCTTTCGGGAAACCTTAGCGTATGAAGGGAGTGTGGCATGAGTCAGGTCGTTCAATACGTGACCCAATCGCGGGTATGGCGCTCGATTTTTCGGCATGGCTGGCCGGATAATCCGCTGGATCGTTCGCTGGTGATGACCAGCAGCCTGTTTTTTCATCTCCACCCCGTCAAGGTGAGTCGTAAGAGCCTGCGCTGGGCCTATTCGTTCGGATTGGGCGTGCTGTCTGTGCTGGCCTTTGCCGCCCTGACGCTGACCGGGATGCTGCTGATGTTCTACTACACCCCGGCCGTGGAGCATGCGTACAGTGATATTGTGCGCCTGCAAACCGCGGTGTCGTTTGGGCAGCTGCTGCGCAATATGCACCGCTGGGGCGCGCACCTGATGGTGCTTGTGGTGGTGCTGCACATGGCGCGGGTGTTCTACACCGGCGCGTATAAGCCGCCGCGCCAGTTCAACTGGGTGATCGGGGTGATGCTGCTCTTGCTGACATTTGGCGCCAGTTTCACCGGCTATCTGCTGCCGTGGGATCAGCTTGCCTACTGGGCCATCACGGTGGGAACCAGCGTGGCCGGGTATGCGCCGGTGGGCGGCCAGGTGGTCAAGTCCTTCCTGCTGGGCGGCCCGGAAATCGGGCAGCCGGCGCTCACTCGCTTCTATGCCCTGCACGTCATTTTTATCCCCCTGGGCATCGCCCTGTTGACCAGCGTGCATCTATGGCGAGTGCGCAAAGACGGCGGCCTGGCGGCCCAGGATGATGATCGAAAGGAACTGGCGCAATGATTCAGCTTCCTGAAAAAAACGCTTTTCCTCAAAACGGCGTAAAGACCTATACATTGGTAGAACTGGTGCGCGGCGCGCCGACCACGATGGTCGAAAAAGGCCCCGATAACACCGTGTTTGCCTTCCCGGTGGTGGCCCTGATTGAAATCTTGCTGGCGCTGATTTTAGGAGCGGCGCTGCTGTTTATGTCTATCGGGCGGAATGCGCCGCTGGAAGCGTTTGCCAACCCCAATACCACTACCGACCCGGCCAAAGCGCCCTGGTATTTTATGGGCCTGCAGGAAATGCTAGAACACGGCCACCCCACCCTGATGGCTGTCATCTTGCCCACGATCATGGTGCTGTTTGTGCTGGCAATCCCCTACCTGGATAACAGCCGGCAAGGCTCTGGACGCTGGTTTACTTCCCGGCGCGGCCGGAAGATTGCCCTGCTGACCGCCCTGTATGCGCTGGTGGTCATGCCGGTTTACGTCTTGCTTGATAACGCTTTCCCGCCGCGCGAGCTGCTGCGCGGCCTCACGCCCGATTGGGTGGCGCAAATCATCATCCCGGCGTTGATGATGGGCTTGATCGTGTCTGCGCCGCCGCTGGCGCTGCGCCGCTACCGGCCGAATGCCAGAGAGATGATGATCGCCCTGTTCACGCTGCTGTTTGTCTCGGCGGTGGTGTTTACGCTGATCGGTTTCTTCTTCCGCGGCCCTGGTTTTCACCTGTATTGGCCGTGGAATATGCCCGGCGGCTACAGCCCTCTGGATAATCTCTAAACAACGATGACAGCGCCGAATTTAACCCTCTTCGACGGGATGAAAATGGGAGCCGATGCGGAATGAATGCCACAACTCATACAACTCTAAAAACCAAAATGCAGGCCTTTAGCCGGCGCGAGTTCCTGGGGGTTGCCTTTGCCGGCAGCCTGGCGGCCCTGGGCGGCGCATGGATGGGAGCGCTGCTCAAATTCCTGCGCCCACCCCAAGCCCAGGGATTTGGGGGGATGGTCTACGCCGGAACATTGCAAGAGTTCCCACCCGGCAGCGTGAACCGCGTCCTGGCCGGCCGTTTTTACATCAGCCACACTGCCGACGGGCTGCTGGCGCTGTACCAGAAGTGCACCCACCTGGGCTGCTCGGTGCCGTATGCAGAAGCGGAAGGCCAGTTTCACTGCCCCTGTCATGGCTCGTTGTTCAATTCGAAGGGCGAGGTCGCCGGGGGGCCGGCGCCGCGTCCGATGGACATCTTCCCGGTTAAGGTGGTGAACGGCGAGGTGTGGGTAGACACCAGCCGGCCGGTCGAGCGCAGTTCGTATCAGCCGGGTCAGGCGCTGAAGGTGTGACGATGAATGGCGCACGCATCCAACCAATTGTCGAGCGTGAGGATTACACCGGGCTTCAGGTCGCTGGGCTGACGCTGGCGCTGCTGATTCTGTTTGGCCTGGGTATCTACTGGCTTGGAGAAGGCCAACGCCTGGGCGGGGCCGCCGCCCTGATCCAGGAAGATCGCATCGCGCGCGGCGAGAAAACCTATGCCGCACAGTGCGCCGCCTGCCATGGAAACAGCGGCGAAGGCGGGGTTGGCGCGGCGTTGAACAACCGCAAGGTGTTGAAAAATACTTCTGATACGGTCTTCTTTTCGGTCGTTCGTTCGGGTGTGCCGAATACGCAGATGCCATCCTGGAGCGTGGACTTTGGCGGCCCGCTGACCGATGAGGAGATCCGCGACGTGGTGGCGTTTATGCGCGCCTGGGAGCCAACCGCCCCCGAAATCTTGCCTGCCGCGGCCCGCCCGGCGGACCCGGCCCAGGGCGCGCTGCTGTTTGCCTCGACCTGTGTGGTTTGCCACGGCGAAGATGGCCGCGGCGGCAACCCCGGCATTCCCGCCCTGAATGATGCGGCCCGGCTGGGCAGCTTTGGCGATGACTGGTACCGCAGCGTGATCGCCAATGGCCGCCCGGCCAGGGGGATGCCCACCTGGGGAACGGTGCTTTCGCCGGCGCAAATCGACGACCTGGTAGCGCTGATTGGCGCCTGGCGAGCAGGGAAAGCCGTCCAGCCTGCCTATTCTGTGACGCAGCTGCTCGACCAGGCCCGCTTTGCCCTTTCTCAGGATGATCCGGCCAGCGCTCAGCTTCATCTGAAGCGGGCGATAGAGGTCAGCCAGGGCCAGGCCGCCAGTTTGCTGCAATCCATCCTGGCCCAAATTCAGGCCGGGGAGGTGAAAGGCGCCGCCCAGGCCCTGGCCGATCTCAAGCAGAACTGGCCTCCTGGCGACCCGCAGACCGGCAATCAGCTCTTTTTGGCGCAATGCGCCGCCTGTCATGGACAGCAGGGCGAAGGTGGGGTGGGCCTGCCGCTGCACAACAGCGCCTTTGTACAGGGCCAAACGAGCGCCGACCTGCTGCACTTCATCCAGACCGGCCGCCCTGGAACCGCCATGGCTGGTTTTGCCGACCGCCTGACCGAGCAGCAGATTGCCGATATCATCGCCTGGCTGAGAACGCTGCAGCCATGAATCAACGCATCGGCGTCTATCTGGTCTTGCTGCTGCTCCTTTTCATGGGCGCGGTCAGCCTGCTGGCCTTATCCGCCAGCCCGCAGGTGCTGCACGATCCGCTGGCCCTGATCCTGGTCGGCGTAGCGGCATTTCGCGGCGGTAGAGCGGTGGCCTATAACTTTATTTTTAGCTGGCTGCGGGCCCCGTTTACTGATGTGGTCGATGATTCGAGCGGCGCGGGCAAGTCGGTGGAGGCGTGCGGGCGCGGGCTGCAACGGGTGATTAGCGAGCTGCTGTGCTGCCCCACCTGCGCCGGAACGTGGGTGGCGCTTTCGCTGGCCGGCTTGTTGGCGCTGGCATATCCCATCGGGCTGACCCTATCGTTCGTGCTGGCCGCATCCGGCATTGGAGAGATGCTGCATTGGCGCGCCGAACGCGATGAATGGCAGGGCCGGGCGGCGCGGGAAGAAGCCGGGACAGCCTGGTTGTCGAAGCATAAAGCTGGTGAAGCAGAAACCCTCAAAACGACGGTGTTGTGACGTATCGGATGGAGGTCGGGCATGAGGAAAAAGCGAATTCTCCTGTTTAGCGCAAAAGGCCTGTTGGGGGAAGGCGTCGAGCAAATGCTCAACCAGCTTGACGACCTGGAATTGGCCGGCCACTGGCGGGTGGATGACACCTTCATGGAAAAGCTAAGACAGGCCGCCCCCGACCTGGTCATTTTGGCCGATGAGGGCAAAACAAGTGAATCTTTATCGCGTCTGACCGCCCAAATCCTGGATGAGTATCCGAACTTGCCAATTCTGCGGGTGACATTGGATAACAACCAGGTGCAGATCTACAGCTCACACCTGGCCGCGGCCAGCCGGCATGATTTTTTGGATTTGATCTACCGGTTGCCGATCCAGGATTGACGCAAAACAGACATTTGAAGAACCAACCAGCGGAGGAACTCTGTGAAACGTTATTTGCTTGCCGTGCTGCTGTTTTGTATGAGCGCATTTGCGCTGGCCTCCCGGCTCTCGCCAGCCGCAGCCGGGTTGGATGCGCAAAGCGCCCAGGATGGGCAGGCCCTGTTCCGGCAAAAGTGCGCCGCGTGCCATACGATTGGCAGCGGCAGACTGGTTGGGCCAGATTTGCAGGGCGTGACTCGGCGCCGAGACCTGAACTGGCTGCACAGTTTTATCTCCGCTCCAGACAAGATGATTGCTTCTGGAGACCCCGTGGCGCAGCAGTTGCTTGCCGAGAATAACCAGGTGCCTATGCCAAACCTGGGCTTATCGGAAGCCGATGTGGCGGCCCTGCTGGCTTACCTGGAGAACCCTGGCGGCGTGGGGGCTGCGCCCACCAGCCCGGCGGCGAGCCTGCCGGGGGGCGACGCGGAGGCAGGACGGCGGCTGTTCATAGGACAGACGACGCAGGGCGCCGGCGGCCCGGCCTGCCTGGCCTGCCATACGGTGCAGGGCGTCGTTCCCCTGGGCGGCGGCGGCCTGGGCCCAGACCTGACCCATGTGCTGCAGCGTTACGGCGAGGCTGGCCTGACCGCCAATTTGAACCAGATCACTTTCCCAACCATGGCCGGCCCGTTCCTGAATAAACCCCTCTCGCCGCAGGAACAGGCCGACTTGATCGCGTATTTCAAGGCCAGCGATGCGCTCCCGCCGCCCACCGCTCTGGTGACGCCTGGGACCTGGTTCTCGATCATTGGCGCCGGCCTGACGCTGCTCTTGTTCGTCGTCATGCTGGCCTTCCGGCCGCGCTGGGCAACATCGGCGGCCGAACGTGTCCGCCGTGGCCGCGGCGCAGCCCAATCTGTATAACCGAACAAATGGGAGAAGACCCCGATGGATGAGTGGACTAAGGATGTCGAATCGCCCGCTGAGCGTCAGTGGGAGGAATTTTATCGCAACCGTTTTCAGCACGACCGGCGTGTGCGCACCACGCATGGCGTGAACTGCACCGGGAGCTGCTCGTGGGAGGTGTTCGTCAAAGATGGCATCGTCACCTGGGAGCTGCAGGCCACCGATTACCCGCAGCTTGAAGCCGGCCTGCCTCCTTATGAGCCGCGCGGCTGCCAGCGCGGCATCAGCTTCTCGTGGTATCTGTACAGCCCGATCCGGGTGAAATACCCCTACGGGCGCGGGACGCTGATCGACGCCTGGCGGGAAGCGCGCAAGCAGTACAGCGACCCGGTGGCCGCCTGGGCGGTGCTTGTCTCTGACCCGGAAAAGCGGCGCGCCATTCAGACGGCGCGCGGCAAAGGCGGCTTCCGGCGCATCTCCTGGGACGAGGCGTTGGAAATTATTGCCGCCTCGGTGATCTATACGGTCAAGCAGTACGGCCCCGACCGGGTGGTGGGCTTTTCGCCCATTCCGGCCATGTCGCAGATCAGCTACGCCGCCGGCAGCCGTTTCCTATCGCTGTTGGGGGGCGTGCCGATGAGCTTCTATGACTGGTACTGCGACCTGCCGCCGGCCAGCCCGGAGGTGTGGGGAGAGCAGACCGACGTGCACGAATCGGCCGACTGGTACAACGCCCGCTTTATTGCCGTTATGGGCGCCAACCTGAACATGACCCGCACGCCCGACACGCATTTCATCTCCGAAGTGCGCCACGCGGGGGCCAAGCTGACGGTTTTTTCGCCCGATTTTTCGCAGGTGGCTAAATATGCCGATTACTGGATCCCGGTACACGCTGGACAAGACGCCGCTTTTTGGATGGCGGTCAACCATGTGCTGCTCAAAGAATTCTATGTTGACCGGCAGACGCCGTATTTCAATGCGTATCTGAAGCAGTATACCGATATGCCCTTTTTGGTGGAGATTCCCCTCGCCTCCCCTGATGAGATGGGGCAAGAAGGTTTGGGCTTCGCCTCTCCCGGCAGGGGAGAGGGGCCAGGGGTGAGGGCTGCGCCCGGCCGATACCTGCGCGCTAACCGCCTGGCAGACTATGCCGATGAGGAACATGGGGATTGGAAGCTGCTGGTCTGGGATCGGGCCAGCGATACCGCTCGCATGCCGAAGGGCAGTATTGGCTTTCGCTGGAGCAAGCAAGACCCAGGCAAGTGGAACCTGAAGATGGAAGACGCCAGCACCAGCGCGGCGCTTGACCCGGAATTGAGCTTCCTCGATGCGCATGACGATGTCTTGGAATTAGGCTTCGACGCCTTTGAAAGCGGAACGGTTTTGCGGCGCGGCGTTCCGGTGCGCTACGTGCAGACCAGCGCCGGGCGCGTGGCCGTGGCGACGGTGTTCGACCTGACCATGGCCCGCTTTGGGGTGGGGCGCGGCCTGCCGGGTGAGTATCCGCAGTCGTATGACGAGGAGGCCTGCTACACGCCCGCCTGGCAAGAGTCGCTGACCGGCATTCACCGCGACACCCTGCTGCGCTTTGCCAGAGAGTGGGGCCACAATGCCGAGAAGACCCACGGCAAGAACCTGGTCATCATCGGCGCAGGGGCCAATCACTGGTATCACAACAACCTGATCTATCGCTCGGCCATCACAGCGCTGATGCTGACCGGCAGCGTGGGCGTGAACGGCGGCGGGCTGGCGCACTACGTGGGGCAGGAGAAGCTGGTTAATCACGCCTCCTGGGGCGCGATTGCTTTTGCCGGCGATTGGGGCATGGCTTCCCGCCAGCAGAACACGCCTTCCTTCCATTATGTACATTCCGACCAATGGCGCTACGAGCGTGGCTTTGCCGCTTACGATGCACTGCCGGGCGGAGCAACAGACCTGGCCGGCGGTCATACCATCGATCATCAGGTGCGAGCGGTGCGGCGCGGCTGGCTGCCGTTCTTCCCCCAGTTCAACCGCAGCCCGCTGGCTGTGGTCAAAGAAGCTCAGGATCAGGGGGCCGCTACCGACGCCGAGATCATCAACCACGTTGTGGCGCAGTTGAAGCAGGGCCGCCTGAAGTTCGCCGTAGAAGACCCAGACGCGCCGGAAAACTGGCCCCGGGTGTGGTTCATCTGGCGCGGCAACGCCATCGGCGCCAGCGCCAAGGGCCATGAATACTTTATGCGCCATTACCTGGGAACGCACAGCAACACCATCGCCGCCGAACTGGCCCAGGGCTGCACCTCCGAAGTTGCCTATCATCCCCAGGCCCCCACCGGCAAGCTCGACCTGGTGGTAGACCTGAACTTCCGCATGGATACCTCGGCGCTGTACTCGGACCTGGTGCTGCCGGCCGCCACCTGGTACGAAAAAGACGATCTGAACACCACCGATCTGCATTCGTTTATCAACCCCATGCAGGCGGTTGTACCGCCGGCATGGGAATCGAAGAGCGATTGGGAAATCTACAAGGCGGTGGCGTTTAAGGTCAGCGAATTTGCGCGCGTCCATCTGCGCCAGCCGGTCAAAGACATCGTCATGCTTCCCTTGCAGCACGATACCCCCGACGAGCTGGCTCAGCCGACGGTGCAGGATTGGAAGACTGGCGAAGTCGAACCGATCCCTGGAAAGACAATGCCCAAGTTCCGGGTCATCGAGCGTGACTATACCAGCCTGTACGAGTGTATGGTCAGTTTGGGGCGCGGCGTCGAGCAGAACGGGGTAAACGCGCATGGGCTGACGATTCCGGTCGCAGATGAATATCAGGCATTGTTGGCCCAGCAGCCGCGCACCTTTGGCAAATCATGGCCCCGGGCGAACGGGAATGGCAGCGGGCCGGATGGCTCGAAAGCTGAGCCGGTGTGCTATCCCTCGCTGGAGGAAGCCCGCCAGGCTGCCAATGCCATCCTGCGCTTGGACCCGGCCTCCAACGGCGAGCTGGCCCACCGCGCCTTTGCGTTAGAAGAGCATAAGACCGGCCTGGAATTAACCGACCTGGCCGCAGGGCTGCGCGATGTGCGCTACTCGTTTGCCGACCTTGTCTCCCAGCCCCGGCGGGTGCTGACCGCGCCCACCTGGTCGGCCATTGTCAATCAGGGCCGCGCGTATTCGCCGTTTACGCTCAATGTGGACCGGCTGGTGCCATGGCGCACGCTTACCGGGCGGCAGCATTTTTATCTGGATCACGAGAGCTACCTGGCCTGGGGCGAGCATCTACCGGTCTACAAGCCCAAGCCCGACCACACGATGGTCAGCGATGCTGACCAGAGCCTCCTGGCCGGGCAGCACGGCAAGCTGTTCAATTACATTACGCCGCATGGCAAGTGGAGCATTCACTCCACCTACTCGGAGAACCACCGCATGATGACCCTATCGCGCGGCGGCTACCCCGTCTGGCTCAATGATAAAGACGCGGCCGAACTGGGCATCGAGGACAATGACTGGGTCGAATTGTACAACGACAACGGTGTATTTGTGCAGCGGGCCAGCGTTTCCGCCCGCATCCCGGCCGGGACGGTGTTTGTCTATCATGCCACCGAACGTACGGTTGGCATTCCGAAGTCGCCGGGGCGCGGCCGCCGGGCAGGGATGAATAACTCGATGACCCGGATCCGGCTCAAGCCGGTGCTGATGAGCGGCGGTTACGCCCAGTTTTCCTATGCGTTCAACTACTGGGGGCCGACGGGCGTGAACCGCGATACCTTTGTGTTCGTTCGCAAGCTCGATCAGGTGGAATTTTAGTGTTCCTGATGGTCAATCGAAACGATAGGAGAAGACGATGGAAGTACGCGCGCACATGAGCATGCTTTTCCACCTGGATAAGTGTATCGGCTGCCATACCTGCTCGGTGGCCTGCAAGAACCTGTGGACAGACCGCAAGGGCGCGGAATATATGTGGTGGAACAACGTCGAGACCCGCCCAGGAACCGGCTACCCAACCCAGTGGGAAGATCAGCAGCATTTCCGCGGCGGATGGGAGATGAAGGATGGCGCGCTGCGCCTGCGCCTGCACTCCAGGCTGGGCGGGCTGCTCAAACTTTTCTACAACCCCAGCTTGCCGGAGCTGGACGATTACTACGAGCCGTTCACTTTCCGGTATAAGGACCTGTTCGACGCCCCGGCCGGCGATGACCAGCCCACCGCTATCCCCATCTCGATGATTACCGGGCAGCCGATGGAAATTAAGGGCGGCCCCAATTGGGATGACGATCTGGGCGGGTCGAAGCTGTATGCCGAGAACGACCTGAACCTGGACGGCCTGCCGGAAACGGTGCGCGAGCAGTTGAGCGAGCTGGAACGGCTGGTGTTCAACTATCTGCCGCGCATCTGCAACCACTGTCTGAACCCGGCCTGCGTGGCCGCCTGCCCATCCGGGGCGATCTATAAGCGCAGCGAAGACGGCGTGGTGCTGGTGAACGAGAACAAGTGCCGCGCCTGGCGCATGTGCGTGGCTGCCTGCCCCTATAAGAAAGTGTATTACAACTGGGCCACTGGCAAGTCTGAGAAGTGCATCCTGTGCTTCCCACGCCTGGAAACCGGCCAGGCGCCGGCCTGCGCCCATTCCTGCGTAGGGCGCATTCGCTACATGGGCGTGCTGTTGTACGACGCCGACCGGCTGCCTGAAGCGGCTATGGGGCCAGCTCGCGATCTGGCGGCGGCGCAGCGGGCGGCTATCCTCGACCCGTTCGACCCGCAGGTGATCGCCGCCGCTTATGATAGCGGCCTGGATGCCGGCTGGATCGAGGCTGCCCAGAAATCGCCCGTCTATAAGTTCGTCAAGCAGTGGGGGCTGGCCCTGCCGCTGCATCCCGAATTCCGCACGCTGGCGATGATGTTCTACATCCTGCCGCTCTCACCGGTGGTCAGCGTAATCGAAGAAGGGCTGTATAAACTGGATCTATCCGATGACGCTCACGACTTTGAGCTGTTCCGCCACCTGGACGATGCCCGTATGCCGGTGAAATACCTGGCAAACCTGTTCAGCGCCGGTGATGAAGCCCCGATTCGCACAATCCTGCGCAAGCTGTTGGCGGTGCGCGCCTATAAGCGGCGCCAGAGCGTTGAAGGTGATGTGGACGAGGCCACGCAAGCCATGCTGGTCGAGGCCGGGCTGGACGCCGCCCAGGCAGAGGCCATCTACCGCCTGACCACGCTGCCCACCCTCGACGAGCGCTTTTTGCTGCCCCCTTATCACCGCGAGCTATCGGTGGAAGCGCTGCGCGACCCGCTGGCCCACAAGGGCGAGGCCGGGCTGGGCTACCTGCAAGCGCCGCGGCGTGGGGAGTGAACCATGATCACCCCAACCATCAGCGATGCGACCTATGCCATCTATGCCGACGCCTTTCGCTATCCGTTTGCGGGCCTGCACGAACAGCTCACCCTGGATGCCGGTCGCCTGGCGGCGCATCCCCGGCGAGCCGCATTGCTGGGCTTCCTGGCGCAGGTTGGGCGGCTGAGCCTGGGCGAATGGGAGGAACTGTACACCCGCACCTGGGACCTGGACCCCCTTACCCCGCCCTATATCGGTTTCCATATCTGGGGCGAAGATTACAGGCGGGGCAACTTCCTGACGCAGATGCAGGCAGCCTGCCGCCAGGCTGGTGTGGAGACAGGCGGAGAACTGCCCGATCACCTGGCGCCGGTCTTGCGCTGCATCGCCGCCGGCTTCATTCCGGACGAACTGGGGCAGGTGTTCAACCGGGCGCTTGAAAAAATGGCCGCTCGTTTGCGTGAGAAAGATAGCAGCAACCCTTACCTGGGATTGATAGAGGCACTGGAAGGGCAGAAGATATGATCGATTGGAACACAATCCTGTTTTTGATCTTCCCATATCTGGCGCTGGCCGCCTTTATCGTCGGCTTGGTGTACCGGTCGATCTTTCGACCGTTCACTATCTCCAGCCTATCATCGCAACTGTTAGAGCGCAGGAAGCTTTACTGGGGATCAATCTCGTTTCATTGGGGCGTCGTGCTGATTTTGCTGGGTCATCTGGCGGCGCTGTTCTTCCCTAACACCATCCGGGCCTGGAACGCTCAGCCCCTGCGGTTGTATCTGCTGGAGCTGACGGGCCTGGGGCTGGCGATTTGGGCGCTGGGCGGGCTGCTGATCCTGGTCTGGCGGCGGTTTGGCGAGCGGCGAGTGCGCGTCGTGAGTTCTGCGATGGACTGGGTGGTGCTGGCGCTGCTGCTGGTGTCGGTCATTACGGGCATCTGGACGGCATCCGTTTACCGCTTCGGCTCCACCTGGTTCACGGCGATTTTCACCCCTTACCTGTGGTCGCTGCTGACCTTTCAACCCCAGATCACCCTGGTTGCGCCGCTGCCGTTTGTGATCCGGCTGCACGTCTTCAATTTCTTTGCGCTGCTCATCGTGTTCCCGTTCAGCCGGCTGGTGCATATCCTCACCTACCCGCTCGGCTACCTGTTCCGGCCCTGGCAAATTGTGGTGCGGGCCAGGCGGGTGAAGATGCCAGAACGATCATAGACCTGGGGTGCCAACATGAATGAAATTCGAGGCAATTCTGCTCGCGCTCTGACAGGCGCAACCATTGGTTTCTTCTTTGGCTTTGCCGCAGTGGCGTTGTTTGGGCCAACGGTAGCGCGGATTAAAGACGGCCTGGGGCTGACTCCCATGATGACCGCTTTTCTGGTGGCCGCCCCGTCGTTATCAGGATCGCTGCTGCGCATCCCGTTTGCCGCCTGGGTGGACGCCACCGGCGGACGCAAGCCTTTCCTGATCCTGCTGGCGCTGGCTCTGTTGGGGATGGGCGGGCTGACCGCCGTAATCCTGTGGAGTTATCCAGACCGGCTGTCTCCCGGCCTCTATCCGCTGCTGCTGTTCCTGGCGGTGCTGAGCGGGTGCGGGATTGCTACCTTTTCGGTGGGGGCCAGCACGCTGTCTTACTGGCATCTAAAAGAGCGTCAGGGCGCTGCATTAGGGGTGTATGCCGGTTTGGGCAATCTGGCGCCGGGGGTCTTTACGTTTGTGCTGCCGGTTGCGCTGGTGCAGCTTGGTCTGGGCGCTTCCTACCTGGACTGGTTTCTGCTTCTGGCTGTTGGAACCGGGCTGTATTATCGCTTCGGCCTGAACGCGCCGTACTTCCAGCTGGTCGCCCAGGGTATGGCTCCCGGCCCGGCTCTTGAAACGGCGCGGAAGGCCGGCCAGCAAATTTTCCCTTCTGGCAGCCTGGTTGTCAGCCTTTCACGCTCGGCGCGGCGCTGGATGACCTGGGCGCTGGTGGGGATCTATTTCACCACGTTTGGCGGGTTTGTGGCGCTTACCGCCTGGCTGCCCACTTATTGGGTCGCCTATCAGGGCCTCGGTGTACTTCAGGCCGGCGCGCTGACAGGCTTGTTCTCTATTACCGCCTCGCTGATGCGGGTTGTGGGCGGCCGATTGTCGGATCGGCTGGGCGGTGAGAATACCATTGCGATCGCCCTGCTGTTCATCCTGTCGGGCGCCGGGCTGATGCGCTTTGCTGCTGGTTTGCCCGGAGCGCTGAGCGCCGAATTGCTGCTGGCCTTTGGGATGGGGATTGGGAGCGCGGCGGTGTTTAAGCTGACTCCCCAGGCGGCCCCAGATGCGGTGGGTGGAGTCACTGGCTGGGTCGGTGGGCTGGGCGCATTCGGCGGGTTTGTGATCCCGCCCGTGCTGGGCGCCATCGTGCGCAGCCAGGGGATGCATGGATATGCTTCGGGCTTCAGCCTTTTCCTGGGGCTGGCGCTGCTTTCCCTGGCGCTGGTCTATATCATCAAACAAGGTGGGCGGTCTTCGAGGGGCGTGGCTGAAAAGAAGCCGGCCTGAGGCCAGCGAAAAGTGATCGCGCCAGCGCCGTTTTCATGCGTCAGCCAGTTGGATGCAAACCGGCGTTGGCGTCGCCACGCTCCCGGCTGCCCGCAGCGTACCGGAATCGGGATCGATCCAGAAGGTGACCAGCGTGTCCGAGTCCTGGTTGGCAACCAGCAGCAGTGCGCCGGTTGGGTCGATATTGAAATCGCGCGGCGCAGCGCCCTGCGTTGGCTGGTGTCCAATCAGGGATAGCCGGCCAGTCTCCGGGTCGGCGGCATAGATCGCCAGGCTGTTGTGACCCCGATTGGATGCGTAGACAAAGCGCCCCGAGGGTGCAACCCGGATTGCTGCGCCCAGGTTTTGTCCGGTGAAATCGGTGGGCAGGGTTGAAATGACCTGTACCCTCTTAAACAGGCTCTGCCCTTCCTGATATGGCTCTTCGGTTGCAGGTGGGATTTCTTCTGTGTTTGGAGGTCTTTGCGCGGCTGCGTTGCGCGCTGATCCCCAAATTGTACTTTTTTCCCGGCGAAGCCGGGAGATCCCCAGATATTGGAAAACGGTGACCGTGGATTGAAGTTCATTGATGACGTAGACGAATGGCTGGCGGGGGTGAAAGGCGAGGTGGCGCGGGCCGGCGCCGGGAGGAAACTGCGTCCACGCAGAAGCAGCCGGGCTTAGCCTGCCCCGTTCCAGATCGAGATAGAACGCCATCAGCCGGTCTGCGCCCAGGTCGATAGTCAGAATGAGACGGTCATAAGGGGCAGGCGCAATCATGTGGGCATGCGGGCCTTCCTGTCGCTCGACATTAGGTCCGGAACCGGAAAACTGAATCGTATCAGTTGTCTCTCCCAAGGACCCGTCTTCGCGGATCGGCAAAACGCTGACGCTGCCGCTCTCATAGTTCGCCGCCAGGCAGTAGCGGCCTTCCGGCTCGACGCTCACATAGCACGGTGATAGCCCAACCGTGGACTGCTGGTTCAGGTAACGCAACCCGCCGGTCACCGGATCGACGGCAAAGGCGCTGACAGTCCCATGCGGGCCTGCGCCTCGGGTGATCTCGTTGACTGCATAGAGATAGCGCTTGCTGGGCCCGAACGCCAGATATGACGGATTAACCGCGCCTTCGCCGGTTACAGTGGCGGTGTGGGTCAGTCCGCCGGAGCGAAGATCCAGGCGATAGATGTAAATGCCTTCGGCCTTGCCGTCTACAAATGACTCGCGCCGGGTATAGGTTCCAATATAGGTGGTGATAAAATCGGAACTTATCATATCTTCCGCCTTTCTTCGGCGCTTCCTTGCTCTATAGCGGCCCACGCCCTGCGCAGCCTGGCGCTGAATTCCGCCGGCGCACTCCCATCATTCGGGTAAACAGCTCCGGCTTGCTCGATAGTCGCTGCGCTGCGAAAACTCCAGCAGATCACGCCTGGTCAGGCTTAACCCCTGGCTCAATACCGGATAAAGGTCTATCAGGTGAGATAAAAAGGCCTGCGCGGCGGGCTTAAACGGTACAATGTCGCTCCAGAGCAGCTTGAGGGTACGCTGCAAGCTGGCCCCTACAACTGGGATTGCCCGTAATCTGCCGCTCGACCCGGTTGGTAAAGCCCAGTCTGGCAGCAGGCTGATACCCAACCCGGCTGCCACCGCCTGGAGGATCGCTTCAGGGTTATCGAATTCGGCAACTACTTCAGGCATAACCCCGTTTTGCGCGAAAAGCTGGTCGGTCCACTGGCGGGTATGGCTGCCGGCGGGGCGAGCAATAAATGCCTGCCTATCCAGGTCGGTAATAGCCACCGAGGGGGAGCGTGACAACGGATGTCCTTCACGCACGATCAGGCGCAGCTCGATGTTTCGAAAAGGCAAAACCTGTAACGGTGGGTCGGGAGACAGTTCTCCCTCGATCAGACCAAAATCCAACCCTCCGTCACGCACTTCGGCAGCGATCTGAGAAGTGGACCCCGTTCGCATCACAGCCATGATCTGCGGGTAGCGCGTTCGAAACTGTTGAACCCATTCGGGAAGCAGATAAACGCCCACCCCTGGGGTGGCCCCAATCGTCAGTGATCCGCTGGAACGTCTATTGAATGTGGTGAGCGCATTTTCCGCCTCGCTCAATAGATGCAGGATGCAGCGTGTATAGTCGAGTAGAAGCTCGCCGGCGGGCGTCAGGGTAACGCCGCGATTTCCTCTTTCAAAAAGTTCCTGACCTAAGGTTGATTCCAGATCGCGGATGTGCTGACTCACGGCCGGCTGGGTCAGCCTCAGGCGTTTCGCTGCTCGGCTAAAGCTGCCCTCGGCCGCCACTGTATTGAACACCTCGAGCTTGTATAAACTTAGCATCTCTTGCTCTATCTGCCCGGCCCCGCCCGTGGCATCTCTCCCTGCATGGGTTGTTGCGCGGCGCAGCCGCCTAACGGCCCCTTAGAGAACTTCTGGCTCTTCCGCCAAAGGCGAGATTTGGTGCGGTACTTTGGCAAAGCCGGAAGAGCCTTGATCTTCAGACGGGCGGCGCGGCCGTCCGTTTTGCATGGGGAAATATCTGAAAGATCTGGGCCTCATTTGCCTCAACCAATATAAGGCAGAGAAGGATAGCTGCGGAAATGGCGCTCTACCGGCTCGGAGGATTGACCGGGAGTCTGTAAGACCAGTACAAAGCGGGCCTCCTGGTCGGACGTGTTGCGCCAGATGTGGGGGAGATGGGCTTCGAAAAGTAAAAAATCGCCTTCTTCAAGCTCGTGGACGTTGCCGTCGATGATGTACTCCACCCTACCCTGCAAGCAGTAAACGAATTCATGCCCGGTATGGACCACCTGCCGGTCGCCGCTGCCAGAACGCGGCGCTAACGTGATCAGGAACGGCTCCAATTCCTGGCGTCTCAGCTCTCCGCCCAGGCCTTCGATCTGTACGCCTTTGTTGCTGATGACCGGCCGCTTGCCAGGTTTTACATGCAGCACGCTCTGCGGTTCTTCGTCGTCAAAGAAGTAGCTCATTTTTACAGCCAGGGCGCTTGCCAGGGCCTGCAGGGTGGCCACACTGGGAGAGTTCTCATCCCTTTCGATCAGGCTGACAGAGTTGGTAGAAATGCCCGCCTTTTGCGCCAGGTCGCGCTGAGAAAGGCCGCGTTCGTCTCGGATATAGCGCAGTTTTGCACCCAGGGTTGTTTTCGATGGCATGAAAATCTAGCTCTTTTCGTGATGAGATGGACTGGGCCTGATTCTAACCCGATTTCAGCCGCCTGACAAATACCCAATTTCTTGGGTATCGACGCTGACCATCGGCAGAGTATCAATATCATACTTGACATATCAATAAAAATTTGGTAATTTTAAGCTGAAATTGAACTGAAATTCACATTGTTTTGTATAAGAGCGTGTCTATGGCTGAACGAGAGTCGTGGCGGATGGTTGGCGAAAGAGTTCGCCAACTGCGCAAAGAGAACGGCCTGACGCTGCGCCAGCTGGCTATGGGCTGCGACCTGTCATCGAATGCCATCAGCCTGGTGGAGCGCGGCCAGGTGGCCCCCACTATCGAGACGCTGTGTAAGATCGCCCATGCCCTGGGCGTCTCGGCCAGCGCGTTATTTCGAGACGCCTGCTCCACCGAAGTAATTGTCAACCGGGCCGCAGATGGCTTGATCCCGGCCCTGACCAGTGAGGGAGTGCGCTCGTTGGCGCGGATGACAAAAGGGAAGCAGCCAGCCGCGCCTGCACAGTCGGCTTGCGGCCTATCGAACTCGGTCAGCCAGACGGTGCTGTGTATTTGCGGCCAGGTCGTCTACGAGGTCGATGATAAGAGCTATGAGCTTAGCCCAGGCGATAGCCTGACCTTTATCGGCGATGGATACCAGCATTGGCGCAACCCGGGCGCAGAGACGGGCATCGCCATCCTGATCCTGCCGCCCGCCCCGGCCAGGGCTGCGGGAGAATAGGCGCTTTTCGTAAGGAGCATTTATGACGATTTCACCAGCTTCCGCCTCCAGTTCTAACATCCAGCTGGCTGCTAAGCCGAAGGCCTTTTATCATGTAGAGCCGCAAGCTGCCTCAGCCGGCGATAGGATCATCCGTTTCCTGAATGCTTTTGGCGCTATTTTGCAGCACAGCAATTACGGTTTCTTGCTCGATCTGTACGCCCACACCAGCAGCAAGTGCGGGCGCTGCGCGGCCGCCTGCCAGGTTTACCAGGTCAGCGGCGACCTACGCGACGTGCCTTGCTACCGCACCAACCTGCTGCTGGAGGTCTACCGCCAGTATTTCACCCCCGGTGGGGCGCTGCGCGCCCGCCTGTTTGGTTCCCAGGCGCTTACCGAAGCAACCATTGATGAGATGGCGGAAGTCTTTTACCGCTGCTCGGCCTGCCGGCGCTGTAAGATTGCCTGCCCGATGGGCGTCGATCATGCCCTGATGACCCACCTGGGGCGCTATATCTTCAGCGAGGCCGGGATCAGCCCCAAGGGCCTGGTAGTTTCGGTGCGCGAGCAGTTGGAAGGCAAGACCGGCAACACCTCGGCCATCCCCCTGCCGGCGCTGATGGACAACCTGGAGTTCCTGGAAGAAGAAGTGGCTGACATGAAGGGCGCTGAAGTGAAGTTCCCGGTGGATCAGGAAGGCGCCGACTATATCTTCTTCCCGGCCGTCAGCGACTACCTGATGGAGGCCGATACCCTGATGGGCAATGCGGCCGTGCTGCACGCCACGCAAACCAACTGGACGATTGGCTCGGGCTACTTTGATGGCATCAACTACGGTTTGTTCTACAACGACTGGGTGCTAGAGCGCATCATCGGCAAGCTGGTGGGCGAGGCGCGGCGGCTGCAGGCCAAGCAAATCCTGGTGGGCGAGTGCGGACACGCAGCGCGCTCGGCGCGCCAGTTCGTGCCGGTCTTCGCCCAGGAACAGGCCCTGCCGGTGGTGAGCGTCCTCGAGCTGACCTGGCAGGCCATCCAGCAGGGAAAATTGACCCTCGACCCGGACGCGGTGACCGAACGGGTAACCTACCACGACCCGTGCAACATCGCCCGCTCCGGCTGGATCGTCGACCAGCCGCGCCAGATCTTGAAGAGCTTCGTCAAAGATTTTGTAGAGATGACGCCGCACGGCGCCGAGAACTACTGCTGCGGCGGCGGGGGCGGGCTGGTATCGCTGGATGAGACCCACGATTTCCGGATGCAGGTTTCTGGCAAGCTGAAGGCTGAGCAGATCCTGGCTACCGGCGCGCAGATTGTGGCGACCCCGTGCGCCAACTGCAAGAAGCAATTGCGCGAATTGATGGATTACTACAAGGCCCCGGTCCAGATCGTGGGGGTCCACGACCTGGTGCTACGGGCGATTAAACTATAAACCGGAGACCCAACGCCTATGCCTGCCTGGCTTACCCTTGCCACCGGGCCGATAGCCCGCTTTGTGCTGACCCTCCTCATCCTGGGGCTGCTGCGCCTGGTCGTTTTATCGATCTGGGGCATGGCGGCCGCCATTCGCCGGGCCGGCGACCGGCGCATCCCCTATGCCCGCATCCTGAGCGAAACGCTATCCTGGCTGTTTCCGGTGCGGCGCATCCACCAGACCCGCCGACTGTACAGCTACGCCTCGTATGGCTTTCACATCGGCATCCTGCTGGCCGGGCTGTTCCTGGCCAACCACCTGGATCTGCTGCGCGCCAACCTGGGGTTTGCCTGGATGGCGATCCCCAAGCCAATTCTTGATGGGTTGACCCTGCTGACGATTGGCTGCGGGCTGTTCCTGCTGCTGCACCGCATCTATGTGCTCAGCTCGCGCCGGCTGAGCAAAGGCATGGACTATCTGTTGCTGGTGTTTATCCTCAACATCTTCCTCTCTGGCTTTCTGGCCGGGCGCGGTTGGAACCCGATCCCCTATGACCGGTTGATGCTGTTCCACGTGCTGAACGGGCTGCTCTTGCTGGCGCTGATCCCCTTCACCAAAGTCGCCCACTGCGTGCTGTATCCGCTCATCCGCCTGAGCAGCGAAGTGGCCTGGCATTTTACCCGCCAGGGCGGCAGCGAAACGATCCACAGCCTGTATGGGCCGGAGGGACGCAAGCTATGATTGGTATCCTGGTGGACGTGACGCGCTGCAACGGCTGCAATCGGTGCGTAGATGCCTGTACACAGGCCAATTATCTGGGCGCGGATACCCCAACCGCGCAGCAGATAGGCGACGGCCTATCAGCCAACCGCTGGTCTGCGATTGTGTACACCGCAGACGGCAGCCCGGTGCGCAAGTTCTGCCGCCACTGCCTGGAGCCGGCCTGCGTTTCGGTCTGCCCGGTGGGGGCGATGGTCAAGACTGATCTGGGGCCGGTGATCTATGACAGCAGCCGCTGTATGGGCTGCCGCTATTGCATGATGGCCTGTCCGTACGGCATCCCGCGCTACCAGTGGGATTCGGCGGCGCCGCTGGTGCGCAAATGCACCCTGTGCTACGGGCGGGTGACGCAGGGGCAGCTTCCGGCGTGCGTGGAAGCCTGTCCGCAGCAGGTGTTGACCTTTGGCGAGCGGAGTGATCTGCTGCGCATTGCTCACCAGCGCATCGATGAAGCTCCCGATAAGTACCTGCCGGTGGTGTATGGCGAACAGGATGCCGGTGGCGCGTCGGTGCTGTATATTTCCGATGTCTCGCTGGATTTCCTGGGCCTGGCGCACCAGGCCGGTGGAGCGCTGGGAACCCAACCGCTGCCGGATCTGAGCGAGATGTGGCTGAACAAGGTTCCCTCGCTGGCAGCAGCCACGGCCGGGCTGATGACCGGTCTGCTGTGGATCATCGGACGGCGCATCCAGGCCCAGGAAGCCCGCGCCGCCCGCCAGTCAAAGGAGGCCTGAGTGCAACATACAGCCTTGAAGTGGACGAAAGACATCCTGTGGGCTACCTCCTTTGCTGGTCTGGTGGCCGCTGTTTTGCGTTTTGGACTTGGATTAGGTGCGACGACTGGATTGAACGACGCCGCTCCCTGGGGGCTGTGGATCGCCTTTAAGCTGTGCTTTGTGGCGCTTTCTGGCGGTGGGTTCAGCGTTGCCGCCATGGTGTATATCTTCCATCTGGAACGCTACCGGCCGGTGCTGCGCCGGGCCATTCTGCTAGCGCTGCTGGGCTACAGCTCGTTTGTCATCTCGCTGATCTTCGACCTGGGTCTGCCCTGGCACATCTACATGCCTATCATCCACTGGCAGCATCATTCGGTGATGTTCGAGATCGCCTGGTGCGTGATGTTGTATCTCACGGCGCTGATCTTGGAGTTTGCTCCGGTCATCCTGGAGCATCCCTGGTTCCAGCGATCCCTATTTCAGCGCCTCGCCGGCTGGCTGCATCATGCCGTCTTGCCGTTGGTGATTGCCGGGATTGTGCTTTCCACCCTGCACCAGTCGTCATTGGGGGCGCTGTTCCTGATTATGCCCCACCGGGTGCATCCGCTGTGGTATAGCCCACTCATCCCGGTGCTGTTCTTCATATCAGCAATTGCCGCCGGGATGATGGCCCTGATTGTGGAGGGTTTCCTGGCCCAGCGCCTGTTCAATCGCCCGCCGGATGGGGAACTGCTGAGCCGCTTGGGAAAGATTGGCGGGGCAGCCCTGTGGCTGTACCTGGCGCTGCGCCTGGGCGACCTGGCCTGGCGCAGCGTACTGCCGGGTGGGCTGGACGGCTCCTGGCAAAGCCTGTGGTTTGTCGTCGAGATCACGCTGGGCGGGCTGCTGCCAGCCGGGCTGCTGCTGTCGGCGAAGATCCGCAGCGCTCCCCAGGGATTGGTGACCAGCGCCCTGCTGGCGATTGGCGGCATCCTCAGCCAGCGCATGTCGCTCAGCCTGTTCACCATGCGCCTGCCCGGCGCAGCCGGTTACCAGCCGGCCCTGCTGGAGATCGTCATCGCCTTTGCCATCCCGGCCGCCGCCGGGCTGGTCTACCTGCTGTTTGCCGAGCGGCTGGCGGTGCTGCAGGATGAACTGCCGGCCGGCAAGCAGCCTGAGGCTGCCCGTCCGGCGTTCGCGCCAGGTGGGCAGCTGACCAGTTCATCCTGGCGCGGCATTTTTGCGGCCCGCTCTGGGGCGGCGGTGCTGGCGATTGCGTTAACTGTAGCCTTCCTGCCGGGGAGGCTGGTGCAGGGCAAGATGGTATCGCCAACGCCCGTCAGCCGGGCGTTAGGCTGGGAGAGGCTGACCATCGACGGCGACCGGGATGGGATCGGTGTGGTATTTCCGCACGCCGATCATCAGGCCAGGCTGGCAGAGCAGGATGCCGAAAGCGGAAATCCAGGCGCAGCCTGCACCGCCTGCCACCACCTGGCGAAACCCAACGACCAGGCCACCGCCTGCGCCGAGTGCCATACTGATTACAACCTTCCCGTTTCGATCTTCGACCACACCCGCCACACAGCCGCCCTGGGGGGCAATGCGGCGTGCGGTGAGTGCCATCTGGGCGAGCATCGCGCCGCCGCCGCCTGCCAGGAGTGCCATGTGGATATGCTACCAGTGGAAGGCCAGGCGGCCTTTGACCCCATAGCAGGTGGATATAAGGATGCCATGCACGGCCGGTGCCTGACCTGCCATCAGCGGGAGGCGGCGGTACAGGCGCGGCCAGAACTGGCGGTTTGCTCTACCTGCCACGCCGCGCCGGTTGATCAGTCGGTGCAAGCGGCCGGGCTGCCGGCGGACGGAAGTTTGCAAAAGCGGCTCTTCCGCTGAAAGCGAGATTTCCTATCTTGGATGGTCCTTGCGGCCACGCAAGGGCCATCCAAGATAACTTCGACTCTTCCAGCTTCGCCGGGGAAAAAGTTATGTTTTGGGGAAATTGTGGAGCATAGCCCCACAATTTCCCCAAAACATAGAAAAGTTTCCGCCTTCGGCGGAAGAGCCATAGCTTCTTTCCCGGTGAATTTGGGAGAGCCGCAAAATTAAGCTGGCTGAGAAATTTTGAGGAGGCCGAAAATGACAATCCTGGGTTTGTGTACGCACCTGACCGAGAGCGACGAATGGGCGTTTGACTACGCCTTCCGGCTGGCGCAAAAGCATGCCTGGCAACTCAATATTTGCCACTGGCTGCACTCCCCTTTCTTGCTGCGGCGGGATGTGGTGAACGATGATCTCTTTCACCCCACCCAGGCGGCGCCGATTACCCCTGAACTGCTGACGCGGCTGGAGTACCAATTGCGCAGTTATTACGATCCGAAGCTGGGCGATTACACTCAGGTGGCGTTCAAGCTGTGCGAGGGACAATACCAGGTAGAGCTAACACGCTGCTTCCATAAGCACCAGCTTGACCTGGTGGTGATGGGCTATCAATGGGATGAAAGCGAAGCCGGCGCGCAGCCCTTAGAAGATTTTGCCGCTAAACTGCCCTACCCGTTGATCCTGGTCGGCAAGCATGGGCCAAACAGCTTCTTGTTGAACCAGAAAGCGATGGATTGGATCGATCAGCTCGACCTGGCCGGGCAGGGTTGGATGGTTTTGGAAGCCGCCCTGATCAAGGAGCGATAACCCACTGCTCTGACCTCTGGCGTATTGACGCGGGTTATTCTAGCAAACGGGAAACGGCGCCTGGCTGACTTCGAAAAGGATCAGGACGCGGCGTTGCAGCGCGTCCTGATCCTTTTCGGTAGAAACCTGGCGGAAAGGTTGCTTTCCTATCCCGCTTCTTGCCGCGCCGCGGCCAACCAAACCCTGCCCCGGCAGCCAACCCTGGCGAACCATCTGGGGTCGTAAATCCAGGAATCGCAGAACGGGATACAATAGAAGACAACCGGAGGTGCGAATTGCTAGATTTTCTGAGGCGCGAGGGCATCCGCGAAGACCTGATAGCAGAAATTGCTCTGATCCGAGAACACGCTGGGGTGAATCCTGACCTTGTATACCGGATCCCCAAACCGAGGTTCTATTACTATGGGAACGAGGTCTGGGAGGCCGCCATTACGGCCCTGCTGTGTGGCGAAAACCTGCTTCTGGTCAGCCCAAAGGCCACCGGCAAGAATATCCTGGCTGAGAATCTCGCGGCCGCCTTTGGCCGCCCAAGCTGGGATATTTCGTTTCACATCAACATCGATTCATCTTCGCTCATCAGCACCGATACTTTTGAAAATGGCCGGGTGGTTCAGCGGCATGGCCCAATTTATGAGTGCGCGATCAACGGGGGTTTTGGGGTCCTCGATGAAATCAACATGGCGAAGAACGAATCCCTGGCGGTGCTTCACGCAACGCTGGATTTCCGGCGCATTATTGACGTTCCTGGCTATGACAAGATCACCCTGGATGGCTTCACCCGATTTATCGCTACCATGAATTATGGGTATGCGGGTACCAGAGAGCTTAATGAAGCCCTGGCTTCCCGTTTTATGATTATCAAAATGCCCAACATCTCCCCCGATAACCTCAGGAAACTCTTGCAGCGGGAATTCCCAAACCTGAAACAAGATTACCTGAGGCAGTTCATTGAGCTTTTCCAGGATTTACAAAAGAAGAGTGAGAACTCTGAAATTTCCACCAAATCGGTCGATCTGCGAGGGCTGATTTCGGCCATTCATCTGATGGATCGGGGTCTGCCGGCTGGTAAAGCCCTGCAAATGGGAATAACCAATAAATCTTTTGATGATTTTGAGTGGCAACTGGTCGACGACGTCATTCGCCTGAGGATACCGGAGAATCTTGCCAGAGATGATATTTTCACGGTATTGGCTTAGCCATGCACCGATCCGGCCCCGCCGGTGGGCTGAAAGCCGAGGAGGCAGGGCGGCCAGAGCTGCGGCCGAATAGCTGCTTTTGACGAATGGATTATGGAATATCAAAGCCGGGAAAAACGCAGGGCTGCAAATATTATCTGGAATGCTTCCGGAGATTATTCCTTCTGGCCGGACTTCGATGGATACGACGGTGCTGGGAAGGCCGATCTGTACTGGAATTACATCGTCGGCGCGGCGCACAGGTATTATGATTACCCGCAGTTGCAGCGTTTTTTCGCCTTCCTCCAGCAAGACCCCAACCACGTTTTTTATGAAAGCCTGACCTGGATCGGCTTAGAGAACTGCACGTATCAAAGAGGAAAAAGTGAACGCCCCGTCCTTGAAGAGCTGCGCCGGCGTTATTCATTGAGGGTGCTCCGAAAAGAAGATGCGCCTTCTCTGTATTATCTTGTCGATGAAATCAAGCGGGCGCACTTTCAGCGCGCCCTGGGCGAAGAGCCAAACGTGAGAGAGCAGGTCGATACGATTTTGCGGGATCTGGAGTTTGACGCATCCATGACCACCGAGCAGATCATCCTTGCAATGAACCACATCATCGCAGATCATTTCCCACTGCATCCCGCTTCTGGCCCCAAAACATACTTCAAACACCTGTTCCCTGGATTGTTGAATCTGCGCTTCAACGGGGAAAATTCCCGCTTTAGCAACCCGTTCCGCGGCAGCTCTTTTCTGAGACTTTTTAATGTAGAAGCTGCGAGCATTTCTGGAGAGCCCGATCATTTAGAAACAGAACACAGCCGCGGGAAAAGGCCCGCTTCCTGGCAAAAATTAAAAGACCTGCAAGAGAGAAAACAGAGAGAAAACGTGCAGAAGGATTATGGGCGGTCTATTCTGCCGGAAGCGCAGACCAAAGCGCTGGAACGGATTCTCTGCGTGGGAAATCACAAGAACTGCAGGCTTCACTTCACGCGCGGCGAATTTGAGACCAATGCAGCCACCGGGGCCGGCAGCCAGCGGCGCAAAGAACTGGCTTTGCAGCAACGGGAGAAAAACCAGGCGGATTACAAAAAGAACCTGGCCCGAAACAATCACAGCATCGACCGGCTGACGCATGTGATTCGTAACACCATGCTTGTGGCCCCCGAATCGTCCGCCTACCGGGCAAAAACGGGTAGCCTCGTCACCGCTAAGGTGTGGAGAAATATTTACCTGTATGACAGCAAGGTGTTTCTAAAAAATGCTGTGGATGACCTGGGCGATCTGGCCGTAGACATTCTGTTGGACGCGTCTGGCTCTCAGATCGAACGCCAGGAAGTTATTGCCTCACAGGGGTATATTATCGCCGAAAGCTTGAAGCGGTGCCAGATACCGGTGAGGATTTACTCTTTCTGTACGAACGGGATTTTTACCATCATCAACCTGTTTCGCGACTATGGCGAAGCCAACGCAAACGAACGGGTCTTTAATTATTATGCCTCCGGGTGTAACCGGGATGGCCTGGCGATCCGCACTGCTTTGCATATGATGGAGGAATTCCGCTGTGAGCATAGAATCTTGATCGTTCTCTCGGATGGGAAGCCGGTCGATCCACAGGGCATTTCGAACGGCGGCGCTGACCCAGATCGGAACTTTTATGCAGACATTCTGGGCGTAAGCGATACTGCGGCGGAGGTGCGCAAAGGCCGTCAGGATGGAATCTCGATCTTGTGTGTCACTAATCACCCTATAATGTACCAGCGATATTCACTCAAAATGCGCCAGGC
>CAYQDU010000001.1:0-83829 GCA_964416275.1 uncultured Anaerolinea sp. | reverse complement strand
CATCGGGCGCGACCCTTCCAACGACATCGTCCTCGACCTGCCCCACATCCAGGCCCGCCGCCTGGTGAGCAGCCGCCACGCCTACATCGCCTGCGCCGGCGGGCGCTACATCCTGCACGACGGCGACCCCGGCGGCGCGCCGTCGGTCAACGGCACCTTCGTCAACCAACTGCGCATCACCACCGGGGGCCAGGAGCTGCTGGACGGCGACCTGATTATCCTGGCCGCTCTGGCCCCCAACCAGCCCAGGGCCGATACGCCCGGCGCGGCCGCCCTGCGCTTCATCTTGAACTGCCCCGAACCGCCCACCCCAGAACCGCCGCGCCCGGAGGACTGAGACCCGCATGGTCGAGCTAACCGGCTTCAACACCCTGCTGTTTCTGGCCCGCTGGGTCTTTATCGGGCTGATCTACCTGGCCCTGTTCGTGGTGGTCTTTGCCGTGCGGCGCGAACTGGCCCTGCAGGCCCGCGGCGGCCCGGCCGCTGCTCGCCCGGCCCCCGGCCTGGCCCCCGGCCGGCTGCGGGTGATCGCTAACGGCAGCGACCGGGCCCTGCGCCCCGGCCAGATTCTGCCCCTTGGCCTGGAGACCCGCCTGGGGGCCGAGCCAGATAACGACGTGGTGCTGCGCGACCAGTTCATCTCGGGGCATCACGCCATCCTGCGCTGGGACGGGGCCAGTTGGTGGCTGGAAGACCTGGACAGCAAGAACGGCTCGCTGGTCAACCAATCGCCGGCCTACCCGCACCGCCCGCTGGCCGCCCCGCCGGGGGCCCGCCTGCGCCTGGGCGATATTCAGCTCGAACTTCTGGAAGACTAGATGGCCCAGCGCGCTTTCTCTGCTCTGCGCTGGTACGAAACCGGGCTGCTGGCCCTGGTGGGGGGCGTGGCCCTGCTGGGCTTTACGCTGGCCGCCTCGGGGCTGAACGCCAGCCAGGGCCAGCCGGGCTTTGCCCTGCCGCTGGGGGCGGCCGGGGCGGCCTTGTACGTACTGGCCGGGCTGCTGGGGCTGCACTTCATCCTGGTCTACCGGCGGGTGCGCGGCGAGCAGATCATCCTGCCGATTGTGGGGCTGCTGCTCTCGCTGGGCCTGGCGATGATCTACCGCCTGGTGGGGCTGGAGGGGGTCTGGCAGCAGCTTTTGCGCGGCTTCACGCCGGGGCTGGGGGTGTGTTTTGCGCTGACCCTGTGGCCGGGGCTGGTGGAGCGCCTGCGCCGCCTGGCGATCCCGGCCAGCCTGGCCGGGCTGGCCCTGCCCTTCCTCACCGCCCTGTTTGGCGAGGTGGACGAGACCGGGGTGCGCCTGTCGCTCAAGCTGGGGCCGCTGCCGGCCATCCAGACCTCCGAGCTGATTAAGCTGGCCCTGATCCTGTTCCTGGCCTGGTACATCGAGCGCCAGGCCCGGCGGGTGGAGGGCCAGGCCCGCCCGTTCCTGGGCTGGCTGCGCCTGCCGCCGCTGGGCTATTTCATCCCTGGGGCGCTGTTCGCCGCGTTGGGGGCCCTGGCCCTGGTGGCAATGTCAGACTACGGGGCGGTCATCATCCTGGGGTTCATCTTCGTCGCCATGCTGTACGCCGGGTTCGAGACCCGCACTTTCCTGAGCGTGGCGGCCATCGGGGCCGGGCTGGCCCTGACGGTGGGCCTGCTGCTGGCCCTGACCTGGACGGTTCCCGACCTGATCCGCTATCGCTGGCTGGCCTACCGCGACCCGTGGAGCCGGGAGCCGATGATGATTAACGGCCAGGTCGGCGAGACGACCATCTCGGAAGGGCCGGGCTACCAGATTCAGCAGGCCCTGTACGCCGTGGCGGCCGGCGGGGTGAGCGGGGCCGGCCTGGGGTTAGGCTCGCCGCAGTACGTGCCGCTGGCCCACTCCGATTTTATCTTCGCGGCCATATTGGAAGAGATGGGCTCGGCGGTGGGGCTGGCGATCCTGGCCCTGTACGCGGTGCTGCTGGCGCGCCTGCTGCGCCTGGCGGCCCGCCTGCCAGCCGGCCAGATGTTCGAGCGCCTGCTGCTGGTGGGCATCGCCGCCCACCTGTTCATCCAGGCGTTTTACATGGTGGGCGGAACGCTCAACGTGGTGCCGCTGACCGGCATCACCCTGCCGTTCCTCAGCCTGGGCGGCACGGCCGTGCTGGTGAACCTGAGCGAGGTGGGCGTGGCGCTGGCCCTGATGCAGCGCGTGTCGGGTTGATATGGAAAAACGCATCCGCCGCCTGGGCGATCTGACCCTGATCTTGCTGGCCGTGCTGACCCTGCGCATCGTCTACTGGCAGATGGTGCGGGCCGAGGCGCTGGAGCCGCTGGCCGGCGCGCCGCTCTTGGGCGAAGCAGGCAACCTGGGCGGGGCCGGCTCGGTCAGCACGGCCAACGAGGCCGCCCTCGACCAACAGGTGGTCGCTCTGCTCTCCAACCAGGGCGTGCCGATCAACCTGGACGACCTGCCCCAGCCCGTGGTGCAGCGCACCCGCGACCTGCTGCGCAGCATCACCCGCGGGGCGATCTATGACCGCGCCGGCCGGCCCCTGGCCTACGACGACCCGGCCGACCCGCAGAACCACACCCGGCGCTACCCCGACCCCGCAGTGGGCCACCTGGTGGGCTATACCTCAGGCCTGCGGATCGGCATCGCCGGGCTGGAGAACCGCTATAACCCCTACCTGTTCGGGCTGCACCGCCTGGACGCTCAGATCGGGCGCATGCTGCGAGCCCCCATCCAGGGCAGCGACCTGATCCTGACCATCGACGACGACCTGCAGCAGGCCGCTGTCCAGGCCCTGGGCAGCCAGCGCGGGGCGGTCGTGATTTTGGACGGGCAGAGCGGGGCCGTGCTGGCCCTGGCAAGCGCCCCCGGCCTGGACCCCAACCGCATGCTCGACCCGGCCTATACCGCCGGGCTGGGGGCGGCCTGCAGCGGCGAGGCCTGCCCCGCCCCGCTGCTCAACCGGGCCACCCAGGGCCTGTTCGTCCCCGGCTCGACCTGGAAGACGGTGACCCTGGTCGCCGGGCTGGACAGCGGCCAGATTCAGCCCGGCATGGTGTTCGACTTCGGCCGCCCCATCCAGGGGCCGAACGGGCCGTACTACGTCTATCAGGTGGACGGCGGAACCATCCCCGACCCCAACCACACCGAGAGCCGCCTGACATTAGAGATGAGCTACGCTAAATCGGCCAACGCGGCCTTTGCCCGCATCGGGGCCGAGATGCCATCTGCGACCTTGATCGACTATGCGAACCGACTGGGCATGGCCGCCGATCAATCCCGCTTCCCGTTCGACCTGCCCCTGGCCGCCCCCCAGCTTGCCAACGACCTGAACAGCCTGGCCAGCAACAACCTGCTGCGGGCCTCCACCGCCATCGGCCAGGGCGAGCTGCTGGAAACGCCCCTGGGCATGGCCCGGCTGGTGCTGGCTATCCTCAACGACGGCCGCCTGCCCCTGCCCTATCTGGTGGAAGGCGTGCGCGACCCCGACGGCGCCCTCATCCCCGGCCAGATCAAGGGCCAGAGCGTCGAGGGGCTGATGCGCCCGCAGACCGCCCAGCAGGCCCGGCGCATGCTGCAGATCGCCGTCGAACAGGGCAGCGGGGTGCGGGCCCAGGTCAAGGGCCTGACGGTGGGCGGTAAGACCGGCACAGCCCAGCTTGCCAGCGGCGCGCCGCACGCCTGGTTCGCCGGGTTTGCCCAGGACGGCCAGCGCAGCGTGGCGATGGTGATCCTGGTCGAACACGGCGGCGAAGGCTCACAGACCGCCGCGCCGATCTTCGCCGCCCTGGCCCGGCCCGCCCTGCGGGCGGCCAGCCAGCCGGTGCAGGCCCCGCCCACCCCGCTTCCGCCGCCGCCGGCCACCGCGGCCGCCCAGGCCGCCCCGCCGGGGCCGACCACCCCGCCGCCCACCGCCGCCCCGTTCAGCCTGCCCACCGCCGCCCCAACCGCCCCCCCAACCGCCACGCCGGCCCCCAACCAGTATCCCATCCCGGTCGAGCCAGACATCCTGTACCAGCCGGGCAAGACCCCGTTCTACATCGAGAGCGGGCCAAGCTGCCCCATCCGCGGCCAGGCGCTGGTGGGCGACGGCCAGTTCACCTGGCCGAGCAACTACCAGCAGCTTTCGGGCGGGCCGTTCACCGAGCAGCACGCCGGGATCGACCTGGGCGCGCCGGCCGGTTCGCCGGTCTATGCAGCCGATGACGGGGTGGTGGTCTTCGCCGGGTGGACCGGCACGGGGTATGGCAACACGGTGGTGATCGACCACGGCAACGGGTTCTGGACCCTGTACGCCCACCTGAGCCAGGTGAGCGCGCCGTGCGGCTCGCCGGTCAAGCAGGGCCAGCGCATCGCCATGTCGGGCAATTCGGGCAATTCGTCTGGGGCGCACCTGCATTTCGAGGTGCGGGTTGCTACGGGGTATGTCAACCCCGTGCGCGTCCTGCCGGTGCCTTAAAGGGACGTCCGGCGCACGCCATGAATGGAGGAATTTTCTTCCCTGGCTGCGCCGGGAAAAGAGGAAATAGTTTGGGGAAGCGGCTGCATTCTCTTAGGCCCGCCGGGCGACGAGGGTGTACATCGGGCGGCGGCGGGTGGATGGTTCGTGCGCAGCGGGGTGGAAAATCTGGGTGTGATAGGCCAGGGTCTGCCGGGTGTAGCCCAGGATCGCCAGCCAGCGGGCGATGATCTGGGGCGAGAAGTTCCACCAGGTTTCGGCCGGGGCGCGGCTGGCTGGCTGGGGCAGGAAGTTGATCTCTGGCAGGAAATAGGCCGCGAACTTGGGGTTGACGCGCCCCAGCAGCCGCCAGGGCCAGTAGGCCCAGGCGTAGCGCTGGTAGACCGGCACCACCTCGGTCACGATCAGGGTCTTGGGGGCCAGGGCCAGCGATTTTTGCAGGGCCAGGAATGGGTCGCGCAGGTGGAGCAGAATGCTGCCGTACAGGGCCACGTCCACCGGGCCGATGCTGGCGGGCAGGTCGTACACGGGGGTATAGACGACGCGGGCCTGGGAGGCGAACAGGCGGCGGCCCAGCCACCAGGCGTTGTTGATCCGGCGCAGGTGGGCCTTGCGCTCGGCTGCGCCCTGGGCGGCGACCTGGCCGCCGTAGGGGACCAGGTCCCAGTCGTGGGCCTCGCACAGATCGACGGCCACCACTTCGGCGCCGCGCTTTTCCATCTCGAACGTCAGGAAGCCGTTGGCGGCGCCCAGCTCGAGGACGCGCTGGCCGCGCAGATCGACCCGGCCCAGGTAGTCGTCCACGCCGGGGCGCAGGTCCCACTCGCCGGGCATCAGGCCGAAGCCGGGCAGGTCAATCGTATGATAGAAGACGCACTCGGCTGGCGAATCGACCTGCCGGGGCGGGGCATAGGGGCTGGAATCGGGGGTCAATCTTCGCCTCCGGGCTCGCCTTCTTCGGCGATCAGTTTCAGAAAAACCTCGGCCACCTGGGGGTCGAAATGCTGGCCCGATTGGCTGCCGATGTACTCCCAGGCTTCGTCGCGGCTGCGGGCCGGGCGGTAGGGCCGGTCGGAGGTCAGGGCGTCCCACACATCGGCCACCGCGAAGATGCGCGCCGCCAGGGGGATCTGCTCGCCGCGCAGGCGGGAGGGGTAGCCGGTGCCGTCCCATTTTTCATGATGGTGGTGGGGGATGTCGAGGGCCGGGCGCAGGTAGCGCACGGGGTAGATCATCTCGAAAGCGTAGCTGGGATGGCGCTGCATCACTTCCCATTCGGGCAGGGTGAGCGGGCCGGGCTTTTTCAGGATGTGATCGGGAATGCTGAGCTTGCCGATGTCGTGCAAGAGCGCCCCGCGGCGAATGTGAACCAACTCGGCGTCTTCCAGGCCCATGCGTTGGGCCAGGCGCAGGGTCAGCTCGGTGACGCGGCGGGTGTGGCCTTCGGTTTCGTAATCGCGCAGCTCTAAAGCCCGCGACCAGCCTTCCAGAGTAGCGTCGTAGGCCACGGCCAGCTCCTGGTTCGAGCGCTGCAAGGCGGTGTACAGAGCGGCGCTTTCGATGGCGATGGCGGCCTGCCCGGCCAGGGCGGCGAAGAAGCCCAGCCATTCTTCGCTGGGCTGGTAGGGGCGGCGGAAGTAGACCTCCAGCGCGCCGCGCACCTGGTCTTTGGCGATGATCGGCACGCCGAAGTAGGCGGCGAAGTCTTCGCCGGGCCAGCGCAGGCGCTCGTCCGGCAGGTCGCCGGCGGCCTCGAAGTTGGGGATCGAGAGCGGCTGGCGCTCAATCGCCAGGCGGGCGGCCCGGCCTTCGAGCAGGCGCAGGCCGGCGCGCTGGAAGCGCAGGCTGCGGAAGCCGCGCCCGCCGGCGAAGTCGAGCGTCTGGCGGGAGGGGTTGAGCAGGTAGATGGCGGCCGCGTCCACGCCCAGGCGGCTCATGGTCTGGTCGAGCAGGATGTAGAGGGTGATCGACTGGTCGAGGTTGCCGTTGATGGCCCGGTCGATGATGCGCAGGGCGTCCAGGCGCTCGACATGGCGGCGCGAGGCCTCCAGGGCGCGCAGCTTTTCGATGGCGGCCCCAAGCTGGCCGGCCAGGGTTTCGAGCAAGCGCTGATCGGCCTCGCTGAAGGCGTCCAGGCGAGCGCTTTCGGCGTTGAGCACCCCAATCACCTGCTCGCCAGACCGGATCGGCACGCACAATTCCGAGCGGGTGAAGTCGGCGGCATTTAAATAGCCGGGGTGACGGCTCACGTCGGCCACCCGCAGGGCCTGGCCGCCCTGGGCCACCTGGCCGGTGATGCCCTGGCCCAGGGCCACCTGCTGGAAGGCATCCGGGCGCTGAGCGGCGTGGTAGGAGGGATGGCGGATGAGGACCTGGGCCTGGGGGTCGAGCAGCATCACGCCGAAATCATGCACGTACAGGCGGTCGACAATCAGATCGGTGACCTGGGCGATCAGGTCGTCTTCGGAGGCGGCTTCGACGGCGGCCTGGGCCACGGCGTGCAGCACGGTCAGCTCTTCCAGGCGCAGGCGGGTGGCTGCCACCAGCGGCTGGCGCTCAATCGCCAGGCCCACCTGGGCCGAGACGAATTCGAGCAGCTCGACTTCGCGCTGGCCGTAGCGGACGCGGGGGGTGTAGCTCTGGATCGCCATCACGCCCACCAGGCGAGCATCGGCCCGCAGGGGGGTGCCCAGCCAATCGACCGGCATGGCCCCGGTGAGCGCCACTTCGCCCTGGTGAACCAGCGCGGCGAAGCGGTCTGGGGTAGCCAGCAGGGTCTGGCCGGTGCGCAGCACGTACTCAGTCAGCCCGCGGCCGGGCTTCTGCGGGGCGGGGGGCAGGTTGTAGGCGTCGATGTAATAGGGGAAGGTGATCGTATCGGCGGCAGGGTCGTACAGGGCGATGTAAAAATCGCTGGCGGGCAGCAGTTCGTTCAGAATAGCGTGAATCGCGCGGCATAGATCGCTCAGGTTGTGGTCCGCCAGGGCAGCCTGCGAGATGCGATACAGGATCTCCAGGCTGGGCGGCGCGGGGGGTGTCGGCGCGGGGGGTGTCGGCGCGGGCAACGCCGCGGAAGACACGGGATGAACTCTCGTCATGCAGCCTCTTTCGGACAGAACCGCTTCAAGCAGGGAATAGATGGCAGCGAAGCCACAATTAGCAATTGTACTCGATGACCGCGTAAATGAGCTTTTCATCCGAGTAAGGTATATCCTGGTTTTTGCGGGATATTTATCCTGAAATCGGAGGCGCGGCTATCCACGGAGGAGGGCGCGAATACCCGGATGCTGGTCCGGCCTCATTCGGGTATTCGTGAGCTATGCGTGGATGGCTGTCTCAGGCGGCCCTACCCCATCCGGTGCGCCGCCCTATGGTAGAATCGCAGCAATCATCTACACGGAGGCAGCGCGCATGCAAATCACTCAGGTAGACGTCATTCCGGTCGAGCTGAAGCTGCATTCCCCGGCCCAACTGGCCGGGCTGGCCCCCATCACCGCCATCACCGCCATTTTTGTCCACATCAAAACCCGCCAGGGGCAGAGCGCCTGGGGCAGCACCGTGGCCCACCCGCAGCTAACCGGCGAAGCGCCGGGCGAGGTGGCCCGCCTGTGCCGCGAGTGTGCGGCGCGGGCGGTGGATTTGCACCCCACCCAGATCGAATTCGCCCTGGCCGAGCTGGAACCGGTGGCCCAACATTCCCCGGCCGTGCTGTGCGCCTTCGACCTGGCCCTGCACGACCTGCTGAGCCTGGCCGCCAGCCTGCCGCTCTACCGCCTGCTGGGCGGCTACCGCGACCGCATCCAGACCTCGATCACCCTGCCAATTGCCGACCTGCCCGAAAGCGTGGAGACCGCCCGCAAGCGGGCCAGCCAGGGCTTCCGGGCGCTCAAGATCAAAGGCGGCCTCGACCCCGACCAGGACGTGCAGCGCGTGCGGGCCATCCACCGGGCGCTGCCCGAGCTGGCGCTGCGCCTGGACGCCGACGGCGGCTACAGCGTGCAGACCGCCCTCGACGTGGCCCGCGCCCTGCAGGGCCGCCTGGAAACGCTGGAGCAGCCCACCCCGCCCGCAGACCTGGCCGCCCTGCGCCAGGTGACCGCCGCCAGCCCGCTGCCCATCCTGGCCGATCAAAGCGCCTGCGGCCCGGCCTCGGCCCTCAGCATCGCCGCCGGGCGCAGCGCCCACGGGCTGAGCGTGAAGCTGGCGGCCTGCGGCGGCCTGCGCGCCGCAGGCCAGGTCGATGCCATCGCCCGCGCCGCCCACCTCGACACCACCGTGAGCTGCCTGATCGAGCCGGCCATGCTCACCGCGGCCGGGTTGAGCTTCGCCCTATCCAGCCCAAACGTGCGCTATGCCGACCTGGACGGGTATCTGCACCTCCAGAACGACCCCTCCCGGCCGGGTTTTATTTTGCAAGAAGGCTGGCTGATCGCCCAAGACGTGGTGGGGGCCGGCTATCGCGTAGAACTATGAAAGCGGTTAATCGTGGATTTTGTCGCCCGAAGTGCGACAAAATCCACGTAACATCTCTGATTTGATCTGCCCATCCTTACCCCCGGTAGGGGCAGGTTTCACGAACTCCGAAAAGAGGCTCTCCCGACTTCGAATCCGCTGGGAGATGCTATGGGGGCGGCTGCGCCGCCCCCATAGCATCTCCCAGGTCTATTTGCGAACCAGGGGCAGCACGAGCTTATAGATATACATCAGCGTGGTCAGGCTGGAGGGATTGTTGGGCATCGCCAGCCCGCTGCCGTTGCTCAGGCTCACCTGGTTGGTCAGGGTCGCCACGGCGGGCGGGGCGGTGACGGTGACGGTGAACGACCTTTTGGCCCCCGCGTTGATCGCGCCCAGCGGGCAAGTCAGCACGGTGGGCGCGCCGCCGGCGGCCGAGCAGCCGCCCGTGTCGGACACGTAGACGGCCTGGGCGGGCAGGGTGTTGGTCAGGATCACGTCGGCGGCGTTGGAGGCGCTGCCGTTTTCCACCGCCAGGGTATAGACCAGCGTCTCGCCGCGCTTGACCGGGTTGGGGGCGGCCGATTGGCTGATCGTCAGCCCGCCGTCTACCTTCTGGATGGTGAAATTGGCGTCCGAGATGTCGAAGAACACGTTGTTGGCGCACGAAACCCGCACCCGTGCGGCGCTGGTGGTCACGTTCGGCGCGCTGATGGTCTGCGAGCCGTCGTTGGGCGTGCCGGCCAGGATGGCGGTCGGGTAGGTGTAGCCGCCGTCGGTAGACAGGTCGATGTTGACGGCGGAGCAGCTCACCGGGGCGGCCGCGGTTCCGGCCACGTTCCAGGTCACCGTCTGCGAAGACAGCCCGGCCCAGGTGACGGCGGTATTGGGGGCGGTGACGGCGAACGGCCCGGCGGCGCTCGAAACGGCGATGCTGGCCGTGGCGTTGCTGACCCCACCGCCGCCGGCCCGGTTATCGCGCACGGTGAAGCGGAAGCTCAGGGTGGTAGACGCCGCGGGCAAAATCTCGCCGATGGTGGCGACGCCGGTCACGATGTCGGACATCTGCGGGAAGGTGCGGGCCGGGCTGAGGCTGGGGTTGAATGAGCGGAAGTGGGGCGGGGTGACGTAGCCGCTCACGCCGGGGGGCGGGCCGCCCGCGCCGGCGCCCAGGTTGTACTGCTCCCATTGGTAGGTCAGGCTGTCGCCGTTAGCGTCGCTGGCCGCGCCGGTGAGGGTGAAGGGGGTATTCTTGGGGATGGTGTAACCGGTGGTGTAAGCGGTGATAAGCGGGGCGGTGTTGCCGTTGGCGCTCACCGCGGCGCAGATGCTGCCGTAGCCGCTGGCGACGTAGGTGCCGATCTCTTCGAAGCTCTTGGAATGGAAGTAGGGGTCAGAATGGGGCTGGAGGTCGTCGGCGTCGCAGATGCCGGCGTAGGCCATGATGGTTGAGCCGCTGCCCGGCTCGTAGGCGGCGAAGGATTCGCGGTTGCCGCCGCCGCAGCTTCCGGCGTTGCTGTTGAAGGTGTGGTTGGCGTTGAACTGGTGGCCCATTTCGTGGGCCACGTAATCGACCCAGAAGCCATCGCCGGTGGGGTTGGAGGTGCCGGTTTCGCCCTGGGCTTTGTAGCCGCCGTAGCACACCACGCCCACCCCGGCCAGGCCGCCCCCGGCGGTGCTGAAGACGTGGCCGATGTCGTAATTGGTTGGGCCGATCACCGCGTCCAGGTTGGCCTGGTTCTCGTCCAGCAGGGCGTCGGAGTTACTGTTGGTGTAGGGGTCGCTGGCGGCGTTGGTGTAGATCAGCAGGTCGTTGTTGGCTACCAGGGTCAGGCGCACCGAGAGTTCTTTCTCGTAGATGCCGGTGACGCGGTTGACGGCCGTGACCAGCTCGGAGTGGACGGCGGCCACCGCGCCGCCGAAGCGGGCCGAATATTCGCCGGTGGCGGCCAGGGCCAGGCGGTAAGTGCGCAACTGCCCGCCGATGGAGGCGGCCGGGCGGGCGGCGGCCAGGAGCTGCTGCTCGACTGGCGGGCGCTCGACCTGGCGGGGGGTCTGTTCGGGGTCCAGGCGGGCCGGGTCTACCACCAGGTCGGCCCGGCGGTAGGCCACGTAGCGGTCGGTACGGGTGGGGTACAGGGGGTCGATGTAGACAGCGCCCTGGCTGTTCAAAACCTGGGCGTGGAAGCCGAGGCGGGTCACGTCCAGGCGGGCGGAGGCGGTGGGATCGCCCAGGCCCTGCCCGGCGTAGGTTTTGACATCGGGGAACTTGGCGGCCAGGCCCGGCTCGACCACCGGCGATTCGACCAGGCTGAAGCGCTGGGAGGAGCCGTCGGGCATGGGCAGGCTGAGCACCAGGCCGGCGCCGCGCTGGGCGGCTTCGGCGGCCAGGCCCACGCTGGCTTCGGCCGGAGCCTGGGCCAACTGCCCGCGCAGGGCGGGCAGGTCGAGGCCCAGGTAGCGCCCGGCGGTCACCTCGATCTGCGGGGCGGAATCGGCCCGCAGGGCCTCGGCCCCCAGGTCTTGCCAGGGGCTGGCAGGGGATTGCGGGGCCAGGCCGGCCGCCAGCGAGGCGCTGGACAGCCCGATCAAGACGCTCAGGGCCAGGCCAAGAATCCATTTCAATCGGGTAAATGTGTGCATATACTCTCCGTTTCCAGGCATGAATTGGGTCGAACGAAATCGAGAGCAGGTACAATGGCTCGTCAATCGGCGGCGCGCGACTGAGTCAATCCAATGAACGAAACAGCTCGGCCAGGGTCCTGGCCGGGCAATTGCGAACGAACCGATTTTAACCGATCCGGCTGAGAAAATGCTATTAAAATAGTCAGGATCACAGCAGTTAACCTGCAGCAGCTCTTCTTCGAAGGCGTTCGCAGAGCGCCAGGCCTGTTCCACGGTTTCATGGGGCGGCGCCAAATCTCCGCCCTGGTTTGGATATCCCGATGACCACTCGCCTTCCCTCGCTGCAATCCTACGCCCGGCTGTTGGGGCGCTATCTGCGCCCGCTGCGGCGGCGCGCCCTGGGGATGGCCGGGCTGATCCTGGCGGGCATCGCCCTCCAGTTGGGGCTGCCGCTGTTGATGCGCGCCTTCATCGACGGGGTGCAGGCCGGGGCGGCCCTGGCGGCCCTGCTGCGCCTGGGCGGGGTGTACCTGGGGTTGGCCCTGGCCCAACAGGTTGTCAGCGTGGCGGCCACCTATGTGAGCGAGACGGTAGGCTGGAGCGCCACCAACGACCTGCGGGCCGACCTGGCCGCCCACCTGTTGGGGCTGGACCTGTCGTTCCACAACGCCCACAGCCCCGGCGAGCTGATCGAGCGCATCGACGGCGACGTGACGGCCCTCTCGAACTTCTTCTCGCGCTTCATGGTCAACGTGGTGGGCAACCTGCTCTTGCTGCTGGGCATCATCGGCCTGCTGTTCGGCGTGGATTGGCGGGTGGGCGGGGTGATCGCCGCCTTCACCGGGCTGACCCTGCTGCTGATGCTGCGCTTCCGCAACCTGGCGACGCCCCACTGGCAGGCCGAGCGCCAGGCCAGCGCCGAGCTGTTCGGCTTTCTGGAGGAGCGCCTGGCGGGGGTCGAAGACGTGCGCGCCAACGGCGGCAAGGGCTATGTGATGAACCGCTTTTACCGCCTGATGCGCGAGCTGCTGCGCCGCTCGCTGCGGGCCGGGCTGGCGGTGAACGTGTCGCTCAACACCACCCTGTTTATGTTTGCAGTCGGCATCGCCTCGGCCTTCGCCGTGGGGGCCTACCTGTACCAGGGGGGCGTCGTCAGCCTGGGGACGGTGTACATCATCTTCCAGTACACGGTGATGCTCCAGCGCCCGCTGGAAGACATCTCGCGCCAGATGCAGGATTTTCAGAAAGCCGCCGCCGGGCTGGCGCGGGTGAGCGAGCTGATGGAAGTCAAAAGCAAACTGAGCGCGCCCCTCCCTACCGGCCCATCGCCCCACCCCATCTCCTCGCAGGGAAGCGGGGGTGGGGCGAGGCCAGAGCGGAGCGCGGCCCTGGCGGTCGAGTTCGACCAGGTGACCTTCGCCTACCCCGATGGGCCGGCAGACAGCGGAGAGCCGGTCTTGAGCGAGCTGAGCTTCCGCCTGGAGGCCGGGCAAACCCTGGGGCTGTTGGGGCGCACCGGCAGTGGCAAGACCACCCTCACCCGGCTGTTGTTCCGCCTGTACGACCCCCAGCGCGGGGCGGTGCGCCTGGAGGCCAACGGCGAGCGGCTCGATCTGCGGGCCTTGCCCCTGCCCGCTCTGCGCCGCCAGGTGGGCATGATTCCTCAGAATGTGCAATTGTTCAACGCCAGCGTGCGCGATAACCTGACCTTCTTCAACCCGGCGATCTCCGACGAGCGCATCCGGGCGGCGCTGGAAGACCTGGGCCTGGGGGCCTGGTACGCCGGCCTGCCGGCCGGGCTGGATACCCGCCTCGAATCGGGCGGGGGCGGGCTTTCGGCCGGGCAGGCCCAACTGCTGGCCTTTGCCCGCATCTTTTTGCGCGACCCCGGGCTGGTGATCCTGGACGAGGCTTCGTCGCGGCTGGACCCGGCCAGCGAGGCCCACATCGAGGCGGCCATCGACCGGCTGCGGCAGGGGCGCACGGCGGTGATCGTGGCCCACCGCCTCGGCACGGTGCAGCGCGCCGATCAGATCATGACCCTGGAGCAGGGGCGGATCATCGAGTTTGGGCCGCGAGCGGCCCTGGCGGCTGACCCTGGCTCGCACTTCCGGCGGCTGCTCGAAACCGGGTTGGAAGAGGCGCTGGTATGAACAGGCCCAAGACGGGGTGGTACCTGTGGCGCATCGCCTGCTACCGGCCAGGGCTGTACCTGGGCCTGGCAGCCTTCGAGGCGCTCTTCTTCGCCGTCTTTCCGCAGCTTACGGCCCTGGCGATCCGCGGCTTTTTCAACAGCCTGAGCCGCGGGGCAGCCCCGGCGGCCTGGGGGCCGTATGCCTTTGCGGCCATCACGGTGGGCATCGCCACCGGGCGGGCGGCGGCCATCTTTGGCGACGTGCTGCTGTATTTCAACTTCCGCTACCGGGTGGAGGCGCTTCTACGCCAGAATATGTTCGAGCATATCCTGCAGCGCCCGGCGGCCGGGGCCGTGCCGGATTCGCCCGGCGAGGCGGTCAGCCGCTTCCGCGAAGACGTGCAAGAGACGGCCTTCTTCATGGCCGAGCTGTGGATCGCCCCGGCCTTCGGGGCCTTCGCCGTGGCAGCCTTCATTGTGATGGCCCGCACCAACCTGCCGGTCACCCTGCTGCTGCTGATCCCGCTGCTGCGCGTGCTGGTGATCGACAACCAGGCCATGAGCGCCGTCGGGCGCTACCGCGAAGCCAGCCGGGAGGCGGCCGGCCAGGTGACCGGGTTTATCGCCGAGATGTTCGGGGCGGCGCTGACCGTGCAGGCCAACACGGCCGAGGCCGGGGTGATGGCCCGTTTCCGCCAGATCAACGACGCCCGGCGCAGCGCGGCGGTGAAAGACCGCCTGTTCAACGAGCTGCTTAACGCCCTGTATCGCAATATGTCGAACATCGGGGCTGGGATCGTGTTGCTGGGGGCGGCCGGGGCTATGCGCGGCGGGCAGTTCGGCGTGGGCGACCTGGCGATCTTCGTGTATTATCTGGATTACGTCTCGAACTTCACCGCCATCCTCGGCGAGAAGCTGGCCTGGTACCGCCAGGTGGCGGTGTCAATCGAGCGCATGCAGCGCCTGATGCAGGGCGCCGCGCCGGGCGATCTGGTGCGTCACACGCCGGTGCATCTTTCCGGCCCGCTGCCCGAGGCCGCGCCCCCCGCCCGCACCCCGGCCGACCGCCTGGAACGCCTGAGCGTGCGCGATCTGACCTACCTGTACCCCGGCGCAAGCCAGGGCGTGGTGGGAGTGAGCTTTGATCTGCCGCGCGGCGCTTTCACCGTGGTCACCGGGCGGGTCGGTTCCGGCAAGACCACCCTGCTGCGGGCGCTGCTGGGCCTGCTGCCCGCCCAGGGGCGGGTGGCATGGAACGGGCAGGCGGTGGAGCGCCCGGCCGAGTTCTTCACCCCGCCGCGGGCCGCCTATACCCCCCAGGCCCCGGTCCTGTTCAGCGAAAGCCTGCGGGATAATATTCTCATGGGCGCGCCGCCTGGCGCAGACGGGGAGGCCCTGGCCCAGGCGGTGCGTCTGGCGGTGCTGGAACCCGACCTGGCCCAGATGCCCGCCGGGCTGGATACCATCGTGGGGGCCAGGGGGGTCAAGCTTTCGGGCGGGCAGCGCCAGCGGGCGGCCGCGGCGCGGGCTTTCGTGCGCCAGCCCGAGCTGTTGGTGATCGACGATATTTCCAGCGCGCTGGATGTGGAGACCGAGCAGACCCTGTGGGAGCGGGTGGCCGGCCTGGGAGCCGTGCTGCAGGCCGGGGCCGTGCCGCCGGCCGGGGCGGTTACCGTGCTGGCGGTTTCGCACCGCCGCCCGGCCTTGCGCCGGGCCGACCAGATCATCGTGCTGCAGGACGGGCGGGTGGTCGCGGTGGGCCGGCTGGACGAGCTGCTGGAAACCTGCGCCGAGATGCGCCGCCTGTGGGAGGGCGCAGACCAGGGCTGAGGCCCGGCTGCGACCCTCCCACAGGTGGAAGAACCTTCTTTTGTATGAGGAGCCTGGAGATGAACGACCCCACATTTGTCGAAGTGCGCCGCAAAGACCGGGCGGTGGAAGATGCAGCCTGGATCGAAGAATTCTTGCAGGCCGCGCCGTTTGGAACGACCGCCAGCGTGTGCGACGGCCAGCCGCGGCTGAACACCAACCTGTTTGTCTACGATCCGGCCCGCCGGGCAATCTATTATCACAGTTCCGACCAGGGCGGCACGCATGCCGCCTTGCAGGATGGGGCCAGCGTGGCCTTCACCGCCGCCCAGATGGGCCGCCTGATCCCAGCGGCGCGCTCGCGCGGTTTCAGCGTCGAGTACAGCAGCGTGGTGGCCTACGGGCAGGCAAGCATCGTGAGCGACCCGGCCGAGGCCATGCACGGGCTGAAGCTGCTGATGGCGAAGTACGCCCCTCACCTGCAGCCGGGCCAGGATTACCGCCCGATGCAGCCCGACGAGCTGGAAGGTGTGGCGGTCTACCGGCTGGACATCCAGCGCTGGAGCGCCAAGCGCAAGCAGGCCCCGCCCGACGCGCCGGGGGCGTATGCGTTTCCGCCCGCATACGATATAATGGCTTTCTCGGCCAATCCGGAAGACTCGATATAATAAAAGCGGCTGCTCGACCGGCGCGCCTGGCGCATGGCTGAGCCAGTCGTATTGGAGTTGCCCTGCATGGACATCGATGAACTGCGCCAGAATTTTGCCCGGCTGTTTGGCCGGCCCCCGGCGGTGATGGTGCGCTCGCCGGGGCGGGTGAATCTGTTGGGCGAGCATGTGGATTATAACGATGGGCCTGTGCTGCCGGCCGCCATCGACCGGGAGGTGCATATTGCCGCTGCGCCCAGCCCAGACGGGCGGCTGCACCTGCACGCCCTGGATTTGAAGCAAAGCGTTTCGCTGCGCCCGGAGGATCTGGCCCTGCGCCCGGATGGCCCGGCCCTGCCGGGCTGGGCGCGATACCCGGCCGGGGTGGCCTGGGCGCTGGGCGAGGCCGAGCTGCGGGCGGGGGGCCTGCAGGCGGCATATACATCGAACGTGCCGATTGGGGCGGGGTTAAGCTCGTCGGCGGCGGTGGAGGTGGGCTTTGCGGCTGCCTGGCAGGCGCTGGAGGGCTGGTCGGCGACCCGGCTGGAGCTGGCCCGCCTGTGCCAGCGGGCCGAGAACGCCTATGTGGGCCTGGCCTGCGGGCTGATGGATCAGTTTGCCTGTGCCTGCGGGCAGGCCGGGCAGGCCCTGTATTTCGATACCCGCAGCCTGGCGTGGCAGGCCGCGCCCATCCCGGAGGGCATCGCTATCGTGATCGCCGATTCGGGCGTGCGGCGCAGCCTGACGAATTCGGGTTATAACGACCGCCGGGCGGCCTGCGAGCAGGCGGTGCGCGAGCTGCAGGCCTATCGCCCACAGATCACTTCGCTGCGCGATATTTCGACGCCCGAGTTTGCGGCCTATGCGCCCTATCTGAGCGAGATGGCGCGCAAGCGGGCCGAGCATGTGGTGAAGGAGATCGGGCGGGTGCAATCGGCGTTGAGCGCTCTGCAGCGCGGCGATAAGCAGGCCTTGGGGGCGCTGCTGTACGCCGGGCATAACAGCCTGCGCACCCTGTACGAGGTCAGCACGCCCGAGTTGGATACGCTGGTGGAACTGAGCCGGGGGCTGCCGGGCTGCATCGGCGCCCGGCTGACCGGGGCGGGCTTTGGCGGCTGCACGGTGAACCTGGTGGAGCGCCCGCAGGCCGAGGCGTTCATCGCCGGGCTGAAGGCCGGCTATGCTCAGGCCGCCGGGCGGCAGGCGCAGGTCTATCTGTGCCAGGCCAGCGATGGGGTGAGCGTCTTCTAAAAAGCGTCCGGGAGCGGGCGGCGCTGGCCGCCCGCTCCCGGACGCGTGAATGATTCTGGCTCTTCCGGCTGCGCCGGAAGGGCCGATTTTATGCTAACGCTTGGCGGTTACGCAGGACGATTTGTTGGTAGCGCTGTCTTTCAGGCACACCTGGAGCTTGGTCACGGTGGCCCAGACAGAAGGCAGTTCGACCACGGCATTGTTGATCTTGCCCTGCTTGCTGGCTTTGACTTTGCCGAGCTTGGTGTAGGGGTCGCTGGCGCGATATTTGGCGCGCACGATGAAGGTGTGCGAGGCCGGGAAGCCCGACCCGTTGATGACCACGGTCTGGTTGACCAGTTTGGCGCCCCATTTGGCGGCGGTTGGCGCGTCGGCGGCGGCGGCCTGGGCCGGCTGCGGCAGCCAGGCGAACAGGCCGGCCAGCAGCGTCAGGGCCAGAATCAGACGAACAGCGATAGAGAGTTGGTTTGTTTTGAGAGACATATTCGGACCTCCATTAGGTATAACGTACAAGGCTTGAAAAAGTTCCGGGATTGCAGATTTTGGTTCCGCCGCCCAAGGCGGAATTTTTCTATCGGTTTGGGAAAAGTTTGCGGCCGCGCTGCAAACTTTTTCCAAAATATATCCTGGCATTCATTCTATATGTTGCATCAGGCGGTACAAAAGTAACGCGGGGATTATACTCCCCGCGGCGGGGTGGGAGGGGTGATTTTGGGTTTGTTTAAGGACTGGGAGCGAAACAGCGCGGGTCAGGTTAAGACCAGCGGCGCGCGGGCGCAATCTGTCCCTTGCACTGCGCCAATTCTTCGAGTATAATGTGCGCCGCACGACGGAACGAAAGCACGGGCGCGTAGCTCAGCTGGTTAGAGCGCACGGTTCACATCCGTGAGGTTCGGGGGTTCGAGCCCCTCCGCGCCCACTACTGTTTTTTTTTACGGCCAGGTTAAAACCCTGGCCGTAAATCTTTTAAAGGCTCCGCCGCCGCGGGCAAGATCTGATCTATATTGGGGGGGAGGGCAGCGTAGCCGCCCGCCAACCCCCCAACATAGAAATTTTCCCAACGAAGCCGGGAGAGCCCTGCAACGTTACCGAAGGATCAGCGGTAAGAAAACGCGGGTGAAAGTTACCCGAGTTATAAAGAGCCCCCGGGTATTGCCCATGAAAAGCTGGGGCGCCCCCGGCTCGGCCCGTACGCCTTGCCGCCCAGCCAGCGCCTGCAGTTCCTGGAAATGCAGCTCGGAGGGGGAACCATCCGATGGCCGGGCTATGTAGATGAGCGTCCATTGCCCGCCAGCATCCAGGCTGCGGTAGATGTACGCACCTGCAACCAGGGCGTAAACCACATCCGGCAGGTCCGGATAGATGGCGATCCGATTGACGGCCCCGCCATCCAGCGCCAGGTTCCAGGTCGCGCCAGAATCCTCGGTTTTCCACAAACCATTCTGCGTACCAACGTACACGTGACCAGCATAACGTGGGTCGGCTACGATGGCGGTAACCGGCCACCCCTTTAGGGCATCAAACGCGGTCCAGTGGTCGCCGCCGTCCCGACTGTAGTACAGGGCCGGGCGGTTGGCGTCATTCACGGTCGCCAGGCCGGTGTAGAGCGTCTGCCCATCCGCGTCAAAGGCCACGGTCTGCACGGGCATATTCGTCATGGCCGTCACCGTCCACGTCTCGCCCGCATCGATCGTTTTATAGACCCCGCCCAGCGTCTTAGACCAGGGCGGGCCATAACCGACCATCGCCAAATATGCCGTTTGGTTATCGCCCGGATCAAGCGCCAATGCCTGGGGAAGATCGTATTCGTAGCTCGTATCCGCCACAGGGTAATATTGCCAGGTGTCCCCACCATCCAGGCTCTTGTTAAAACCAGAGCCTCCGCTGTCCAGGCTGTAAACGATCTGCGGATCGGTGGGATCGATCATCACATCATGCCCGCCGGAGAACCCCAGTGGATAATCCCAGGTCTGGCCGCCGTCTTTCGAACGGGCCAGCTCATTGTTGGCGCAAACAAACATGTGCTGCGGGTTGGTGGGGTCGATTGCCACCCGCGTGACCTGGATCTCCTGCAGGCCGGCGTTGAACTCCTGCACAGTTTCCCCACTATCCAGCGAGAGGCGGAAACCATACATAGTCGTGTAAACCCAGCGGTTCGTATGGCTTGGATCGATGATCGGCAAGATGTAGCCGGTGGAAAGCCCCGTCCAGGTGTCGCCATTATCATCGCTCCGCCCAAATGAGACAAAAACGGTATTCGGATAGCTCGGGTGGAAGGTAATTGGACTGTACAAGACTGGAATACCGGTATCGAGAATAGTCCAATCGCTGCCATGATTGAGGCTGCGATTTAAGTGGCCGTTCAAGGTTGCAAACACGGTCCCATTTGCGCTGACTGCCAGGGAACTGCCAAGGAGGAGCGTATCCGACAATACACGGGTAAATTTTGCGCCGCCATCCAGACTGCGATAAACGCCGCTGTGGGCGCAGGCCAGGTTTGGCCCCCCGCTGGCTACCATGAACACCCTGTCCGGTGAGGTTGGGTCGCTCTCCACCCCACCTAATGCACAGTCAACTTGATCTACCCAGTTGCTGCCATCCAGAGAGAATTGAGCCGCCTGCCAGGTAATTCCCGCATCTGCCGAGCGAAGAACTTCGCCGCTCGCCAGGCCTACGAAAACAGTATGCGCCGCAGCCGCCGAAACTTCGATGTCAGTGACCCCAACAGGGCTTGGGGAGAGGTAAATTGTCTGCCATCGCCCACCGTCATCGGCGCTGCGCATGACGCTCCATCCGTTGCTCCAATATATTATATGATCCTGATTGTCAATGGCCAGGCCGCTGCAGCCGCCGCCGCTGGACTGCACCGGCAGCCAGGCCTGTGCGCCATACGGCAGGCGGTACAACCCGTAGACGCCGCGCACGCAGCCATACAGGTCGCCGGTTTCGGTATCAAAGGCGATCCGGTCAAACGGCCCACCCGTGAAGGCCCCATACAGGCCCTGGTGCTCCCAGACGATATCTGGCGTCGGTACCGCGCCCACTTCCACCTGGTCGAAGTAGGCCGGGCTTTCTCCCGGCCCGGTCTGGTCGGTAAACGCCTGCAGCCCAATGGACATCGCCAGGCTGTCCAGTGCAGCCTGGCCGATATAGATCCACTCCTGCTGATCCAGGCTGTAATAGCCACTGGCAAAGCCCCGCTCGACAGCCAAACGTAGATAGACGCGGGTTTCGTGAAGAAGTTGAGGGAACTGGATGATGGTAAAGGATCCGGATTCTTTGCGCAGGTGAAGAAATGGCTCGCCCCCCCATCGTTCGAGCGATAACTCAACATAGCTGTCGTCATCCAGGTACAGCACCAGTCCGGCGCCCTGTCCATCGGCGGTGGTGGTAAATTCCAGGCTGGCCGTTACCTGAAAGTCATCCGATGGCGCTGCGGTGTAGAGCAAATTTTGCAGGTTGTTTTCGGTGTTGTTCAAGCGCCCCACAGGGGTCATCTGTAAGTATCCAGGCCGAGCAGATAGGCTCCAGCCATCCGGGTTTTCATATTTCCAGGTCCACCGGGCGTTTAATTCAGAGGCGTCAAATGGATCCACCCAGGACGTCAATTGGGCAGTGGGCGGCTCGACCACTGTTCTCTCAGGTTGAGGAGGCAAAGCCAACAAAAAGGCGATCAAAATTTGACTCAGAAAAGCAAGCTTCCGTTTCATCGTCTTGTTCCTCGTATTTTTGACATTTTTGAAGAATTTTGACACCACCCCATTAAACCGTGGAGCAGGCATGGCGCTCTGCAAGCGCATTCAAAAAGAGATGTTGCATGGATTTTGTCGCCCTTCGGGCGACAAAATCCATGATTAACCCTCTTTCGGCCAAGCTTGCCAGTCACCTCCACCACGGTTGCGTGGGGAGCTAGCAGAATTTTGGCTCTTCAGCCAAAAGCCGGTTTTGATCTATGTTGGGAGGTGCAGACAGCTACGCCCGACCCAACGTGGAAATTCTCCCGGCGAGATCGGAAGAACCCGAATTTTATAAGCCGCACAAGTTGAATAGACATTTATTATAATCTGGACGTCTATCCCTGTCTATCCAAAGGGTGACTGTTCCAACTTTGGTAAAAGTTCGTGGCGCTCCACAGAAATGGGACGAGAGGCCGAAAATTTTATGACGAAATTCTTCCTCGCTTGCTCATTTTCCATAAAGAGACTATAATTACAATAATTATCCGAAATACTCCCGATTCGGCCGGGGGTTCCAGTGACAGGCTTGTTTGCTCACTGCAGCCCCGCCCGATCATGATCGCATTCGGAGGGTAAGATGCGCAAGCTTGTGTTCCCCCTGCTGCTGGCCGCCGCTCTGCTGGCGGCGGTGTTTCTCCTGATCGCCCCGGCCCGCGGCCAGGGGCCGACCGGCCCCAACGGCGAGACGGCGCTGAAAAGTGAAACGCAGGATCAGAATGTGCGCCAGGTCTACGCCCCGCCCGGCGATAAGGCGATGGATCCCCAGGCGCCCACGATCGGCTTCATCGACTCGCCCACCTCGGTTTGCTACCAACCCGACCCGAGCCAGGACACCTGCTACATCAACTGGTACTATCTGAGCGTCAGCGCCAGCCCCAATTACATGATCGCCATGACCGTCACGCTCAACACCATCGGGACGGTGGCGCGCTACAACGGTTTCTTCCAGACCTCAATGTACGTCCCCTACAACCTGCAGGGCCAGGGCTTCAAGGTGGCCTGCGGCGCGCCGGGGGCCGGCGAGGCCGGACCCAACCTGGGCAACGCCTACGCCTGGACGATCAGGGCCACCGATTCCAACAACCTGAAATCGGCCAATTACGGGACGGTCCACTGCCCGGCCTTTGCACCCTAGCCGGCCGCCAGGGAGGCGCTTATGTCTGCAAAATTGCGCGGTTTTGGAGCGATCCTGCTGGCCGCGGCGCTCCTGGCGCTGATGGGGCTGATCTTGCGCCCGGCCGAGGCGGCCCCGCCGGGGTTGATCACGCCCACCCCGCTGCCCCAGGCAGTCGATGCGCCCCGCTCGACCTCCGGCCAGGGCGATCTGGCCCCCAACATCACCGCCATCGACAGCCCGGCTCCTCAATGCTACCGCCCCGAACCCTATACCGACCGCTGTTACATCCAGTGGGCGTACCAAGAGACGGTCGCCACCAGCTCCAACTACATCATCAGCCTGACGGTCAGCATCGACAACCGGGTGCGGGCCTATTACGCCGGCTTCTTCCAGACCAGCCTGTACGCCCCGTCCGACCTGACCGCCCCCGGCTTCCAGGTGGCCTGTGGGCTGCCGGGGGCCAGCGGCGCTGGTCCAACCCTGGGCAACACCTACACCTGGAAGGTGCAGGCCAGGGAGAGCAGCGGGCTGCAAGCGCAGAACACCGGGCGTGTATCTTGCCCGGCCGACGTAGTTCCGGCGACGCCGCTCGATTCGAACGGCCCGACCACCGGCCTGACCCGCGTCCCATACGCCTTCACCGTCGCGACCTCGCCCAACGCCTCCCTGCCCGTCACCTACACCTGGACGGTCAGCGGGCAGGCCGGGGCGCAGATTGCCGGCGGGCGCAGCAACACCCAGACCTACGCCTGGAACACACCCGGCCTGCAGCACCTGCTGATCGAGATCGCCAACCCGGCCGGCGTGGTCACCACCACCCAGGCCATCCTCATTCTGCCGCACACCATCTACCTGCCGCTGGCAGCCAGCATGGTAAAATAGCCGGCATGATTGTGAACCTGCGGCGAAAGCGCCCGTTTCTTTAGTATATGCCCCCCGAACTCACCCCTCGCCTGGCTCTGCGCCAGCTTTACGACCGCTTCGACACCCCGGTGACGGATTTCGACTGCGGGCTGAAGTGCGCCCCATACAACCCCAACCGCATCCCGGCCTGCTGCGATATTTGTGTGGCCGTGCCGGTGGCCTATCACCAGGAATGGGCGTATCTGCAGGCCCATACCGACCTGTGGCACGAGTGGCGCGGCGACGAGTGCCTGTCGGAGCCGTGCGACCCGGCCGAACTGCGCGCCGACACCCCCGATACGATGATCCTGCTGGCCTGTCGGGGGCCGGCTCACTGCCAGCGCCCCTTCCGGGCGATGAGCTGCCGCCAGTTTCCCTTCTTCCCCTACATCGATTCGCGCAACCGGTTCATTGGGCTGGCCTATGAGTGGGACTTCGAGCCGGCCTGCTGGGTCATCAGCAACCTGGGGGCCGTCGCCCCGGCCTACCGCCAGGAGTTTGTGCGCTTCTACGACGACCTCTTCGCCGGCTGGCCGGATGAGTTCGAGAGCTACGCTCTGCTCTCGGAGGAGATGCGCGCGCATTTTGGCGACCAGCGGCGGCGCATTCCCCTGCTGCACCGCAACGGCAGCGATTATTTTCTCAGCCCCACCTCCGAGCGCCTGAGCCGGGCCTCTCCGGCCCAATTCCCCCAGTTCGGGCCGTTCAAAAGCTGAAACGAGGTCTCCAGGCAGGCGAGCAAAGTTCGCCAGTCCTCCCCGCCCCAGTCGAGTGCGAGCGGCCCACCCGCACACTCTTCAATCGAACCCCCCAAATTTTTAAGCGAGACTGGACAAAAACTCCCACCCACAATATACTTGTCTGAATACAAGTAACACATTGGTGTGCGAGTGCTGCCCGATTTAATCGAGATCATCTCCCTTTCGCTGCGCGTCTCTGGCATTGCCCTTTTATTCAGCACCCTGATCGGCATCCCGTTGGGGGCGCTGATGGGCCTGACGCGCTTTGTGGGCCGCCGGGTCATCGTTGCCATGCTCTACACCGGGATGGGCTTTCCCCCGGTGGTGATCGGCCTGTTCGTCTACCTGCTGCTGTCGCGCAGCGGGCCGCTGGGAGCGCTGGGCTGGTCGTTCATCCCCAGGCTGTTCACCCCCAGCGCTATGATCCTGGCCCAGACCATCATCGCCTTCCCGCTGGTGGCCGGGTTCACCATGGCGGCGGTGATGGGCGTCGACCCCAACCTGCGCCAGCAGGTACTGGCCCTGGGCGCCACCCGCCGCCAGGCCGCCTGGACGGTGGTGTGGGAAGCCCGCGTGGGGGTGATCGTCTCGATCATCGCCGGGTTCGGCAGCATCCTATCGGAAGTAGGGGCGGTGATGCTGGTGGGCGGCAATATCGAACACAGCACCCGCGTCCTCACCACCGCCATCGTGCTGGAAACGCGCAAGGGCGACTTTGCCCTGGCCCTGACCCTGGGGGCGGTGCTGCTGGGGCTATCGTTCTTGGTCAACCTGGCAATGCTCAAGCTGCAAGGGAAGGCCATGGATGAATAACCCGGTTCACTATCACCTGGAAGGCCTGCAGAAAGACTACCAGGGCCGCCGGGTGCTGGCGGTCGATGCGCTCGACATCCGGCGGGGTGAAATCCTGGCCCTGGTGGGGCCAAGCGGGGCCGGTAAAAGCACCCTGCTGCGCCTGCTCAATTTCCTCGAACCGCCCAGCGCCGGCTGGATGGAGTTCGATGGGGCCCGCTTCGCCGCTGGGCAGGATATGCCGCTGGAACTGCGCCGCCGGGTGACCACCGTCTTCCAGCGCCCCATGCTGCTCGACCGCAGCGTGTGGGATAACGTGGCCTATGGGCTGCGCCTGCGCGGCCAGCGCGATGACAGCGCAACTGTCCAGGCCCGTTTGCGGCAGGTGGGGCTGGAAGCCCTGGCCCGCCAGCCGGCTCGCTCGCTTTCGGGCGGCGAGGCTCAGCGGGTAGCCCTGGCGCGCGCCATCGTCATCCAGCCTGAGGTTCTGCTGCTCGACGAGCCGACCGCCAACCTCGACCCCTACAACGTGGGGCTGATCGAGTCGATCGTGCGCCAGGTGAACCAGGAGCAGGGGGCCACCGTGGTGGTGGTGACGCACAACGTCTTTCAAGCCCATCGCCTGGCGCAGCGGGTGGCGTTTATGCTCAACGGCAAGCTCATCGAAACCGCCGCCACCGAACAGTTCTTTGCCGCCCCAACCGACCCGCGTACGCTGGCCTTCGCCAACGGCGAGATGGTCTATTGAGGCAGGGACCGCCGTCCAGGCCGCTGTAGGCGGGGTTTGTTCCCGATTGGGGGGTTGGCGGATGGCTGCGCCCCCCAGGAAGTTTTCCCGGCAAAGCCGGAAGACCCATCATTCATAGAAGAGGAGAGAAATATGAAGAAGATTACCCAACTGTTGACCGTGCTGCTGCTGGCAGCCTTTGTGCTAGGCGCCTGCGCAGCGCCCACGGCCGCGCCCCAGGCCCCGGCCAAAACTGAGGCGCCTGCCAAGACCGCCCCCCCCGCCGCGGCTACCGCCGCCCCCACCGCCCCGGCTCACGCCGCCGGCAAGCTGATTCTAGCCACCACCACCAGCACCCAGGATTCGGGCCTGTTGGACTACCTGCTGCCTATGTTCGAGAAAGAGACCGGCCTGAAGGTGGAAGTCATCGCGGTCGGCACCGGGCAGGCCCTCAAGCTGGGTGAAGATGGCAACGCCGATGTGCTGCTGGTACACGCCCGCGCCAAAGAAGACGAGTTCATGAAAGCCGGGCATGGCAGCCGCCGCGAAGACGTGATGTATAACGACTTCATCATCGTCGGCCCGGAGAGCGACCCGGCCGGAGTCAAGGGCCTATCGACCGCGGTGGAGGCCCTCAAGAAGATTGCCGAGACGAAAAGCCCGTTCATTTCGCGCGGCGACCAGTCTGGCACGCATACCAAAGAACTGGGCATCTGGAAGAAAGCCGCCATCGAGCCGACTGGCGAGTGGTACATCTCGGCCGGGCAGGGCATGGGCGAAGTACTGACCATGGCCGAAGAGCAGCAGGCCTACACCCTCAGCGACCGGGCCACCTACCTGGCCCGCACCAAGACCGGCCTGAAGCTGGCGATCTTGATGGAAGGCGACAAAGACCTGCTCAACCCCTACGGCGTGATTGCAGTCAACCCCGATAAAAGCCCCGACATCCAGAAGGACTCGGCCAACAAGTTTATCGATTGGCTTATCTCCGTGCCGGTTCAGGAAAAGATCGCCGAGTTCGGCAAGGCCGACTTCGGGCAATCGCTGTTCATCCCCAGCTCGGCGCTGTGGCTGGCGCAGCAGAAACCCACCGCCCAGCCCTGACGGGCGGATGACAGGGCCAGGGCCAGGTTAGAGTAATCTCCGGCGACAGGCGGGGAGTGTGGGCTGCGCGGCGGCTTACACTCCCCGCGGCTTTTTCAGTTCTGGATGCCCAGGTATCGCCTGGTAAATTCACCATTCGATTATAATTTTCCCTATGACATCCACGCAACCTCAAACGCTGCTGAAGCAGGTCTTTGGCTACGACACCTTCAAGCCGCTCCAGCGCGAAGTCATCGATAACGTCTTACAGAAACGCGACACCCTGGCGGTGATGCCTACCGGGGGCGGCAAATCGCTGTGCTACCAGCTGCCAGCCCTGATCTTTCCCGGCCTGACGGTGGTCGTCTCGCCGCTGATTGCCCTGATGAAAGACCAGGTGGATCAGATGCGCGAGCTGGGCGTGCCGGCCGTGTTCCTGAACAGCTCGCTGGCTTTTCCCGACTACGCCGCCAACATGGAACGGGTGCGCCAGGGGCAGGTCAGGCTGCTCTACGTGGCCCCCGAAACCCTGCTCACCCCCCGCCTGTTTGACCTGCTGGCAAAGGTGAAGCCCGACTGTCTGACCATCGACGAGGCTCACTGCATCTCGGAATGGGGCCACGATTTCCGGCCCGAATACCGCCAGCTGGTGGCCGTGCGCAACCGCTTCCCGGAGGCGGTCTGCCTGGCCCTGACCGCCACCGCCACGCCGCGCGTCCGGCAAGACATCAAAACCAGCCTGCACTTTGCCGACTCGAACGAGTTCGTCGCCAGCTTCAACCGCGAAAACCTGCTGATCGAAGTCCAGGCCAAGCGCAGCCCCACCCGCCAGACGCTCCAATTCTTGGAACGCTTCAAAGACCAGGCTGGGATTATCTACTGCTTCTCGCGCCAGGGGGCCGAAAACCTGGCGGAGACCCTGGCTCACCAGGGCTACGCCGCCCGCCCCTATCACGCCGGGCTGGACGAAGCCACCCGCTTCCGCAACCAGGAAGCCTTCATCCGCGACGACATCCAGATCATCGTCGCCACCATCGCCTTCGGCATGGGCATCAACAAGCCCAACGTGCGCTTCATCATCCACTCCGACCTGCCCAAGAGCATTGAAGGCTATTACCAGGAGATGGGCCGGGCCGGGCGAGATGGCCTGCCCGCCACCTGCCTGCTGCTCTACAGCTATGGTGATGTGCATAAACAGCGCCATTTCATCGACCAGAAGGACGAGCAGGGCCAGTTGGCCGCCAACCAGCAGCTTCAAGCCCTTACCCGCTACGCCGAGAGCGACGTATGCCGCCGCAGGCCCCTGCTGGCCTACTTTGGCGAAACCTACACCACCGAAAACTGCGGCATGTGCGATAACTGCCTGGGTGGGCAGAAGACCCAGGTAGACATCACCATCCCAGCCCAGAAGTTCCTTTCGTGCGTCAAGCGCGCCGGCGAACGCTTTGGCGCGAGTCACATCGTAGATGTACTGCTCGGCTCTGAAAATCAGAAGGTGCTGAAATTCGAACATCAAAACCTGTCCACCTACGGCATCGGCAAAGACCTGAGCCGCAATCAATGGCTGCACATCGGGCGGCAGTTGGTGCAGAAGGGCTTGCTGGAGCTTGACGAACAGCACAGCACGCTCAGCCTCACGCCCCAGGCGGTCGAAATCTTGCGCGCCCGCACGCCCATCTTCGGCCAGCTCCAGGCCGAGGCGCTGCCAGCGCCAGCCGCCCGCCAGGCCGGCGAGATCGAACACGACCCGGCCCTGTTCGACCGGCTGCGCCAGACGCGCAAAGCCCTGGCCGAAGCCGCCGGCCTGCCGCCCTACGTGATCTTCTCGGATCGCACCCTGGTCGAGATGGCGGCCTACTATCCGCAAAGCGAAGCCAGCCTGCTTCAGATCAGCGGGGTGGGCCAGGTGAAGCTGGAGCATTACGGCCAGGCTTTTCTGACGGTCATTACGGCCTACTGCCAAGAGCGCGGCCTGGCCGAGCGCCCACGCTCCACCCCCAAGCGTGAGCGCAGCACCCAGGCCTCCGCCGGCGGCCGGCAGGATGAGGTGGGCGAAGCCTTCAACGCCGGGTACACGCTGGCCCAGTTGGCTGAACGCTACCAGGTGCAGCTCACCACCATCCTCGACCACCTGACCCGCTTCGCACAAGACGGCCACCCCCTGCGCCGCAGCGATGAATTCCTGGCCGCTTCCGCCCTGTCCGAAGACCAAAAACAGGCCGGCCTGCAAGCGTTCGCCAGCCTGGGCGCCGAGCGCCTGCGCCCGGTCTTCGACGCCCTGGGCGAGGCGGTGAACTACGACGAGCTAAAGCTCCTCCGCCTGTACTATCTGAGCCAGCCATAAAACCACGCCGGAGGAAATGTTCCGCCCCCAGCGCGGAAGAACCGGGAAACACACATTGGATCCAGCCATGAAACGAATCGGTCAAATACTGTTCCTGCTGTGCCTGCTGGCGGGAGGGATGGCCGGGTGCATGCCCCCGGCGGGGCCGGGTCTTCCGGCGCCGTCGGCCGCCGCCCCAGCCACGCTCCGCCCGCAGACCCCCGCGCCAGCCTGGCCCGGCGACGCCTGGCCCATCGCCTCCCCGCAGGCGGTGGGGCTGGACCCCGCCCAGGTGCAGGCCCTGGTCAAAGCCGCTCGCCGGCAGGCCCCCAACCTGTCCAGCCTGATGGTGGTGCGCCGCGGCCAGGCAGTGGTCGATGAATATTTTGGCTCGCGCGGCCCCAATGACCGGCTGGAAGTCTACTCTGTCACCAAGAGCTTCATTGCCACCCTGGTTGGCATCGCCATCGACCAGGGCTTTATCGCCGGCCTGGACGAGAAAGCGCTGACGTTCTTCCCCGATCAAACCTTCGCCAACCCCTCGCCCGAAAAAGACGCCCTCCGCCTGGAAGACATCCTCACCATGTCGAGCGGGCTGAAGTGGAGCGAGGATGATATCAACCGCCTCTACCCCAGCCCCGATTGGGCCAGCTTTATGCTTGACCTGCCTAGTGTGGAGCCGCCTGGAAAGCGCTTCAATTACTGCACGGGCTGCTCGCACCTGCTCTCGGTCATCCTGCAAAAGGCCACCGGCATGGACGCCCTGTCCTTTGCCCGCCAGTTCCTGTTCGACCCCATCGGCATTCGCGACGCCGAATGGCTGGAAGACTCGCAGGGACAGCCCATCGGCGGGTGGGGCTTGCAGCTCACCCCGCACGACCTGGCCCGCCTGGGACAGCTCTACCTGCACGCGGGCAATTGGGACGGGCGGCCGGTGATCTCTTCAGCCTGGGTGAAGACGGCCGTCGCCGAACACGTGGCGGTCACCGATAACCCCCGGCTGAGTTACGGCTACCACTGGTGGCTGCGCCCGTCGATGCACGGCTACGCCGCCCTGGGCCGGAACGGCCAGATGATTGCCGTCATCCCCGACCAGGACCTGGTGGTCGTGTTCACCGCCAACGGGGTGGATCACGAAGTGGAGTTCCAATTGATCGAAAACTACCTCCTGCCGGCGATCCAGCCATAGCCGGGCGCAACTTCTTCACGCAAATTTTCGTATGCTTGGTGTGAACTTGCGATACAATATTTAGGATCAAGGAGCTTGCATGCGCCCGAACGACGACGCCCGGTCTGCTTCCGACCCGACCCCGGCTAACCGCTATAAAATTCGCCAGCGCCTGGTCTCGATTGGCAAGGATTTTTACGTCGAAACCGCCGACGGACAGCGGGCTTTTTTTGTGGATGGCAAAATCCTGGCCCTGCGCGAAACCTTCGTGATGCAAGACCTGCACGGGAATGAAGCGGCCACCATCAAAGAGCGCCGCCTGGCCCTGCGCGAGACAATGGACATCTATCGCCGCGGGCAAACGATCGCCACCGTGCGCAAAGCCTGGATCAACCTGCTGGGCGATCAGTTCAGCGTGGCCCGCCCCGGAGCCGAAGATTGGGAAGTGCGCGGCAACTTTTGGGATCACGAATACGCCATCTACCAGGGCGGGCAGCGCATCGCGCAGATCTCGAAACGCTGGTTCAGCCTGACCGACACCTACGGCATCGACGTGCTGCCCGGCCTGGACGACGCTCTGATTATCGCGGTGTGCATCGTGATCGACGAGGCCACCCACGACGAGCGCCAACACCAGGCCGGATGACAGGCCCCCCGAAGAGGACTTATGCCCACACTCGATGAACTTTTCTCTCAGGCCATCCAGGCCGCCCGCAGCGGCGACCCGGCCGCGGCCCGCAGCCTGCTGGCCGACCTGGTGCGCCAATCGCCGCGCGAGGCCCGGGCCTGGTATTTGCTCAGCCAGGTGGTAGAGCAGCCCGAACGGGCCAAATTTTGCCTGCAAAAAGTACTGGAGATCGACCCTGCCAACGCCAAGGCCCGCCAACGCCTGGAGGCCCTGGCGGCAGGAACCTGGACGCCCGGCGCAGCGCCCGCTCCGGCCAGCCCGCCGGCCAGCCCACCGGCCAGCCCGCCAGTCAAGCCCACCCTGCCGCCCTGGCTGGCCGACGCCGACGTCAACATCCCCCTGGGGCCGGCGCCGGGCCTGTCGTACGCCAGCGAGCCGGTTCCAGCATTTCCGTCCACCTACGTGCCGCCCGCCATCCCCGGCGTGGTAGAAGCGCCCGCCCCGGAATCCAAAGCCAGCCAAAAGATTTCTAAAAAACCGCTGCCGACAAAGCCCAAACAAAAACGAGATTTCTTTGGCATCCTTGTCATTGCCGTCACGGTCTTAGCGGCCTGCTGCATCTGCGGGTACGGCGCGTTTGTCTACGGCGGCGGTCAGCTCGCCAGCCGATTACCCGGCGCGTCGGGCGACTTTCCGGCCGATTTTGCGGTTCCAGAAGGCGGCAGCTACAAGCTAACCTATCGCCTGGAAGGTTCCGGCGCAGCCCAGGTGACATATTACAACAACCAGGGCAAGCAGGTGAGCAAAAAAGTCTATTTGCCCTGGTCGGCCAGCATGGAAATGCCGGCCGGCAGTATTGCCATCGTCAGCGCTCAACTGCTTGATTCGCGCCAGGCGTTGAGCTGCGCCATCGAGATCAACGACAAACCCTGGAAGCGCAGAACTTCTACCCGGGTCGTCTCCTGCTCGGGTATTCTGCGCTAGACATACAGCAACCCCACCCCGGTTTCGTAGAGCGCTGCCGCTTCGCCGGGAAAGAGGTATGATTAATCCTCTTTCCCGGCGAAGCCGGACAGCGCGCATTTGTCTGATACAATAGCCCCAATACCATTTTTGGAGGAACCGGATGCTCAAGAAAACATCGCTTATGATCGCTCTGATTCTGGCTGTGCTGGCCGGCGGGGTCTTCCCCGGAGGCGCGCAGGCTGCGCCCGACGGCCCGACCGCTCTGATCTGGCTAGTTCACGGCGTCAATGGCCTGGATATGGGCAATACTGTATCGCAATATCCGCTGGATATCTGGGTAGAAGGGGTTGGCTGCATCGTCAAAAACACGATGTTTATGAATGTGGCCGGACCGTATCGCCTGCCATCGGGCAACTTCCGCGTGCGCTATTCGGTCGCTAACCTGGCCAATCCGTGCAGCACCACCCCGCTGTTGGAAACCAACCTGTATCTGATCGACAACGGAGCCTATAACATCGTCGCCCACCTGGGGGCCGGGGGCGGGCTGGCGCTTTCGTCGTTCCGGGTCAATCTCACCCGCACCACCAACAACAACGGCAAAGCGCGTTTCAATATCGCCAACACCACCTCCCTGGCGGCCATCGACGTGTTCGCCCGCCCCTATCTGCGCAAAGCCGACGTGATCGCCAACGACCTGGGCAACGGGCAGATGCTGAGCTTCCTGGGCAAGTCGGGGAAGTGGAAAGTCTGGTTCACCGACGCCAGCGGAGTGACCACCCTGAATGGGCCCATGCTGCTCCAGACCCGCAGCAGCTATGCCTACTTCATCTTCCTGGTCGGCTCGGCTACGAACGGCTTTTACACCATTTCCTTCTCGGCCAACACCCGCCGGATCATCCCCACCGACATCAACTGGCAGCCCTTGCCATAAGGATTGGATCTATAGCCGGGTTTGCGGCGGCGCAGCCGCCCGCAAACCCGGCTGTGGTAGGCGTGGCTGGCGAGCTTCGCTCGCCTGGAAAGATGGTTAATTGTGGATTTTGGCGCACTGCGTGCGCCAAAATCCACGTAATATCTACCCGCCCATGTTGAAGAAGCTGGTCAGCTTCATCGCCATGTTCAGGTCGCCGGCCAGCTTGATCTTGCCGGTCATGAAATACTGCATCCCATTGGCGCGGCCCATCAGCACATCGGCGAAGTCGCGCCCGTCGGCGGTCAGGGTCACGGTGGGGTTATGGGCGAGCCCTTCCGCCACCTTGCACTGGCCGTCTTTAATGGTAATGATATAGTCGCCTGCTTCCTCGCCGGTCAGGCAGTATTGGATCACCGCATCCAGATCGCCGGCCACTTCGGGCAGAAAGAACTTCTCATGGTTGTATACCAGGGTCTTGACGGGAATATCGGCCATGCTGTCATCTCCTTAATCAGTTCAGGTTCTCAAAGATACCGGCTGCGCCCATACCGCCGCCGATGCACATCGTAACCATGCCGAACTGCACGCTGCGGCGTTTCATCTCATAGATCAACTGGGTGGTCAATTTCGAGCCGGTGCAGCCCAGGGGGTGACCCAGGGCAATCGCCCCACCATTGACATTGGTGATCTCCGGGTCCATTTCTAGCGTGCGCATCACCGCCAGGCCCTGGGCGGCAAAGGCTTCGTTCAGTTCGATCAGGCCGATCTCGCGCAGCGACAGCCCGGCGATCTTGAGGGCCTTCGGTACGGCCGCGATGGGGCCAATGCCCATCACTTCCGGCGGCACGCCGCCCACCGCAAAGCTGACAAAGCGGGCCAGCGGCTTCAGGCCCAGGCTCTCGGCCTTGGCCCGCGACAGGATAATCACCCCCGCCGCCCCATCCGACATCTGCGACGAATTACCGGCGGTCACGCTGCCGCCCTCCTTGAAGGCCGGTTTGAGCCTGGCCAGGGCTTCCAGGCTGGTGTCGGCGCGCGGGCCTTCGTCGCGCTTGAAGACAAAGGTCTTTTCACGCCGCCGCCCTTCCGGCCCCAGTTCGACCGTACAGACTTCCAGGGGCGTAATTTCGGGGTCGAACAGGCCGCTCTCCACGGCTTTGGCCGCCCGCTGGTGGCTGCGCAGGGCGAAGGCGTCCTGGTCTGCCCGGCTGACGCCGTATTGGGCGGCCACGTTCTCGGCCGTCAGGCCCATATTGGTAAAGGCCTGGGGCTGGTTTTCGGCCAGGTAGGGCATGGGCGCGAAGTGAAAGCCAGTCATCGGCACCATGCTCATCGACTCGGCCCCGGCGGCGATGGCGGCCTGGGTCTGCCCGGCCATAATCGAATAGGCGGCATGGGCAATGCTCTGCAGGCCCGATGAGCAGAAGCGGTTGACCGTCTCGGCGGCTACTTCCACCGGCAGGCCGGCCCGCAGGGCCACCATGCGGGCCATGTTCATACCCTGCTCGCCTTCCGGGAAGGCGCAGCCCAGCACGTAGTCGTCGATCTCGCCGGGGTTCAGCGCTGGGGTGCGCCGCAGCAGCTCGCGGATCACGGCGGCGGCCATCTCATCGGGGCGGGTGGTCGCCAGGCTACCGCGCTTGGCCTTGCCCACCGCGGTACGCGTGGCGGCCACAATCACCGCATCGCGGGTAGGATCGTTATTCGCAATCATCATCGTCCTCCTGTGTCATTCATCGAACGGGCTGGGGGCGGTGCAGCCGCCCGCAACCCGATGGATGATTAGTTGCGTAAGGGCTTGCCGGTCTGGAGGATGTTCCACATGCGCTGTTGGGTCTTTTCATTGCCGCACAGCGAGAGGAAGGCTTCGCGCTCCAAATCGAGGATATACTGCTCGTCCACCCAGGCGGGGGCGCTCAGGTCGCCGCCGGTCAGCACGTTCGCCAGCTTGCCGGCGATGATCGCCTCGTACTCGGTGATGTAGCCGCCTTCCTTCATCATGTAGATGCCTACCTGCAAGGCGGCGCGAGCGCTCTGTCCGGCGGCGTAGATCTTCTCCGGCCGGGGCGGTTGATAGCCCGAAGCCGCCAGGTGCAGCGCCTCCCGCTTGGCTTCGCTCAACAGCCGGTCGCGGTTCAGGGTCACCCGGTCGCACGGGCTGAGGAAGCCCATCTGGCGGGCCTCTTCGGCGCTGGTTCCCACCTTTGCAAGGCCGATCTGCTCGAAGATGCGCTGGAGGAAAGGCAGCGGGTCGGCGTTTTGGGTGCGCATGGGCGGGTTGAGGATGCGACGCAGCATCTCTTTTGTGCCGCTGCCGGCCGGAATAACCCCCGCCCCCAACTCCACCAGCCCGGCGTACAGTTCGCCGTGCGCTACCACCCGCGACCCACTCATGATGATCTCGGCGCCGCCGCCCAGGGCCAACCCGGCCGGGGCGATCACCACCGGCTTGGGGAAATAGCGCACCCGCATCAGGGCCGACTGCATCCCGGCGATCAACTGATCCAGGGCGTCCCACTGGCCGTTCTGGGCATTCATCACCACCAGGAACAGGTTGGCCCCGGCGCTGAAATTCTCGGCCTCGTTGCCGATCACCAGGGCGTCGAAGTCCTTTTCGACCAGGTCCAGCCCATCGCCGAGCAGGGTGAAGATGTCCTGGTCGAGGGTGTTCATCTTGGTGTGGAATTCGAGGGCGGCCACGCCGTCGCCCAGGTCGATCAGGTCGGCGCCCATATTCTTCTTGATCCCCTTGCCAGCCGCCTTGAGTTCTGGCAGCGGCGCCAGCCCGGCCGGGCGCTCAATGGCTTCATAGGCGCACAGGGCCGGGTTATACACCCCGGTCTTGACGCGGCCCTGATACTGATAGAAGGTCTGGCAGCCGGCGGCCAACATCTCGTCCACCCAGGGAGCCGGCGCAAAACCGGCCTGGCGCATGGCGGCGGCGGCCTCGGCCACGCCGATCATATCCCATATCTCGAACGGGCCGGCCTCACGGCCAAAGCCCCAGCGCATGGCGTCGTCCATGGGCTTGGGCGTATCGGCAATCTCTGGGATGCGCTCGGAAGCGTAGGCCAGGCTCTGATAGGTCAGGGCCCGCGCCAGCTGCCCGGCCCGGTCATCGGCCGCCAGGATGATCTTCAGCCGGTCGCCCAAATTGGCTTTATCGCGGGTCTTGCCCAGCGAGTCAAAGCGCACCTTTTGAGACGGCTCGTATTCCAACGTCTGGAGGTTCAAAGCCCAAAATTCCTTGCCGCCTTCGGCGGTGCGCACTTCTTTGTAAAACCCCTGCTTCGACTTGTTGCCCAGCGCCCCCCGGCTCACCAGCCCGCCAATCAGGGCGTTGACTCGCTGGCTGTTCAGGTAGCGCAGGGCATGCTCATCGTGTGGAATGGCTGGGGCCAGGTTCCTGCCCACATGCTCCCACACATCGATGCCCACCAGGTCGATCAGGCGGAAGGTGGCGGTCTTGGGGTTGCCCATGGCCGGGCCGGTGATGGCGTCCACCTCTTCGACGGTGTAGCCGTTCTCCAGAATATAATCCAGCCCAAAGGCGGCGCTGCCAAACGCCAGGCGGTTGGCAATGAAATTGGGCGTATCTTTGCACAGCACTACGCCCTTGCCCAGGCGAAACTCACTGAAGCGGCTGAGCGTCTCGACCACCTGGGGCAGCGTGTCGGAGGTGGGGATGATCTCCAACAGCTTCAGGTAGCGCGGCGGGTTGAAGAAATGTGCGCCTAAGAAGTGCTGGCGGAAGCTCTCCGAGCGACCTTCGGCAATCTGGGCGACCGGGATGCCAGACGTGTTGGTGCTGACGATGGTGGTGGGCTTGCGCGCCGCGTCGATGCGCTCCATCAGCTGGCGTTTGACGGCCAGATTTTCGACGATCACCTCGATCACCCAATCGGCCTCGGCCACTGCGGCCTGGAAATCGTCCTCCAGATTGCCGGTCGTCACCCGCGCCGCAAAGTCGGCCGAGAGGAAATTGGCCGGGCGGGCCTTCACCGCGCGCTCGAACAGATCGCGCACGATCCGGTTGCGCACCGCCGGGTCGGCCAGGGTCTTACCCTGCTGCTGCTCCTCGGGGGTGAGCTGGTTGGGAGTAATATCCAGCAGGGTGACCGGCACGCCAGCGTTCGCCAGCAGAGCGGCAATTCCGCCGCCCATCGTCCCGGCGCCAATCACCACCGCTTTGTGGATGTTGTATTTCATAGGACCTCCTCGAACGAATCCAAACCAGGGCCTGGCGGGGTGCGGCGTTTGCCGCAGCCCGGCCGGGCTGTGAGATATCATGAAATTTTGCCACGCAAAGGGGGAAACGATCAACAACCATCCGGGTATGGATGGGCGACCCGCCGCCTATCCATACCCGGATGCCTGTCCATTTTTATACCTGCGCCGGAATTACGGGTTGGCCGGCTCGGTGGTGTAGATCGAAAAATCGTCGAACAGAGCTTCGGTGCCGGTAGCGGCCTGATTTCCAACGGCCATGCCTACGCTGCCGGCCGAGAAGGTGGTGTCGCGCACCGTTGCCAGCATAGTGCCGTTGACCCATAGGGTCAGGCTCTGGTTCTGGCAGTCGGCCCGGATCACGTTGGGAGCGTTGCCGGTGCGGACGATGCCGGTGATGTCCATGCCTTCGATCAGCCAGGTGAGCTTATTGCTGAGCTGCAGGCCGATGCCATACCAGCCGTTAGCGCCCACGCCCAGGAAGTAGTAATTGCCGCCGTTGCTGAAGCCGCATACGACGCCGTAGTAGCCATCCAGCGGCCCGGCGATCTTCTGGGCCTTCACTTCGACCCGCACGCCAGCATACTGATCGTCGCGGGCCGACCAGACGATGGTCTTTTCGGCCCGGTTGAGGATGGTATACCCGCCCATCGTGTAGCGGAAGCGCACCGATTCCAGGTTATCGTGCGGCCAGTAGGTGTTGGTAAAATCGTCGGTCTGCACCAGGTTCCAGTTCGGTTCAGGCGGCAGGGTGGCGGTGGGGGGCGTCTCGGGCGTGGTGGTGTTGGTGGGCAGCGGCGTATTCGAGGGCAGCGGCGTATTCGAGGGCAGCGGCGTGTCCGAGGGCAGGGGGGTATTGGTGGGCCGGGGGGTGCTGGTGGGGGGCAGCGGCTCCTCGGTAGGCGTATTGGAGGGCTGGGGGGCGGCTGGCGGCTGGGTGGTGGCCGGGGCCTTTTGGGCCAGCTCGGCCATGATCGTCTCGGCGGCCTGGGTATACAGGGCCGGGGCGTCTTCGCTGGCGGCCGCCTGGGGGGCGGCTTCGGAAACCGCCGGGGCAGCCTCCGAGCCAGCCGGGGCGGGGGCCTGTCGATTGAATACCGAGCAGCCGCTCAACAACAGGGCAGCCAGCAGAACCAGTGTCAGGAAGCCGGCCGGTGAAACCGGGCGAGACGTACCGGGGTGAGCGCGCATAACTTCTTCTCCTTTGCTTTTGAACTTTCGACCACCCGCTTGCGAGCGAGATCGTTTTCTAACCCACACGTACTACACTATAGTTTACCGACGCTTTCAGCACAGGTCAAGATACAAAATATTTTGCCCGCCTATTTTGCCCGCGCATCGGCTTTGCCAAGTGGGCTGTGGAGACAAGAATGGGGGGGATGGCTCGCCCTTTCTGCGCGGCGCAGCAGCGCTCTATCAAACCGTGGTGAGGCGACTGGCAAGCTTCGCCGAAAGAGGGTTCAGCGTGGATTTTGTCGCACTTCGTGCGACAAAATCCACGTAACAACTCTTTTTGAAGGCGCTCGAAGAGCGCCATGCCCGCTCCAGGGTTTAATGAGGCGGCGCCCGCGGCGCACTGCCCGGTAAAAATGCCATTTATCTAGCCTGCGTGGCATTGTTAAGGTACGGCGCAAGGATGGCGCGGGGCGGGCAGGGGGCTTTCCTGTCCATCCCGCGCCATTTTGTTTAACGCAGCTCTTTGCCGCTGTAACCCAGGATATGGCGGGCCACAATCAGGCGGTTGATCTGGCCGGTGCCTTCATAAATATCGCTGATCTTGGCGTCGCGGAACCATTTTTCCAACAGGAATTCCCGGCTGTAGCCCAACGGCCCCATGATCTCGACCGCCCGCTGGGTGATCTTGTTGACGATGTCGCCGGCGCGCACCTTCGACATGGAGGCCTCTTTCGAGTTGGGCAGGTGGTTATCGGCCATCCAGACCGCCTTCAGCACCAGCAGCCAGGCCGAGCGGAGCATAATCTCCATGTCGATCACTTCGCGCTCGATGGCGGTCATCTTCTGGCGCGGCCGGTCGTAGCGAATCTCTACGCCTTCTTTTGCCAGCATGGCTTTCAGCTCCTCCAGGGCGGCCCGGGCCACGCCCACCGCGGTGGCGGCCACCAGCGGGCGGGTGGCGTCGAAGGTCGCCATGGCGCCTTTGAAGCCCTTGCTGCCCTCGCGCACGATCTCGAGACTGCCGAGCATATTCTCGAACGGCACGCGGGCGTCTTGCAGCACGATGGCGGCCGTGTCGCTTACCCGAATGCCCATCTTATGCTCCAGCTTGGTCACTTTGACCCCCGGTGTGCCGGCCGGGACGACAAAGGCGCGCATTCCGGCCCGCCCGGCGCTGGGGTCGATGGTGGCCCACACCACTACAAAGCCCTCGCTGTCGCACAGCGATTTCTGCCCGGCGGTAACAAAAATCTTCTCGCCGTTCAGCACCCACTCGTTGGCGTCCTTATCCAGCACGGCCGAGGTGCGGATGGCCGAGGTGTCAGACCCGGCCTGCGGTTCGGTCATCGCCATTGCGCCAAAGACGGGCTTTTCGCCTTTGAAGCGGGCCAGGAACTTCTCGCGCTGTTCGGGCGTGCCGGCGGCCTGCACGGCGGCCGCCCCCAGCCCGCCGCCCGGGGTGACCAGGTACATGCCGCAGTCGCCCCAGGACAGAATTTCCAACGTGGTGGCAAGCTGTTGGTAGCCAATGGGTGGGCGTTTTTCGCCGCCCTCGTCTTTCTTCTTTTCGGCCGGGGCCAGCGACCCGGCCCCGGTCTGGCGCATTGCCATGTGCATGAAGTTGATATAGTCCCAGGGGATGTCGTGCTCGTTCTCGTCGAACTTCCGCGAGACCGGGCGCATCATATTTACCGCCACGGTTTCCAGGGCGGTGGTAAGCATCTGGATGGGCTTGGGAGCCTCGAACTCAATCATCGTTTCCTCCTTGCCTGCGCTACGCTACCTGTTATACAATCGCCAGCCCGTTCAGCATGGCAAAACCGCGCCCGTTGCGCATCCACAGCTCCACCGGGTACTCGCGGATGTAGCCGTGGCCGCCCAGGGTCTGCACCGCCCGGTCGGTGACCATCATCGCCATATCGGCTGCGCCGACCGCGGCCAGGTATGCCTGCTCGTGAGCTTCGGGCTTGCCGACATCCAGCATCCAGGCCGCTTCCCACAGCAGCAGGCGCATGGCTTCGATCTCGGTCGCCATTTCGGCCAGCATAAAGGCGATAGCCTGCTTCTGGGCCACCTTCACGCCGAACACGTCCCGGTTCTTGGCGTAGTCGATGGCGTAATCCAGGGCGGCGCGCGACATGCCCACCGCCAGGGCCGCCCAGCCCAGGCGCATGGAGGAGAGCAGGGGAGCGAAATCGTGGCCGCCTGGCCCGCCCAGGCGATTCTCCAGCGGAAGGCGCACGTCTTTGAAGCTCACCTTGTAGACCGGCAGGGCGTGGATGCCCAGGGTCTTCTGGCGCTCGCCCACTTCCAGACCGGGCGCGCCCTTGGGCATGATGAAGCCCTGGGTCTGGTCGCCCAGCCTGGCGTAGACGATCATGGCCTCGGCCCGGTCGGCATAGGGGACATAGGTCTTTTCGCCGTTCAGCACCCAGGCATCGCCATCCTGGATGGCTGTGGCGCGCAGTTCGTTGGGGTCGAAATCGAAGGCCGGTTCGAGAAAAGCGGCGGTGTAGGGGGTCCAATCGGCTTCCACGATGGCGGGCAGATAGGTTTGCTTTTGCGCCTCGCTGCCGGCCAGCAAGATGGGCGCAGCAAACAGTCCCGGCGCCATCACGGCCAGTGCGCCGGCCAGGTCGCCGTAGGCCAGCTCTTCGGCCGCCAGCACGCCCGTCACCGCCGAGCGGTCGCCGAAGCCGCCGTAGGTTTCGGGGATGGAAGCCTGCAAGAAGCCCAGCTCCCAGCCCTTGCGGATGAGCTTATCGGGCAGAGCGCCTTCTTCTTCGGCGTCGCGCATTTTAGGGCGCAGATCGTTGACGGCGTAGCGTTGGATGGCGTCGATCAGCATTTGTTGCTCTTCGGTTGGAGCAAAAGCGTACATCGGTTCCTCCTGAATCACAGATATACTGAGAGCGCTGATTTTACATCACTGCTTTCACAGAAGCGGCTGATTTCACTGATCCTCGGGGCGGCAGGGGAGACAGCGATAACGGATGGGCAGCGGCCCGGCCTGCGAACCGGCGGCCGCTTCCAGCTCGGCCAGGTTTTCGACGCCCAGCAGGCCGCGCTGGTACAGATATTCCACGTGCGCCCCGGCTTCTTCCAGGGCCAGCAGCACGTTATAGCCCTGCACCTCGCCGAACAGGGCGTGCGAGACTTCGGCAATCGTATGCGGCTCGGCCAGCAGGGCCAGGGTTTTCTCCAGCCGCGCCTGGTGCAGGCTGCGGATGGCCTCGATGCGGCCCGGCAGGTCGGTAATGGGGGCCTTATGCCCGCCCAGGGTCAGGCGAATAGCGCCCGCCCAGGCATGGAGGGCGGCCAAAGAATGCAGATAATGCTCCAGCCCGGTGGAGAGGGTCAGGTGTTCGGGCGATTGGTGCGGGCTGGTGTCTTGCAGCACGTGATCGCCGCTGAACAGCACATCGTCCAGGCGGATAACCACGTGCCCGGCGCTGTGGCCCGGAACATGAAAGAACTCGAACGGGCCCAGGTGCATCCCGATAGCTTCGTAAGTGAAATCGACCCGCACCGAGCGGTGCAGGCTCTTGGTGATGTGATACATCTCGATCAGCCCGGCCCGGCTGTGAGCAGAAACCCCGGCTTCGATCAGGTAGGTATCCAGGCGGCGGGAGGCCATGAACAGGCGCTCCTCGTAGTTGGTCAGGTTGCGCAGGTCCAGCTCATGCACGCCCAGGCGGGCGGCGGTGCGCGAGCGCACATAACCCAGGCCGCCGAAGTGGTCGATGTGGCTGTGGGTGATGAGGATATGGGTCAGGTCGGCCAGCCCAAAGGGGCGGCCCAGGCGCTCGCCGGCGGCCTGCAGCCCGGCTTCCAGGCGCTGATTAGACTCGCCGAACCCCGACCCCACGTCGATCAACGCCCGGTAGGGGCCGCCCTGGCCTTCGGCCAGGACCAGATAAGCGTAGCCCTGTAGGCCGGGGAAAACCGGCAGGGGCAATTGAAAGATCTGCGCCCCGCGGCAGGTTTCAAAAATCTGGATATCAAGAGAAACAGGGGTGGGATTCATACGCCGCCAGCCTCCGGGCCGGCTGGCCGGCGGGCCAGCAGGCCATTCAAGAGCAGGTCGCTGAACTGGCTGGCGACCTGATCGGTGGAGAGGGGGCCGTCGGGCTTGAGCCAGGTGATGGTCCAGTTCATTACGCCCAGCACAGCCCTGGCGGCCATGCCGGGGTCGGCGCAGCAAAAAGCGCCCTGGTCGAGGCCCTGCTGAATCAAATCGCGCCACAGGCGCTCGTAGCGATCGCGGCGCGGCAGATGGCGGGAACGATACTCCGGTTCAAGCGAGCGATGTTCTAAGAGCAAGACCGAGGCCAGATCGCGATGCTCGATGAGCGTGTTCAGGTAGGCGGCCATCGCCTGGCGCAGCTTCTCTTCGGGCGGCAGCGGCAGGCTCATCACGGCCTGCATCTGTTCGATGAGCAGGTCCAAAGCCCGGTCGAGCATCTCGACCAGCAATTCCTGTTTGCTGGAAATATGGTGATACAGGCTGCCCTTTTGGAGGTGAACCGCCTGGGCAATATCGGCCATGGAAGTGGCGTGAAAGCCCTTCTGGCTGAAAATCTGCGCTGCCGCGATCAAGATTTCGTCACGGGTCATGTCACCTCCCCGCCCTTCCAAGCCGGGCCGCTTCCCTACCGACCGTTTGGTAGTTCGAGCATACCAAATCCACGGTTGCCTGTCAAGGTTTGTGACGCGCTGCGACATGAACTTTCATCATTCTATCATGTCCAATTAAGCCGCAAATGAGAGAATTCACAAGAACCGGCATGGGGCTACCACCCCCTTAAACCGTGGAACAGGCATGGCGCTCTTCGAGAGCCTTCAAAAAGAGTTATTCCGTGGATTTTGTCGCGCGAAGTGCGACAAAATCCACGATTAATCCTCTTTCCAGGCGAGCTTTGCTTGCCAGGGGGTACCATCCCATTAAATTTTTGGGAAATCTTCTATGTGAGCGGGCTATAAGGCCAGGCATTAACGCCGGGTAAAGGCTAAACAACAGGATTGTAAGGCAAATAAATGCTTCCTTTCGATAAAATGGGGAGTGAAGATGAATGGCCTACAAAGGAATGCGTCATGAGACTCGACAGTTTGTTTAATGTAGCAGTAGCGAAACACGAGCTTCCCAACCACTTTACCCAGCAGATGGGCGAGCTGATCGAACGGGCGCGCCAGGAACTGGGCCTGAGCCAGGGCGATCTGGCCGCCGAACTGGGTCTATCGACCCGGGCGGTGACCGCCATTGAAAACGGCAGCCGGGAAGTGGGCGTGTTTGAACTGGTGCAGCTTGGCCGCATCTTGCAGCGCCCCCTGCTGTATTTCCTGCCCCCGGCCTACCGCCAGGCTCTCGAACCCAGCCTGTCGATGAGCGACTTCGATCTGCTGATGCTGTTCGGCCGCCTGAGCGAAGCCGACCGGGCCAAAGTGCTGGCCCAACTGCGCGGTCTGGTAGAATATCTATCCATCGACGCCTGACCCGGCTCCAAAATCTACCCATCCGCGCGGAGGCTTATGTCCTCTCTCGACATCGACTATAACGCCATCGCGGCCACCTACGCCGCCAACCGCAGCGCCAGCCCGGCCACCCTGGCCCGTGTGCTGGAAACCCTGCAAGATCGTTCCCATCAAGACATTCTCGAAGTCGGCTGCGGCACAGCCGACTTTCTGTACGCCCTCAGCCAGGCATGGAATGTGACCGGGCAGGGCTTTGACCAGTCAGGCGGGATGATCGAACAGGCCCGCCAGAAGAATCCTGGCCTGCGTTTGCAGCAGGCCGACGCCGGGGTGGCCTTCCCCTACCCCGAGGCGGCTTTCGACCTGGCCTACTCGGTGGACGTGATCCACTACATCCCCGACCTGGAACACTTCTTCAGCCAGATGCGCCGCGTCTTGCGCCCGGCCGGGTTGGTTCTGACCATCACTGACTCGAGCGCAGACATCCGCGCCCGCACCATGGCGGCCTATTTCCCAGAGATCGTGGACGTAGAGCTGCGCCGCTATCCCACCCTTGAGCGCATCCGGCAGGCCATGCAGACCGCCGGGTTCGGCCAAACCTGGCTCGATCACACCCGCCGCGCGGTGGCCTTCACCCCGGCCCTGCTGGAACGCTACCGCAACAAAGCCTATTCTTCCTTGTGCCTGATCTCCGAAGCAGCCTACCAGGCCGGGCTGGCTCGCCTGGAGCAAGACTACGCAGCCGGGAAAGCCCAGGCCCACGAAGTCTATACCCTGGTATGGGGCGAGACCCCGGCCTGAGCGCGGCGTTGATCTCGCAATTTTATTTCAGAAACACCCCTTGAATTTTCAATATCTATGGTATAATTAATCGAACATAAGTTCTCTTGATTTATGTGCGCTGCGCACACGAATCGCTGTGGGTTGGGGAAGAAACGGGCGGCTGCGCCGGGCCTTTGCCAACCCACGTAATTCTCAGGAGGTACAGCATGGGGTTGGCTCTCAGCCAGATTCGAGACAGCTTACTGGGCAAGCGCGATTTTGTAGCCGGATGGCTGCAACATGCGACCCACCCGGAACGGCAGGCTCGCCTTGGCCCGGCCGGCGAACGGGCCGTCGAAGACCACCTGCAGGTGATCGAGGGGGTTTTGCAACGGATCGAAACCGACTCCTTTGGGATATGCCAGGTATGCGGCTATCCCATCGAACCGGAGGTGCTGGAAATGGACTATACCACTGCCGTATGTTTAGGGGATATGTCGGCTGAGCAGGCTGCCCAGTTGGAATTCGAGTTGGAGCTGGCTCAAAACGTACAGCGCTCGCTGCTTCCCCAGCAGCCCCCAGACACGCCCTACCTGGAAGTAGCCGCCTTCAGCCGCCCGGCCCAGATCGTGGGCGGCGATTACTTCGACTTTCTCGACTTTCCCGACGGCCTGCAGGGGCTGGCGATTGCCGACGTGGCCGGGCATGGCATCTCGGCCGGGCTGCACATGGCTTCGATCCAGGCCGCCCTGCGCAGCCTGGCCCCGCTCAGCGCCGCGCCGCTGGATGTCGCCCAGCGCGTCCACCGGCTGTTCATCCATAACAGCCAGTTCACCACCTTTGTGACCCTGTTTCTGGGAATGTATAACCCGCACGAGCGCCGCCTGAGCTATGTCAACGCCGGGCATAACCCGCCCCTGCTGCTGCGCGGGGCGGGCGGGTTCTGGCCGGCCACCGAATGGCTGGCCCCCACCGGCCCGGCCATCGGCCTGGTGGAAGAAGCCACGTTCTCGCAGGTCAGCATTCCACTGGCCCCCGGCGACGCGCTGCTGCTCTATACCGACGGGGCCACGGAGGCCGAAAACCCGGCCGGCGAGCCGTTCGGTGGGGCGCGGCTGGCTGCCGCCGTCCAGACCGCCAGCCCTTCAGCCCACGAGATGGTGCGCCTGGCCCGCCAGGCGATTGTCGATTTCAGCGCCGGCAAGCCCCAGGAAGACGACCTGACCCTGGTAGCCGTGCGCTTCGTAGCCGGATGATTAAATGGCGCGTCGCGCCCAGAGCAGGCGCGACGCGCCTGGCCCGCCAGCTCCCACTTCCACTCAGGTGCGACGCATCGAAAGCAGATGCGTCGCACCGCGTCTGGCCCGCAATCGCTTACATTAACGTATAATACCCCCCATGTCAAATTCTACCTACCTCAACGCAACCCTGGCCGGGGTGTACCTGGCCCTGGAGGCTGATTCGCTGGTCTCCACCGCCCAGCCGCACATCGAGGCTGAACTGGCCGGGCTGGTGGGCGACCGGCACTACGGCTTCACCCGCCGCTCGAATGGGCGCTGGCCGTGGTACCCACGCGGCACCCAAATCCGCAACGATCGCCAGGCGTCCATCGTTTCGGTCGAGGAGTTGGCCGAGGTGGCTGCCGCCCTGGGCGTAGCCGAAGTGCGCCCGGAATGGCTGGGGGCCAACCTGCTCCTCCAGGGCCAGCCTCAGCTATCCCAACTGCCGCCCAACACCCGCCTGTTCTTCCCTAGCGGGGCCGTACTGCTGATTACCGCCGAAAACCACCCATGCAGCGACCCGGCCCGTATCATCGCCGCCCAAACCGGGGCGGCCGAGGCCGCTCGCCTGTTCCCCAAAGTGGGCCGGCGCAAGCGCGGCCTGGTGGCGGTGGTCGAGCGGGCCGGGCGGCTTTGCCCCGGCGACACCCTTCGGATCGAGTAAGCGTTCCTCCCCCCTTACCACGGTAGCCAAACGCCTTCCATCACCCCCGGCCTGTCCACTCGCCGCATCGTTGCCACCTGGTGGCCGCTGGCCGCCTCCTGGCTGCTGATGGCCCTGGAACTGCCCGCCATGAGCGCGGTGATCGCCCGCCTGCCCGACCCGGAAATTCACCTGGCGGCCTACGGCGGGGTGGTCTTCCCGCTGGCGTTGATCTTCGAGTCGCCCATCATCATGTTGCTGGCTGCTGCCACCGCCTTGAGCAAAGACCTGGCTTCATACCTGAAACTGCGCCGCTTCATGTTGATCTCGGGCGCGCTGCTCACCGGGCTGCACCTGCTGGTAGCCCTCACCCCACTGTACTATCCCATCGTGGTGGGGCTGATCGGCGCGCCGGCCGAGATCGTCGAACCGGCCCGCATCGGGCTAATCATCATGACCCCCTGGACCTGGTCGATTGCCTATCGGCGCTTCAACCAGGGAACGCTCATCCGCTTTGGGCGCTCGCGCACGGTGGGCATCGGCACAGTGGTGCGCCTGACGGCCAACCTGATCGTGCTGATTGCCGGCTACCAGTTGGCGAACGGGCCGCTGGCCGACCGCCTGCCGGGCATCGTCATCGGCACCAGCGCCATAGCCGCCGGGGTGCTGAGCGAAGCCCTGTACGCCGGGCTGGCTGTGCGCCCGGTGCGCTTCGGCGATCTGCTGTCGGCCCCGCCGGTGCAGCCCGCCCTCACCTGGGGCGCCTTCCGGGCCTTTTATGTGCCGCTGGTGATGACCCAACTGCTGACCCTGCTGGCGAATCCCATCGGCAGCGCGGCCATCAGCCGCATGCCGCTTGCCATCGAATCGCTGGCGGTGTGGTCGGTGGTTACCGGGCTGGCGTTTATGCTGCGCAGCCTGGGCATCGCCTATAACGAAGTGGTGGTGGCCCTGCTGGACGAACCCGGCGCGGCTCGCCGCCTCAAGCGCTTCGCCGAATGGTTGATCCTGACCACCACCGCCGCCCTGGCCCTGATCGCCTTTACCCCTCTGTCGGACGTCTGGTTTGGAAGCGTGATGGGGTTGGAACCGGCCCTGGCGAAGCTGGCCCGCGCGGGGCTGCTGTTCGCCCTGCCGCTGCCCGCTCTGAGCGTGCTGCAAAGCTGGTACCAGGGCGCTATCTTGCATGGGCGCGTCACGCGCGGCATTACCGAAAGCGTGGCGGTTTACCTGATCGTAAACGGGATGATTTTGGGGTTGGGCGTGCTGTGGGGCCAGGTTGCCGGGCTGTATGCGGGCATGCTGGCTCTGACCCTCAGCACCGCCGCCCAAACCGCCTGGCTGGGCCTGCGCTCTGCCGGCATCATCCAGCGGGCCCTGGCCGAACCGGCCTAGCGCATCACCACCGCCAGCAGCAGGCAGTGCTGTGCGAGCGGGCAGACCCCCGGAGCGGCGTCCGGGCGCAGTACGGGAAAGCTCAACCCCTGGGTGAGCGCCCCCAACGCGTTGATCGCCGTGACGGTGAGGGCCTGCGTGCCGCTCACTTCCCACGAGAGGGTAATGGCATCGCTGACGCCGTTGACGTGCATCACCGACGGCTGGCCGGCCGCCGTCCAGGTATAGGTGATGGGGGCGGCGCCTTCCAGCGGCAGCACCGAGGCCGTAAACGTGTATTCCTGGTTGGTCACGCCCATGGTTGGGCCGCTGATCTGCAAACGCTGCGGGGCGCTGGAGGCCAGGCCATTGCTGACGTGCAGGCGGGCCTGCCCGGCCTCCAGGGCCAGCACCCGGATGCTCACCAGCCCGTCGGGGCTGGTGTAGCTCTCGCCGGGCAGGAAGTAAGCCCCAGCGTCGGCGGTGTTGCCGTTGCCATCCTGGTCGATGATGTGGGCCGGGCTTTCTCGCGCCGGGTCTACCTGATGAATCACCACCGCCTGATCGCCCACCGCCCCCAGGATAGGCCGGAATTTCTGGTCATAGCCGGGCCAGGGGGTCAGCCCAGCCTGATAGACATAGCCGCGCAGTTCGACGGTGTAATAGCGGCTGCCCCCCGGCAGGGGAATGCGGATCATCCGGTAGCCAGGGGCGGGCTGCTCGCCGGCTTCCAGCCAGCCCAGGCTCACCTCGGCCGCGCGGCCCTGCTCAACGGTCTCGATCTGATCGGGGCCAAGCCAGCCCAACTTCTTGCGGTGATCGGCAATCGTCCCCTGGCCCATGCAGCCATAGACGCGATCGCGAAAGGCCGGGGTGGTGTAGCAGCCCTGCCACGAATCGCTCATCACATCGAAGGCGTTATCGTAGCTTTTGGCGTCGCCAGAGGAAGAATGAGACATCCCGAAGCCATGCCCCATCTCGTGCTGGATGACGGTAATATCGGTATAGCCGAAGGGCGGAACCCAGGCGACGTAGAAATAGCGCTTGCCGTCCAGCCCGGCGTTGAACCAGTGCTGGCCGCCCCAGGCGTAGCCATCCAGCGCAGCGTTGAACATCAAGTTGATCCCGTCGTACTGCGAGAAATCCACCTGCCCATCGACGGCGGCAGTGCAGTCTTGCGCCGCCCGGTTCAGGTCGAACTGGCGAGGGTCGCCATTCAAATCGTAAGCCGCCCGCGGCTGCGGCAGATCGACCCAGCCCACCGCGCTCGACCCGGCCACATTCGCCAGTCCATACGACTGGGCCCGCCAGTAATGGTCCAACCGGCCAGGGGCGTTGGCGTACATCTCTTGAAAATAAGCCTGGTCGCGCGGGGTAGCGGGGATATCGCTAAAGCGGCACAGCACGCTGATCCAGGGATGCGCGCCGAATACCTGCGGCGCATCCGCCGGGCGAACCGCGCCGTCGGCCCGCTCGATGCGCTCGGCCTGATACAGATCGGCCGGGGACGGCAGATCGCCCCGGGCCGCCGGGCTGACCCAACCGCCGCTCACCCGCAGCCGCTGGCCGCGGGCCGCCAGCAGGTCGTCGGGCGACCAGCCCGCTCCCGGCGTGGGAAGGAGCAGTGCAATCCGGCCATCGTCCAGGTGCAGGCGGTACTGCGGCGGGGTATGCTGACCGCCGGGGGCGTCGCCCCATACCACCGTCAGCGTCCCGCTCAGGGCAGCCTCGGCCGGGGCGGGCGCGGCCGCGCCGGCCAGGCCCAGCGGCAAAAACGCCAGGCCGACCAGGAGCCCTATCTGAAAAAAGCGCCGCGCGAACCGCATCTTGGGTCAACCCTAGATTTCTGGCTCTTCCGCCGGAGGCGGGAGCTAACCGATCTTGGAGGATTGCAGGGGGCGCTGCCCCCCGCAACCCTCCAGTAACAGAAAATTCCCCGGCCAGGCCGGAAGAGCCGCTTTTCTTCTTTCAAAAACGGGTAGGAATCGTCTGGCGGCGGTTCCCCACTCAACCGGGGGGAGAATGACGGGCGAACTTCGCCTTCGGGCGGCGCGCTTCGGGCGGCGCGCTTCGGGCGGCAAAATCCAGGCAGCTTCTCTTTCTTGAAGGCGCTCAAAGAGCGCCAGGCCTGCTCCACGGTTGAATGGGGTGGTACCCGTCTGATTGCTGGATTGAGTCTAACAAAAAATTACAAAACTGCAAGGTATAATATTCTCATCTTTCGCTGCAAAGGAGCTTTGGCTGCGCCCCATGCCTCGTAAAACCCCGCCCCTGCCGCCGATAGATTGGTGGAAAGTCGCCCACCTGATGCTGCAATCACGCCAGCTCGACCGATTAGAAGTCGAACAGCTCACCCCGCAGGGCAAGGTCAAGTACCAGTTCTCGGCCGGGGGCCACGAGCTGGGCCAGGTTTTACTGGCCCAGGCCCTGGATCACCCGCACGACGCGGCCACCGTATATTACCGCTCGCGGCCGTTCCTGCTGGCCTGCGGGTTGCGCCTGACCGAAGCCCTGGCCGCCGGCATGGCCCGCGCCGGCGGCCCCAGCGATGGGCGGGATGTGGGCGTGGTATTCAACCTGCCCCATTGCGGCGGGCCGACCATCCTGCCGGCCTCCGGCGACGTGGGGGCGCAGTATACCCCGGCCGCCGGTTGGGCCCAGGCCATCCACTACCGCCGGCGCATCTTGAACGAAGCCGATTGGCAGGGCGCGCTGGCTGTGGCCGCTGGGGGCGAGGCCAGCACAGCCGCCAACGGCTTCTGGGCTGCCCTGAATATCGCCGCCACGGAAACCCTGCCCATGCTGTTCTTCATCGAGAATAACGCCTACGGCATCTCGGTGCCAGCCGACTGCCAGACGCCGGGCGGCAACCTGGCCGCTAACCTGGCCGCCTACGCCAATCTCAAGATCATCGACTGTGACGGGACCGACCCGCTCGAAGCCTGGCGGGCGATCAGCCAGGCCGTGACCTATGTGCGCCAGGGGCTGCCCGCCCTGCTGCACCTGCGGGTGGTGCGCCTGGCCGGGCATACCTTCATCGACGATCAATCTTACAAGACGGCCGCAGAGCGCCAGGCCGAGCAGACCCGCGACCCGCTGCCGCGCCTGCGAGCCTTCCTGGCCCAGGCCGACCCGCAGGCCGAGGCTCGCTGGCAGGCCCTGGAGGCCGAGGTGCAGGCCGAGCTGCAGGCCGCCAGCCAGGAGGCCGAAGCCGCCCCCGAACCGGCCCCCGAAACCGTGACCCGCCACCTGTTCTTTTCCGGCCAGGCCCCGGCCCAGGGCGGGCTGCGCCCCGAAGGCGCTCTGCCGACGTTGGGCAGCCCCACACCCCAGCCCAGTGGGCCGCGCATCAACCTGCTGGAGGCCGTGCGGCGCACCCTGGAAGCTGAAATGGCTCGCAACCCACGCCTGCTGGTGTTTGGCGAAGATGTGGGCGTAAAAGGCGGGGTGCATGGGGCCACCCTCGACATGCAGGCTCACTTTGGCCCGCTGCGGGTGTTCGACACCTCGCTCAACGAAGACGGCATCATTGGCCGGGCGGTGGGCATGGCCCTGGCCGGGCTGCTGCCCGCGCCGGAAATCCAGTTCCGCAAATACGCCGACCCGGCCCACGAACAGATCAGCGACGCCGGAACTCTGCGCTGGCGCACCGCCAACCGCTTTGCCGCCCCACTGGTGGTGCGCATCCCGGTAGGTTTTGGCAAAAAGACCGGCGACCCGTGGCACAGCGTCACCGCCGAGGCGGTCTACGCGCACACCCTGGGCTGGCGCATCGCCTTCCCCAGCAACGCCGAAGACGCGGCCGGCCTGTTGCGCAGCGCCCTGCGCGGCGACGACCCGACCTTCTTCTTCGAGCATCGCGCCCTGATCGACCAGCCCGAAGGCCGCCGCCCCTACCCCGGCGATGATTTCTGCCTGCCCTTCGGCCAGGCCGCTCGCCTGACCCAGGGCCGCGAGCTGACCCTGGTAACCTGGGGCGGCATGACGCCGCGCTGTTTGGAGGCTGTCCAGCCCTTCGCCAGCCGGGTGACCCTGCTCGACCTGCGCACCATCATCCCCTGGGACCGCCAGGCTGTGCTGGACAGCGTACAGCAGACCGGCAAGGTTCTGATCGTCCACGAAGACGCCCTGACGGCCGGGTTTGGGGCCGAGATTGCCGCCGTCATTGCCCAGGAGGCCTTCACCAGCCTGGACGCCCCGGTGCAGCGCCTGGCCGTGCCAGACACGCCCATTCCCTACAACCTGAAGTTGATGGAGGCGGTCATCCCCTCGGTCGAAAAGATCGCCGCGGCGGTGCAGGCGCTGCTTGAATATTAAGGCGCTTTGCCGCGGCCCAGCTAATGGGCCTGAGCCTTGCCGCCCCGGGCTGCCCCGGTTGATACCCGTCAGACCCGCTGAAAGGAGTTTCTATGTCTACCCGTGTTCTCACCTTCGAGCAATACATCCGGGCCACCCCGGAACAGGTTTGCCGGGCCTTCACCAACGCCAGCGCGCTGCGCGAATGGCTGTGCGACATCGCAACGGTTGATCCGCGCCCTGGCGGGCGGATGTATCTGGCCTGGAACAGCGGCTACTACGCCAGCGGCGAGTACACCAGCGTCGAGGCGGGGCAGGAAGTGGACTTCGTCTGGTACGGCCGCGACGACCCGGCCCGCAGCCAGGTGAGGGTGACCTGCCAGATCCAGGAAGGCGGCGTGCGGGTGATCCTGGAACACGCCCTGCCGGAAGACGATCAGGAATGGACCCGCACCGTGCAGGAGATTGAAAAAGGCTGGCGCGACAGCCTGGAGAACCTGGCCTCGGTGCTGGAAACCGGGGAAGACGAACGCTTCACCCGCCGCCCGATGCTGGGCGTCAACCTGAACGACTTTACCCCCGCTCAGGCCGCCGAGTTGGGCGTTCCGGCGACAAGCGGGGTGCGCATCGAAAGCGTGGTGCAGGGCATGGGGGCTGCGGCGGCCGGTCTGCTGCCGAATGATGTGATCGTGGGGCTGGCCGGGCGCGAAGTGCGCTCGTTTAACGACCTGGCCGCCGCCCTGGCCGGCCACCGGGCTAATGAGCGCATCCCGGTAGAGATCTATCGCGGCCCGCAAAAGCTGACCCTGCAACTGACGCTCTCATCTCGCCCGCTGCCTGAAATCCCGGCTTCGCTCAAAGGCCTTGCAACCTACCTGCGGCAAATACAGGCCAGATTTATCGACGAATTGAATGCGCTGTTCCAAAACGTCAGCGAGGCCGACGCGGCCTGCAAACCTGCCCAGGAGTGGAACATCAAAGAAATTCTGGCCCACCTGATCCACAGCGAGCGCGGCTTTCAAGCCTTCGTAGTCGAGATGGCCGAGAGCCAGGAGCGCTGGGCCGACGACTTCGGCAGCAACCTGGACGCCGCCGTGCGGGCCACGGTCGACGCCTATCCTGGGGCCAGCGAGTTGGTAGACGAACTGAAGCGCGCCTATCACGAAACCGCCAGCCTGATCGCCTATCTGCCGCCGGAACTGCAGGAACGCAAGGGCGCCTTCTGGCGGCTGACCTACACCGTTACCGAGCTGCCGGCGCATTTCAATACCCACCTGGAGCAGATGAAGCAAATGCTGAAAACAGCGCGCCAGGGCTGAGCGCCCTCGCCGCCGGGCAGGCGCGCCGGGCAGCTGCCCGGCGCCCACTTTTTCTCGTCCTCGCCGATGAAACCATCCATTCAAAGTCACGCCCGCCCGCTGCTGCTGCTCATTGGGCTGCTGCTGATCCTGGCCCTGGCCGACGATTACACCGGCTGGCGCTTCCTGCTGCTGGGCCTGGGCGGAGCGCTGGGGCTGAGCTGGCTGTGGGCCCGCTCGCTGGCGAGCGGGCTGCACCTGGAGCGCGAGATGCGCTTTGGCTGGGCCCAGGTGGGCGACCAGTTGGAAGAGCGTTTCACCCTGTTCAACCGCGGCCTGGCCCCGGCCCTGTGGGTGGAGATTCAAGACCACTCCACCCTGCCAGGCAGCCAGGCCAGCCAGGCCACCGGGGCCGACGGCGGCTCGCACAGCGCCTGGCACACCACAGTAACCTGCACCCGGCGCGGCCTGTTCACCCTTGGCCCTACCACCCTGCGCACCGCCGACCCGCTGGGCCTGTTCTCGGTGACGCTGCATAACCCGCACGCGGTGCAGTTGATGGTTACGCCGCCGGTGGTGCCGCTGCCGCACATCGAGGTGGCCCCCGGCGGCAAGGCCGGGCAGGGCCGCCCGCGCCCCAACCTGGCCGAGCGCACCGTCAGCGCGGCCAGCGTGCGCGAGTACGTCCCCGGCGACAGCCTGCGCTGGATGCACTGGCGCACCACCGCCCGGCGCGGCAAGCCCTACGTGCGCACCTTTGAAAGCACACCCTCCGGCGACTGGTGGATCATTCTCGACGCCAACCGGGCCGTCCAGGCCGGGCAGGGAGCGCGCTCCACCCAGGAGCATGGCGTGATCCTGGCCGCCTCGCTGGCCGACCGGGGTCTGCGTCTCAACCGGGCGGTGGGGTTGATCGCCAGCGGCGCAACCGCCCGCTTGCCAGAGAGCCAGGCGCTGGCCTGGCTGCCGCCCCGCCAGGGCGATTTTCATCGCTACGCCATCCTGCGCGCCCTGGCCCTGCTTGAACCGGGCGAGCGCCCCCTGGCGGAGCTGCTGGCCGGCCTGGAGGCCAGCCTGAACGGCCCGTCCAGCCTGGTCATCATCACCGCCAACATCTCCGGCGATTGGCTGCCCACCCTGCTGCCGCTGATGTGGAAAGGCGCCATCCCCACCCTGCTCCTGCTCGACCCCGCGGCCTTCGATCCGGCTAAAGCCGGCGACCAGAAATCAGAAATTCTCAATCTCTTAACGGAGCGCGGCATCGCTCACCAGCGCATCACCCCCGATCTGCTCGACCGTCCGGAGGCGCAGCCGGGGCGGCGCGGCCGGCCAGAGCTAAAAGTCACCCCCACCGGCGGGGTACGGGTGGTCAACCCCGCCCAAGACGCGCCCTGGAGGCGACTGTAAGCATGATCGAGCGCCTGGCGGCCTGGCTGCTGCGCAGAGTTGGCCCCGGCCCCCTGGTAGGCGGCGGCCTGCTGGGTCTGCTGTTGGGCAGCGTGGCCCTGGGGTTGGGCCAGGCCGCCCCCACCCTGGACGAGAACGCCCTGGCCCTGAGCGCCCTGCTCGGCGCGTTGCTGGCCTGGTGGCTAGCGCGCATCTCCCCCCCTGGAGAGGCCTCAAGGCGGGCCCCGGCTGAGGGGGTGGGGGTCGCCCTGTGGCTGGCCGTCGCCGGGCTGATGTGGAACCTGCTCCACACCGGGCGGCTGGCGGGCAGCCTGCTGGCGGCCGGGCTGGCCGGGCTGCGCTGGCTGGATGCGCTCTGGCTGTGGCGGCCCGGAGCCGCCCTGCCCGCTCCCTGGCCGTTTCTGGCCGCCCTGGACGATCTGCGCCTGCGCCTGGCCCTGCTGGCCGGGCGCAGCGTGGCCTGGGCGACCGGCCTGGGCCGCAGCGCCGCCCAGGCCGACCCGCTGGCGACCGGCCTGGCGTGGGGCCTGCTGCTGTGGGCGGTCGGGGCCTGGGCCGGCTGGCGGTTGCGCCAGCGGCGCAGCGCCCTGGCGGCCAGCCTGCCGGCCGCCGGGCTGCTGGCCGCCGCCCTGGCCTTCAGTCGGGCCTCGCCGCTGTACCTGCTGCCCACTCTGGGGGCCGCCCTGGGGCTGATGGCCTGGCTGGCATTCGACCAGCAGCGCGCCGATTGGCAGCGCCGTCAGATCGACAGCGCCGAGGGCCTGGCCTTCGATCTGAGCCTGTGGACCCTGGCGCAGGTGCTGGGGGTGATCTCGCTGGCTTATCTGCTGGCCCGCATCTCGCCGCAAGGCACGCTGGATGCACTTCAGCGCCTGCTGCAAGCCCCGCCCGAAGCCAACGCCCAACTGAGCCAATCCTTAGGCTTACAGCCGCCGCCCACCCCTACCCCACCCCCGCCGCTGCCAGGCGTCCTGCCCCGCAGCCGCCTGATCGGCGCCGGGCCAGAGCTGGGCCAGCAGGTGGTGATGGAGGTCAGGGTGGATGATGGGCCGCAGACCATCGACGCCCGCCGCCCGCCGCCGCTCTATTGGGCCGCCGCCGCTTACGACATCTACACCGGGCATGGCTGGCTGACCAGCCCCACGCGCCGAGAGGATTATCCGCCCGGCCAGCCGGTTTCATCCACCTTGCCGGGGCCCGCCGCCCCGCTGACCCTGACGGTGCAGCTACCTGGCGCAGCAACCCTCGACGCGGCCGGGCAGCCGCAGCCGGTGCAGGTCTACTTCGCCGGTCAATTGACCGGCCTCAACCAGCCGTTTGCCGCCAACTGGCGCAGCGCGCCGGAGTTGGAGGCCGACCTGTTCCGGGCCTGGCTGCCCCAGCCGCCGCCCGGCGGGGCCTACCGGGTGCAGGCCCGCCGCCTGCTGGCCGGGGAGGCCGATCTGCGCCGGGCGCTCGATCCGCCTCCCGGCTGGATCAGGGAACGCTACCTGGCCCTGCCCGCCAGCCTGCCGGGGCGGGTGCGCTCGCTGGGGGCAGCCCTGGGCGGCAGCGCCGATACCCCCTATGACCGGGCCAAAGCCATCGAGCGTTTCCTGCGCCGCTACCCCTACAGCCTCGACCTGCCCGCTCCGCCGTCCGACCAGGATTTGAGCGCCTATTTCTTGTTCGGCGTGCGGCGGGGCTACTGCGATTATTACGCCACGGCTATGGTGGTGCTGGCCCGGGCGGCCGGGCTGCCCTCCCGGCTGGTTGTTGGCTACGCACAAGGAACTCCGCTCGCCTCCGTCAACCCGCTCCGCCCCGCCTTCCGCGTCACCGAGGCCGAAGCCCATTCCTGGCCTGAAATCTACTTCAGCGGCCTGGGCTGGGTGGCCTTCGAGCCGACCAGTTCCCGCCCGCCGCTGGAGCGCCCCAGCCAGTCGCTTCAACCGCCGGCCCCGCTGCCGGCCAGGCCGCCCGCCGGGCCGGCGGGCGGCGGCCTGAGGTCGGCCTGGCGCGCGGCCTGGGCGGCCATCCAGGCCGCCATCCCCTATATGCGCGGCGGGCTGGGCCTGCTGGCCGGCGCAGCCGCCCTGCTGGCCCTGGCCGCCGGCGCGGCCGCCTGGATCGACGGGCTGCGCCTGCGCCGTTTGCCGCCCGGCCTGGCCCTGGCCGAAGTATATATCCGCCTGCGCCGGGCCGGGCAACGCCTGGCCCTGCCCCAGCCGCCCGGCCAGACCCCCTATGAGTTCGCCGCTCAGTGGCAGGTCTGGTGGGCAGGCCTGCCGGCCGATGGGGCGCGCTGGACGGGTTGGCTGCGTCGCCGGGTGCGCCGCGCCCTGGCCGCCGCGCCCACCCAGGCCCACCGCATCGTAGACCCTTATACCCGCTCGGCCTACAGCTTACACCCGCCCGACCGGCAAACCGCCGGCCAGGCAATCAGCGCCTGGCAGGCGCTCCAGTTCCGCCTGTGGTTGGCCCGCCTTTTCTGACCTGCCGACTTCGCAACGAGAAAGATGGGAGATTTTCGGCTGCGGCGCCGATTTGCCAGTCGCCTCCACCACAGTTGAGCGGGGAGCTGCCGGCAAATCTGCCCCGCGTAAAAGCGCCCGTTTTGCACTATAATCGGGTGAGTCAACCTGTAAGCCAGGACAAGGAGTTGCCCGGTGCGCTGCCCAGGCTGCCAGCAGAGCGAAATCCATCCGCCAGAGCCATGCCCCACCTGCGGTTTTCAGGCCGAGCCTGCCCGGTTGGAGGCTTTGGATCGGCTGCGCTACCTGCTGGCCGAAATCGATGGATGGGGTGAGGTTCCAGCCAGCTACCGCCGGGCGCTGGCGCAGCGCTACGCCCAACAGGCGCATGAGATGGAAGTTGAACTGGGCCTGCGCCCGGCTCCGCTTTCGGAGGCGGATGCCTTGGAGGCCCAGCAGACCCTGGCCGAGCAAACCGCCCTGCAAGAAGCGGCCCTGCGCTGGCAGCGCAGCCGGGCCATTGCGCCCGAAACCGCCCGCCAACTGCGCCAGGCGGCCGCCGAACGCATCGCCGGGCTGCAGGATCGGCTCGCCGGCGTTCCAGACCAGCCCACCCCGCCGCCCATCGAACAGGCCCAGGCCAACTGGCAGGCGCAGCGGGCTGCCCTGCTGACCCTGGCGCAAAGCGGGCAAATCTTAGACTCCCGCGCTTACCAGGCCAACCTGCGACAACTGGAAAAAGACCTGGCCCGGCTGGCGGCCCGCGTATCGGCTGCGCCGGATCAGGCGGCCGCTCCACCGGCGGCAGCCGTTCCTGCGCCCGCCCCGGCCCCAGCCGCTGTTTTGCCAGCCCCGGCTGCCCGGCCGGCCGCGCTGCGCCCGCCCCTCACCTGGGAGCAGGTATCCGAATCGCTGCTCTCGCAGCGCACCTTGAACGCCCTGCTGTTCCTGGGGGCGGGACTGCTGTTTGCGGCGGCCGTCTCGCTGGTGGTGTGGAACTGGCAGGCTTTCCCACCCTGGCTGCAAGTAACCTTTTTAGCAGGGTTCACCGGCCTGTTTTACGGCCTGGGCTGGTACGTGCGCGCCCGCATGAAGCTGCCCGGATCGGGCCTGGCGCTGAGCGCGGTGGCGTCGCTGCTGGCCCCGCTGGACTTTTACGCCTTCTACCTCTCCGGCGGTTTTCCCGCCCAGCGCTGGCCGGAAGTATGGCTGCTGGCCTCGCTGGTCTGCCTGGGCGCCTACCTGTTCACGGTCTACCGACTGCAAGCCGAATTCTTCGGCTATCTGGCGGCCCTGGCCCTGGGCAGCCTGGCCGCGGCCCTGCTGCAAACCGCCGGGGCCGACCCGGCCTGGCGGGCCCCGCTCCTGGGGGCGATAGGGCTGCTCCTGGCCGGGATGGCAGACTGGCTCTCGTCGGCAAGCGGATCAACGCTGGCCCGGCGGTGGCGCGTTCTGGCCCGCCCCTTCTGGCAAACCGCCGTGCTGGGGACAGGCGTGCTGCTGATTTTTGGGCTTACCCGCCGCATCCCCGCCGCGCCCCTGGACGAGATCGAACGACTGGCCCAGGCCCTCACCAGCTGGCTGGCCGGGGCGGTGTTCGCCTGGAGCGCCCTGCGCCTGCGGCGGCGCGAGCTGATTTGGGCGGCGGCCCTCGGCCTGCCCTGGGCGGCCTGGCTGACCGCCGACGCCCTGCTGGCCCATCTGCACGGCTCCCCCACCTGGCGCGCCCTGGGGCTGGCCGCCGTCACGCCGCTGTACCTGTGGGCGGCCCATCGCCTGGAGCGCGCCAGCGAGCCGGGCGCCCGGCTCGCCTACGCCGCCCGCCTGCTGGGCCGGTTGGCCGGGCTGTTGGCGCTGGCGGCCGGCCTGTGGGCGTTGCGCCAGGCCAGCGTCGTGGCCGCGGTCCACCTGCTGTTGGCCGGGTCGGCTATGCTGGCGGCCCGGTTCGGCCGGCGGCCGGGCTGGCTCTATGCCGCCGGGCTGCTGCTTCTCTCTGCCGCCGCCGGCTGGATCGACGCCATCCACGGCAGCCCGGTGCAGTTGGGGCTGGCCTGGGCGCTGCTGGCGATCCTGCACCTGGGCGCGGCGGCATGGCTGGCAGGGCGCGGCGCGGGGGGCTTTGCCAGGCCGCTGTTCGTGTGCGCCTGGTTGATCGGCGGATTGGCCGTTGGGCCGCCCCTGACGGCGAGCGAGCGCGGCGGGCTGGCCTACGCCCTGGGCAACTGGGCCGGGCTGAACCTGTGGCTGGCCTGGCTGGCGCACGCCGCGCCGCCCGGCCTGGCCGAGCTGCTGCGCCCAGACCGCCGCACGGCCGGCCGCCCCAACCTTCCCGCCCGGCGCGCAGCCTTCAGCCTGAGCGGGCGCCTGGGCCCCGCCTTTTTCCATACCTGGGCCGCGCTGCTGCTGCTGGCCGCTTTCTACTTCGCCTGGACCGCCCGGCGCTCCCCCGACGAATTCTTCGGCCTGGGCCTGAGCGGGGCAGCCTGGGCGCTACTGGCGGCCATGCTCTGGATGCGGCGCCAGCGCCCGGCCTACGCCCGCCCCTGGCGTCGGGCGGCCCAAATCGGGGCGCTGCTGGCCGGGTATTACGCTTTCGATTATTACCAGGAAGGCTGGCCGTCGCTGGCGCTGCTGCTGCTGGCAGGATTCTATTTCGCCGCCGGGTTTGCCGCCCGCCAGCCAGTCGGGCTGCTGGCGGGCGGGCTGCTGCTGCCGGTTGGCCTGGCCTCTGGGCTGCTGTGGGCTAAACTGCCCGGCGAGCGCAGCCTCTTCATCCTGTGCAGCCTGCCGCTGGTCTATATCTGGCTGGCCGGGCGGCTGGAGCGACCCTTTGCCCCGCCCAACCGGCGCTTAACCCCGCCGCGGGCCCTGTCCGGGGCCGCTGGAGCCAGCAGCCTGGGCCTGCTCATCGCCGGCCTGGTTCGCCTGGGTGAGATCGGGCTGGATGCGCCGGCCTGCCTGTGGATCGTCGCCAGCCTGCTCGAGCTGGCCCTGGCGGCGGCCCGCTACGCCTGGCAAACCCGGCGCAGCGAAGAAGCCCACCTGGCCGTGTGGCTGGCCCTGTTTTCAGCCGGGCTGGCGGCGGCTCATTTCAGCCGGGGCAGCGGGCGTTCGGCCTTTCTGGCCGCTCTGCTGGCGGCCGCCTTCCTGTTGGGCGAGCGCGCCCTGTATGCCTACGCCCGCACCCCCCGCCGCCCCAGCGGCGGCCCGGCCTGGCGGGTGTTCCGCCGCCCCCTGCAGACCGGGGCCTGGCTGGCCGCTGCGCTGACCCTGTTCCTGTCTCTGATCCGCAACCTGGCGATTCTGGGCGGCGGGCCGCTGCGCGAGCGCTGGTCGGCGGCCGCCCTGGGGACGCTGTGCGGCCTGTTTGCCCTGGGCGTCTATCTCTACCGCCGCCAGCCCAAAACCGCCCTGCGCCTGGCCTGGCTGGCCTCCGGCCTGGCGGTAGCCCCCTGGTCGCTGATGGCCCTGCAGCTCTGGCGGGCCGGGCGGCTGGAAGCTGTGGGCTATGGGGTTGCCTGGGCGATGCTGGCCGTGCTGCTGCTATGGATCGGTGGAGGAATGAGCCTGGGCCTGAAAGGCCCGGCCAGGCTTCTCGGCCGGCCGCCGCAGGCCGTGGCCCATAGCCTGATCCTGGTAGGCCTGCTGCTGGCACAGGCCCGGGCCGCCTGGGCCAGCCAGGGCTTTGGGCTGATGCTGGTGTTCTATCTTTCGGCCCTGGTGATCGACCTGCGCGGCGGGCTGCGCTCGGCCCGTTTCCTATATCCGGCTGTGTTTGCGCCGCCGCTGTGGGCGCTGGCCCGCCTTGCTATAGCCTTCCCGGCCGCCCCGCCCACGCTGGCCGGGCTGATCTGGCTGCTGTTCGTCCTGCCCGGCCTGGGGCTGGGGCGCTGGATCGAGCGGCGCAGCCTGCCGACCGGCGCACGCTTCGCCCGCCCGTTCTACACCCTGGCCTATGCCGCCCTGGGGTTTGGCCTGCTGGGCCTGCTCTCGCAGCCGGCGGCCCTGGCGGCGGGGCTGCTGTTCGCCGGGCTGGTATTGGGCCTGTCGGCGGTGTGGTTCCGGCAGACCGCCTGGGTCTACCTGGCGGCCGTTACTCTGCCGCTGGCCGTGATGCTCACCCTGGCCGAGCGCCTGGCCCCGCGCGAGCAATACGGTTGGGGGCTGCTGGGCGTGGCCGGGCTGTACCTGATCTTCGGCTTCCTGCTCGACCGGCGACCGGCGCAGGCAGCCGCCGCGCCCCCCTTCGCCGCCCAGGCCGGGCGGGCGCTGTTGATCCCGATCTTCCTGCTGATCTACGCCGGGCTGCCCTTCACCAGCTTCGACCGCCGGGCGGTGCAGGTGGGCTACAGCGCCGCCGCCCTGCTGTGCGCTCTGCTGGCCGCCTGGCGGCGCTGGCCGCTGCTGCTGACCGCCGCCGGCGGGCTGGCCCTGCCGCCCTATTGGAGCTGGCTGCTCGACCGGGGGATGCAGCCGGTCGATTACGGCCTGGGGCTGTGGCCGATGATTGCGGCCCTGTTGGGGCTGGCGCACCTGCTGGAGTGGACGAACGGAAAAGCGACCCTGGACGACGGCTCGGCGCTGCCCCCCTGGCAGGTCATCCTGCGCTGGTGGGCGCTGCCGCTGTTCGGGCTGGCCTATCTGCTGGCCGCCGGGAGCGCCCTGCTGGCCCTATCCTACCCCGACCGGCTGCCGCTGACCCTGGCCCTGGCAGCCCTGGCCTATGGATTGGCGACGGCATACTTCCGCAAACCGGCCTGGCTGCTGGTGGCCGGGGCGGCGGCTCAACTGGCGCTGCTGGCCGGGCTGCGGTGGTGGGGCCTGCACGCCGGCCGCCCGCCCGGCGACTGGCTGGCCCTGGCCTTTGCCCCCGCAACCTGGCTGACAGCCCTGGCCGGGCTAGCCGGCGAGCGCCGCCGGGGCGAAGCCCGCTTCTCCGGCTGGTCGCGCCCGCTGCACCTGCTCGTCCTGGCCGACCTGCTCATCACGCAGGCCGTCAGCCTGCGCCTGGGGCCGTCCAGCGCGGCTCTCAGCCTGTCGAACGGCCTGTTGATCGGCGGATTTGCCAGCCTATGGCGGCTGCCCTGGCTGGCCTACCTGCCCCCCGCCCTGGGCGGGCTGGCCCTGCTCCAACGCCTGTTCACCCTGGGCGCGCCCCTGGCCGATCTGCCGCCCAACCTGGCTCTGCTGGCCCTGGGCTACGGCCTGGCCGGGTATGGCCTGCGGCTGGCGCGGCGCAGCCCGGCGCGGGGCGCGATGGACCCGCGCCGGGCCTTATGGGAACGGCCCCTGGTGCATGCCGGCTGGCTGGCAACCCTGGCGGGGCTGGCGGGCGGGCTGGCCCTGTACGTCGATGTGCCAGGGCTGGCGATCCGCGTCGCCCTGGGGACGCGTCTGGTGCAGCCGGCCGACCTGCCCAACGTGCAGCGCCTGGTGAGCCTGCTGGCCGTGACCGGGCTGTTCCTCCTGGCTTCGGCCACAGCCGACCGGCGGCTGCGCCTGGGCTACGCCTCGGTGGCCCTGCTGCTGGTCGCCTGGAGCCTGGAGCTGCTCCTGGCCTGGGGCCAGCGCGAGGCGCAAATTTACGCCGCGCCGGCGGGGGTCTATCTGCTGGCATTGGGCTATCTGGAACGCCGCCTGGGCAGCCGCGATCTGGCCCGTTGGGTGGATTGGGCGGCGGTGATTTTGCTGCTCGGCGCGTCTTTCTGGCAAGCGCGGGGGGCCAATGGCGGGCGCTACGCCCTGTGGATGGGGGTCGAGTGCCTGCTGCTGGCCTGGTGGGGCAGCGCCCGCCGCCTGCGGCGCTTCCTGTACGCCGGGGTAGCCGGGCTGACCCTCGACGTGACGGCCCAATTGATTGAGCCGCTTCTATCGGCCAACCGCTGGATTGTGTTTGCCGTGGCCGGGCTGATCCTGGTGGGGCTGGCGGTGCTGATCGAACGCCGCCTGGAAGCGCTCAAGGGCCTGTCGGAAGAGCTGCGCGCCCGCCTGGAGGCCTGGGAATGAGCGCCGCCCACGTCCGCCGCCGGGCTGGCCCGGCGCGGGCTGGCCCACATCGGGCCAGCCTGTGGTTTGCCCTGGCCCTGCTGCTGGCAAACGGGCTGGCCTGGCTGGGCCTGGCCCCGCTCACTCTCCAGGCGGCGGTCGAGCCGCGCCTCGACCCGCAGATTGCCGCCATCCGCGAGAAGCTATTCTCCGGCCAGGCCAGCGGGCAGCGCTTCGAGATCGTCGTCACCGACCAGATGGCCTCCGAGGCGGTGGCCTGGTTCCTGGCCCGCCACCCCAATGTGCCGTTCAGCCACCCGCGCATCGCCATCGACCCCCAGGGGGTGACCGCCGGCGGCGTCGCCTACATCCTGGGGCTGCGCACGCCGGTCTCCGGGCGAGCCTGGGTAGGAGCGGGAGACGGCCGGCCCCTGGTCGATCTACAATCCATCACCGTCGGCGGGGCGGCCGCCCCCGATTTCATTCTGCAGGCCGTCCAGCAAGAATTCCAGGCTCAACTGGCCCAGGCCCAGGCCCTGCCAGTGTCGATTGAGCGGGTTGAGTTGGGCCAGGGCCAGATATTGATCGAAGGTGCATACCGCTAAGTTTCATTGAGGGATGTTATGGGGCTGCAGCGCCCCACAACATCCCTCAATGAATATGGGGCTTCCGCCGAGAAGAGCCCTTATGTTATGTATGGAAAATGGCGGGGAAATGTAAAACTTCGGCCCTATTTTTATGCTATTATAGAAACAGTACCTTCACTCCCGGTCAAACCAATCCAGCAGGTATCACAGATGTAGCCAAAAAGTAAGGAGGGCCAGATGTCTGATGATCTTTGGAAACGTTTGCTGCGTAGCTGGGTAGAATATCAGGGCAGCCGCAAACGGGGCGTTCCGCCTCAGTTTGGGAATCAGATCATTACCCCGCCCACCAGCTTCACCACCGGAAAGTTTGGCGCCGACTATCTCTATGTCTACCCGGACTGCGCCGCTGTGCTGACGGCACCCCACGGGCAGCGCATCCTGATCGAGCGCGGCGGGTATGCAGACCTGCCCGCCGGCGTCTACAGCCTCCACTACGTCGATCAACGCAAACATCTGACCAGTCTGCCGGTGGTCACAGCCCGCTCGGCGGATGGACCGCAGGTCGGGCTGGCAATCAACCTGAACTGGCAGGTCAAGGACCCGCTGGCTGTGATGAGCATCGACCAGCCGATCAACGTGCTGCTGGCCTCCGCCACCACCATTCTCAAGAGCTTTATCCAATCCCATAAACACGATGAGCTGGCCCAGGGCCAGGACCGCCTGCGGGTTGACGACGCCGTCATCCAGCGCTATGTCACGCATGAGATCGGCCAGATCCAGGCCTGCCGGGGGTTTGCCATCCTCGACGTTCAGGTAACCAGCCGCCAGGGCGACCCGGCCCTGCTCGAAATCCAACAGGCCCGCCAGGTGCAGGAAAAGAAGACCAGCGCCGAGAAAGACAAGCTTCAGCAAGAGAAAGAACTGGTCGATCAGCGCGAGCAGCTCCTGCGCCGCCAGGGCGAAGCCAACAAAATACAGGCCGAGCAAGAAGCCGAGCTGGCGAAGCTGCGCGACGAGTTCGCCGTCCAGCGGGCGGAACTGCACTATCAGATGGATGTGCTGCAGGCCGAAATCGAACGGCTGCGCAAGCTGCCCGATCACCAGCACGAGGAAGCCATGGCAAGCATCCAGGCGCGGGCCAAGGCGCTGGAAACCATGCTGCAGGGCCTGGCGGCGAAAGGCTTTATGCTCAACGGCGATGAGGCGCGGGTTATCGACAGCATCACGCGCTCGATGTCCGATTCTTCGGCGGCCAGTTCGACCCCGCTAACGCTGCTCAGCGCCAGCCTGAACCAACTGATGCCGCCGCCGTCCAAAAAGTAAGCCCAGGCTGGCAGGGAGGCTCCAATGGCCGAAACATTACCCTGGGTCGAGCTGGGCGAAAGCAACACCCTGCCCGACCTGGAAAGCAAAGCCCCGTTAGACCGCACGTTCGCCTACCTGTGGCAGGCGGTGATCGCCTGCCAGGTGTTCATCCGGCCTTTTCAGGATTTACTCAAGTTCAAATGGGGCTTCAGCCCTGCTTTTTTGTGGGATGAGGCCCGCGACCGGCAGCGCCTGTTCATCGAAGCCCTGCACATCAACGACTGCACCGCCCAGGATGAGTGGCCCGAAAAACGCAGCCTGGCGCTGCGCGTTGTACATTCCCCAGGACAGCCCGGCCTGCTGTTAAGCCTGTTCGCGAAGGTGTGCGCCCCAACCCAGGAGGTTGCCCGCCAGGCGGCCTGCGCCTTCTGGTACGAGCTGCGCTCGATTTTCCCCATCGACTACATCCTGCGCCCGGCCGCCACGCAAGACGAATTCCACCGCCTGGCCGGGTGGGACATTCTGCGCCAGGTGAGCGCGGCCGACGGCCTGGCCCAAATCTGCCGCTTCAACAGCGCCTTCAACAGCGGCCAGGAGATGCTCTACCTGTCCGAAGCCTGGGAGACCATCGACCGTTCGGACGAACAAATCTGGCGCGCCCTGGCGGGCAGCCCCGAGCCGGTGCTGCTCGACCTGCTGCTGCGCCCCACCGTCTTGCAGCAGTACGAACGGCTGCTGCTCACCCGCCTGAGCGAGCAAGCCAGCCGGATCAGCAAGAACAACGACCTGCACTTTGCCCAGCCGTTTGCCTTCAAGACGGCTACTCAGCTAGACCGCCGCCTGGCCGGGCTGACCCGGCCCTATTTCGTGCAGGTGCGGCTGGCCTCGCCCACTTTCGTCCCCGATTTCGTCAGCCGGGCGGTTGGCTCGGCTCTGACCCGCTCGGCCAGGCCCGACGCCATGATGTGGGGCTACCAGATCAAGCGTCCAACCACCCGCAACGACAGCCGCCTATGGGAGCCGCAGATCTACTGGCTGGAACGGCTGCCCAACCCCGCCCTGGCCCCCAACTTCGAGCGCCTGCAAGATATGGCCGACCTGGGCGAAGCCCAGGCCGTGTTCCGCCTGCCCTATCCGCCCGAACAGGGGCTGCCAGGGGTTACTTTCGAAGAACCGGAAACGCCGGCCTGACCGCCTATGGATGGCTCGAAGAAACGCAAAAGTCTGCGCTGCAAAGTGATCCGCCACCTGCCGCTGGGCCTGTTGATGGAACTGGAAGACGGGCGCAGCGGGATCGTGCGGGTGCGAGAAATCTCGTGGGACGCCCACGAGCGCAGCAACTGGCGCAGCCTGTACCCGCTCAACTGGAGCGGCCTGGCCGTAGCGCTGGATCAGCACGAGACCGGCGGGCATATCGACCTCAGCCTGCGGCTGACCCAAGACGACCCCTGGGAACGGATTCATGAGCTGGCCTATAAGGGCCAGGAAGTCGAAGGCGCCATCAGCGGTGTGCTGGCTTACGGGGCTTTTGTCGAGCTGAATTCAGGGCTGACCGGGCTGCTGCATCGCAGCAATCTGCCAGAGTGGGTGCCCAGGCAGAAAGACCCGCTCGACCTGTTCTGGCCGGGCGACCGGGTGCGTGTGGTAATCCGCGAGATCGACCCCATCCGGCGGCGGATCAGCCTGGGGTTGGCGCAGCGCAGCGGGCCAGAGCGGGCAGGCGGCGAGGTGCAGCCGCCGCCTGGCGGGGGTGGGGCGCGCCGCCGCTCGCCGCTGGACAGGTTTTTATTGGAAAACCACCCCAAGAAGCACATCCTGGTTATCGACGACAACCACGACCAATCGGGCGTGGTGACGGCCTGGCTGAGACACGTCGGCCAGCGGGTAGACAGCGCCGATTCGGGCCGCCAGGGGCTGGAGCTGCTGCGAAACGACCCGGCCGACATTGTTTTTATCGACCTGGGACTGCCCGACATGAACGGGCTGGAGGTAGTCCGGCGCATTCTGGAAGCCGGCGCGGATGTGCGCGTCATCTTGATGACGGATTGGGCCAGCGCAAACGAACACATGCAGGCCCTGGAGAGCCTGCAGGCCGCCGGGGTCAGCCTGCTGATCCGCCCGCTGCTGCCGGAGGACCTGCTGGATGTGCTGCTGCAAAGGCCGCCGGCGACAGCCGACCGGGCCGAACTACCGCCGGCCCTGGGCAAAGACTTCTCGCTGCTCGATGTCTCGCGCCTGCCGGCCCAACGCGCCATCCAGGCCCTGCTGAACCAATGCCATGAAGCCATCGGCTTCGAGGCGGTTATGCTGTTTGCCCTCGACCCAGGGCAGCGTTCGATTGAGATGGTGCAGAAATCGGGCGATGGGCTGGCCCGCAAAGAAGCCCTGGCCGGGTTGATCTACAGCCCGGTGCGAGATGTGGCCGAAGACGGCGAGACGATTTCCATCGAGCGGCTGCCGCGCGAACAGCACGACCGCTTCCGCTATCTACTGGAATACTACCCCCTGGAAGCCTGTATTGCAGCGCCAGTCCAGGGGCATTTCAAGCGCAACTACGCCCTGGCAGCCCTGGACAGCCGCCCGAAGCGCATCTCGCCGGAGGCGAACACCTATGTAGCGGCTACCTGCCTGGCGATTGCCTCCATTCTGGAGCGGGCCGCCTTTCAAGAACAGGCCACCAGCATCCAGCGCAGCGCGCTATTGGGCCACGTCAGCAGCGCCATGGTGCATGAAACCAACAACATCGCCGGGCGGCTCACTATCCAGATCGAAAACGTAGAAGATTGTTTAAACGCGGCGCTGGCCGGCCAGCCGGCCGGCCAGGCCCAGGCCGGGCAGGTCAGCCTGGCCCGCGCCGGGCTGCAAGAAGTCCAGAACCACGTTGATACGATCATCCAGTCGATGCGCGCTTTTGCCCGCATTATCGTCAAAAGCAAGACCGAAATGCTGCGCATCGACGAGATCATTCAGGAAGTGGTTCACCTGCTCAAGAAGCAGAGCGACGATAATCACGTGGTCATCCAGTTTATCTCGCCGTCTAAAATGGCGATTGTCCGCACCCAGGCGGCCGCCCTGGAGCAAATCCTGCTCAACCTGCTGCTCAACGCCATCCAACAGATCAATGAGTGGCGCCCGCAGCGCGGCGGCTGGGTGAAGATTTCGATGGAAACCTCCGGCGGATCGGATAAAAATGCTACGCTGCGCATCTGCATCGAAGATAATGGGCCGGGAATTCACTATCGCCTGTGGGAAACGGTGTTTGAAGCCGGGTACACCACCCGCCCGGATGGCAGCGGGATCGGCCTGTATATCTCACGCAGCCTGATCGAATCGCTGGGGGGGAAAATTTATATCGTCGATAGCTGCGTGTTGGGCGGAACAACCTTCGCGATTGACCTGCCCTATCTGCTGTAACCAGGAGGGGAGCATGTGCCGGGTGTTAATCCTGGATGACGACGATGAACTGGCCCGGTTGGTAGCGAGTTATCTCAAGCGCGCCGGGTATCAGGTCAACGCGTTTACAGAAATCGGGCGGGCGACGAGCGCCGTCCGGCAAAGCGCCCTGCGCCACGAGGCCTACGACATTCTGCTAATCGATCAGCGCCTGGGGGCGGCGCAGAACGGGATTCAGGTGATGCAGGAAATGCTGGCGGCCTGCCCGGAAGCCAGCGCGATCATCTTCACCGGCTTCGAGGATGCCGAGGACGGGCTGCAGGCTTACGAGGCCGGAGCCTGGCGCTATCTGACCAAGCCCTTCAAACAGAAGGAACTGCTGTATTTATTACAAACGCTCCAGCGCGAGCGCCAGGATCAGCGCGAATATAACTGGCAGAGGGCCTACAGTCAGATGGTGGAAGTAGCGGTGCAGCGCCCCACCTTCCGCGAGGTGGCCCGGATTGTGATGGTCTATACCCTGCAATTTGGCTTCCAACGGACGCACCTGCTCTGGCGGCCGCAGGGTGAAGATAAAGACGAAACCGACTGCCTGGTGGGGGTCATTTCCGAAGGCCACCGCCCGCCCGAAGGCTTTGCGAACTACCTGTTCCGTTCGGCCTACGGGCTGCCCCTGGCCGATATTCTGGCGACCCACGACGCCCTCTTTCGCCGCTGCCCGCGCCCAGACCCCAACTGGCTGGGCCTGCCGGGGTTTCAATCACCAGACGGCGAATGGGTCATCCTGCCGCTGTGGAGCGGCAGCGCCCTGCTGGGCTGCCTGATTCTGGACTACGACCAAACCGAAACCCACATCCACGACCACGAGCGGCGCTGGTTGAACGTGTTTGCCCGCCAGGTGTCGGTCGTGCTGGAGCGCGCCAGCCTGTTCGAGCATGAGCAGCGCCTGCGGGCCGAAAAAGCCGTCATCGGCCGGATCGGCCAGCACATCAACACCCGCGCCGCCCTGGACAACCTGGAAACCCTGCTGGAAGAGGTGCGCCAGCAGGCGCGAGCGCTGATCGACGTGAGCAATTTCAGCGTGGCCCTGACCGACGAGGAAACCCGGCAGATCGATTTCTGCCTGGACTATGAAGACGGACAGCGCCAGGAGCGCACCTGGCTGCCCATCGACGAAGGGCTGACCGGCTACCTGCTGCGCCAACGCCAGACCATCCACCTGCACGAAGAAGTCAAAGAATTCCGCGAGCGGCATAACATCCGGCTGTATGGCCGGCAGGCCCAATCCTGGCTGGGTGTGCCGCTGCTGGTCAGCGATCAGGTCATCGGCGGGATCATCGTGCAGGATTACACCCGGCCCAAAGCCTTTACCGACCGGGATGAACGCCTGCTCAAAGAAGTGGCCGACCAGGTGGCCGGGGCAATCCAGATCAACCGCCTGGCCCAGGCCGAGAAAAAAGACGCCGAGCGGATGCGGGTGCTGCAGCGCGCCGGGGTAGAACTGCTGCAGATCGCCGATCAAAACGAAGACCACTTCTGGCTGACCGTCCTGACCATCGCCACCGCCAATTTCGGCATGCGCTTCAACCGGGCCTTGCTGTTCCTGGCCGAGAATAACAACCGCTGCCTGCGAGGGCGGCTGGGCGTGGGCGCCGACCAGTATCAAGATGCTCACCGCGATTGGGAGATCGACGAACAACGGGGCTACGACTTTGAGACATTTCTGCTGGAACTGCAAACCGGCGCGGTTCGCCTTACCCCGTTTGCCGAGGCGGTCAAAGAACTGACCATCGACCTGGCGGCTGAAAAAGACAACGCCTTCAGCCAGGTATTGAAGACCGGGCAGCGCCAGATCGTGTTGAAGGATGAAATCTCCACCCAACTGCCCAGCGCCTTCAATCGCAAGTTCTCCTTCTCCGAATCGGCGGTGCTGCCGGTGCGGGCCGGCGGCGCGACCCTGGGGATCGTGATCATCGATAACCGGCACGACGGCAAGCCGCTGCAAGGCAGGATGCTCGACCGGCTGGAAACCCTGCTCAACAACGTGGGGCTGGTGTGGGAAAGCCTGCGCCAGCGCCGCAAGCAAGAAGCGCTGTTGGAAGCTAACTATGCGATCATGGGCGAAGCCAACCGCCAGCCGCTGGCAAAGACGCTTACCCGCATCTGCGAAGCTGCTCGCCGGGTGATGGAGGCCGACCTGACCATCATCTACCCCAGCAAACCCGGCGGCAACGTCTACGAATTCGACAAATCCAACATCAGCTATGCCGGTGAGCTGCGCCAGCCCATCAAAGAATTCGTCAAAGAGAAATCCCGGTTGAAAGGGATCGCCGCCCACGTCCTGCGCAGCGGGCCGCTGGTCATTGCCAATATCGAGCAGGCGAACCTGGGCATCGGGCAGCGCGGGTTGGCCGCATCTTCGTTCGTCGCTCGCGAAGACGTAAAAGCCCTGTTGGGTGCGCCGATCCGTGCGCCCAACACCCAGGAATCGCTGGGGGTGTTCTACATCGACTATCGCGCCCCGCGCCATTTTTCAGACGACGACTTGCAGCAGGCCGAGTCGTTTGCCAACCTGGCCGCCATCGCCATCTTCAACCATGGACACACCCTGCGCGAGCGCCAGAACGCCGGCGAAATTCAGCAGCGCGAACACGAGGCCACCCGGCGCATGTTGGAACAGGCCCTGGCGAGCGATCGGGAAGCCCGGGTTATTCCCAACCTGATTACCAATATCCAAGACACGCTGGGCCAGGCCCAGCGCCTGACCCTGGTTCTGCGGCGCTGGAAATCCAGCTCGCTGACCCAGGAACCCCTGGAAACCTATGAATGCCTGGGGGTGAATTCGTACAACGCCCTGGAGGCGGTGCACCTTTCGCCCGCCAACCGGCGGCGCGTCCGGCGGACGATTGAGACCAAGACACCCTTCAGCAACCAGACCGGCACGCGCGCCTGGGTTCCCATCACCATCGGCAGCTCGGTGATCGGCGTGCTGGCCGCCAGCGCTGTGGAAGGCCAGCTTCCGCCGCAAACGCTGAACATCCTGGGGCGCTTTGCCCCCGTAGTGTTCCTGGCCCTGGACAACGCCCGCCGCCAGGAGCATCTATACGCCGTGCTGCGCGCCGCCAAAGTGGTCACCGAGCCAACCGATCTGCAGGCTACCTTCCGCGAAACCCGCGACTCGATTCGCAACGTCTCGCCAGAACTGTCGGCGATGACCCTGTGGTATCGAGACGCCGAAACGGGGAAAGTCCGGCTGGGCGATACATTTGGGCTGCGCACGCCCCTGCCGCCCCAGGCCGAGGACGACGCATCCAAAGGCGAGCGGAACGCCGTCCAGACGGTGCTGAATAGCCCAGAGCCGATCTGGGCCGACGATATAAACCAGCATCCCGAGCTGATCGGGCGCTTCACCCAAGACGAAGGCATCCGCTCGGTGGCCGCCTTCCCACTGCGCGCCGACGATGAAACCGTGGGGGCTATGTTTTTCAACTATCGCCAGCCGCATTACTTCAGCACCGAAGAGCGCACCATCTTCACCATCCTGGCCGAGGTGGTAGGGGCCAGCATCCGCGATTCGACCCGCCTGGAAACCGTGCGCAAAGAGAAAGAACGGCTGGATGCGGCCAACGCCATCGTTGAAACCGTGGCCACCGAGCTGAACCTGGAGAATGTGCTGGAAAAAGTTCTGGAAAAGGTGAGCGACCTGTTCAAACGCCCTTACCTGTGCGTGCTGCTGTACAACCCAGATGACCACCTGCTGGAGTTCGTGCCAACCACCATGAAGTTCTACCCCATCCAAAACCCGGAGAACCAGCAATTGCGCGCCATCCGGGTAGATGGACAGTCGATTGCCAGCCGCACAGCCCGCCAGGCCCTGAACGGCGAAGACCTGGAACCGCAGTACGTTCCCGACGTACAGGCCGATCCCAATTATTGGGAGGTGATTCCCGGTATTCAATCGGAACTATGCGTCAGCCTGATGAGCAAACAGGGCCTCCTGGGCGTGCTGGTGTTAGAGCGTCCCCGGCCGCTGGGCTTCGACTCGGATGAAATCGAGCTGGTCAAAAGCATTGCCCATCAGATCAGCCTGGCAATCGAGCGCGCTCACCAGAGCAGCCAGTTGAGCTTCAAATCCACCGTAGCCGCGATGACCGGCTGGGCCTCCGACCTGGCCCACGACATCAACCCCTACCTGGGCAAAATCAGAAGTTGGGCCTACCTGGCGCGCGAGAGCCTGGATCAGCCAGAAGCCGCCCGGCAGTATATCCATCACATCGAAGAAAGCGCCGAATACCTCCGGAAAGCCGCCCCCTGGCAGAACCTCAACCCCACCCCCCTGCCGTTAGACGAATTTATCCGCCGGGCCATGCAAGAACTGACCCAGACCCAAGGGCCAGAACTGCAATTACACCTCGATCTGGGCTGCGCCGGCGCCCAGATCATGGCAAACACGGTAACCTTCCGGCGCGTTCTGCGCCAGCTTACCTACAACGCCATTCACGCCATGAAGCACAGCCAGACCCGACAGCTCATCATCCATACCGACCTCCTGCCAGACAACCACGTCGAAATTCAGTTCAAAGACAGCGGGCCGGGGGTCGATCAAAAGGTGCGGCCCTTTATCTTACAGATCCCCATCCCCAGCACCGACAAAGACCGGCGGGGTGGGTTGGGCCTGCTGCTGGCGCGCCAGTTGGTGGAGGATATGCACGGCACGCTGCGCTACACGCCACAGGACGGCTGGCCAGGTGCAGTTTTCTGCATCCGGCTGCCCATTTTGAAAGTCCCGGCTTTTCCGGTTATTTCGCCGTAAGGCCAGGCGCCGGAATCGAGTACAGGAGGGCTGATGAAAGACGATCCAATCACCGTTCGCCCGGCGGCAAAAAACCAGGCCCGGGTCTTAGTCGTCGATAACGACCCGGTCTACAGCGAGATTTTCATGAATCTGCTGCGCCTGTGGGGCTTCACCGCCATCCAGGCCCAGGGCTTCGGCGATGCGCTGGTCGAAGATGCCCTCCAGAAAGCGCGCCGCTTTCGCTGCCAGTTGGCCCTGGTAGACATGCGCCTGCATTTCGATCAGGATACCGAAGACTTCCGCGGGCTGGACCTGGCCCCGCGCTTGAAGCCAGCCGAGACGATCATCGTCAGCGGGTTTGGCGATCACAAAACCGCCACGCGCAGCATCCGCGAAAAAGGCGCTTTCAGCTTTGTGGGCAAGGAAGACGGCCCGGAAGCCCTGAAAGAGGCCCTGGAAGCGGCGGCCTGTAAATACTGCTACGCCTGGCGCGGCATCCAGATTGGCCCGCCAGAGACGTTGGCCCAGGTATCGCGCCGACTGCTGTTCGACGTGCCGGAAGCCCAGGCCGACGAAGTGCAAGACGTGCTGGCCCGCCTCTTCCCGCAGGCCCAGGCGCTGGAAATCGAAGGCTTGAACTCGCCCACGGAAATCCAGACCCCCATCCAGCCGGTGACGCTTTCGGCTGTTCCGCGCCCCAATTCGGTCATCTTGAAAGTAAACGAAGACGGGCGCCAGCCGGTTTTGGTAAAGCTGGCCCGCTCGGCGCGCATCACCCAGGAGATCGAAAATTACCAGGCCCACATCCGCGGCCAACTGGTGGGGAATTATCTGCCCGTCCTGATCAACCAGGCCACTCTGTGGGACCTGGGCGGCGCGGTGTACAGCTACTTAGGCACCAACAACATCACCACCTTTACCGACCATTATCTGAACGCTCCTACAGAAAGAGTCCAGGCCAGCCTGGAAAAGTTTTTTGGCGGGGTGTGGTCGCGCCTGTATCACACCACCCAGGTGGAACGCTTCTATTCAGTCTTTCAGGCCTACTGTAAAGTCTGGGAGCATCGCTGGTATCAGAAGGTCCTGTCAATGCAGCCCACCGCGCCGCCGGGGCAGGGGATGGAGGCCGACCTGTGGCGCAGCCTGCAGGCCCCAGACCCGGTGGCCTGGCTGGTCGAGCGGTTGGGCCAGGAACCGCCGCAGCAAGCCCAACCCTTCATGAGCCAGGTGCTGTTCGGCGTCACGCATGGCGATTTGCACGGCGATAACCTGCTGATCGACGATCGCGAAGACGCCTGGGTGGTCGATTTCGAGCGCAGCGGCGACGGGCCAATCTTGCAGGATTTTGTCGAGCTGGAATCGGATATTGTCAACCGCTTGACTTACATGGGCGACGATTTCGGGCTGTTCTACCGCCTGTGCCTGTGGATCGCCAGCCCAGAGCAGCTCCAGCCCATCGAAGCGCCGGCGGCGGATCCTGAACTGCTGAAGCCCATCCAGGTGATCTCATCGATTCGCGACCTGGCCCAACGCCTGACCGGCGTTAGCGACGCCTATCAGTATCTGCTGGGGCTGCTGTTCAACACCCTGTTCCGGGCATCGATTCTGCACGCGCCTCACAAATTGACCTCCCGCCAGCGGGCGTTGATGTTAGCCAGCATCCTATGCCACCGGCTGGATCACTGGGGCCAACCCTGGCCCCCGCCGGAATGGCCCCCGGCAAAAACAGTCCTGGCTTCACCCGGCCAATCGGCGGCTTAAGCAGCCCGCCCCCAAACAACAGAAGGCAGAAGGAAACCCACCATGAACGAAGTCGGCCCCGAACACTCTCTTGACTTTCGCAAAGAAATTCTGACCCCGCTGTTTGCCCGCATCCAGAGCGCCGAATCGTGCGCGGTGATCGGCGCGGCCAGCATCGGCAAAAACCGGCTGCAAAACCACCTGCTGCGCCCAGACGTGCAGCAGCATTACCTAGGCGAGCAGGCCGCCCAGACCCTGTTCGTGCAGGTGGACTGCAACCGCATGTACGAGCCTAATCAATGGGGCCTGTACGAGCTGCTGCTGATGACCCTGGCCGAAGCCTGCGGCCAGCAGAGCGAGGCCGGGCTGCTGCGTCCGCAGATCAACGGGCTGCAGGCCCAGGTCATCTCCAGCCGCGACGCCCTGATGGGCCTGCGCTTCTTCGAGCTGATCACCTTGCAGCTTTGCTCGGAAAGAGGCTTCCGCCTGTGTTTCCTGCTGGACGAGTTCGACAGCGTCTATCAGACCTTCGATAAACAGACCTTTGCCCATCTGCGGGCCGTGCGCGACGCCAATAAGAACCGGTTGAGCTACGTGCTGTTCATGCGCAGCGCGCCCCAGGCGCTGCGCGACCCGCTGGAAGTCGAAAGCTTCTACGAGCTGTTTTCCCGCTCGCTGATCGGGCTAACGCCCTACACCCCGGCCGACCGGGAGGCGATCTTACAGCAGTTGGAGGCCCGCCGCCGCCTGTCGTTTGCCCCCCCACAGCGGGCCAGGATGCTGACGCTGTGCGGCGGGCATATCGGCCTGCTGCAGGCCCTGCTCGACACGGCGGCCGAACAGGCCGATCACCCGGAACGGCTGGACGACCTCAAGTGGCTGTCGCGCCAGGCCCGCATCGCCGAGGAGTGCCGCAAGCTGCAAGAAGGGTTGCCGACCGAAGAATGGCTGGCGCTAATCGCCATCGCCAAACAGGAGCCCGCCCCACCGGCGGCTCTGGACATGCTGCGCCTGAAAGGGTTGGCGCAGAGCCAGGCCGGGCGCGAGGAGGTGTTTACGCCCTTGCTGGCCCACTACGCCTGCTGGGCGGCCCAAAGAATTGCTCAAACGCTGGATGTAGACCCGGCCCGTCACACTGTGCGGGTGGGCGCCCGGCTGATCCAAGACTTATCGAACCTGGAATTCAAGCTGTTGGAATATCTTGCCCAGCGCCCCGGCGGCGTTGCCCGCCGGGAAGAGATTATGCTGGCGATCTATGGCGACCCCGGCGACTCGCAAGACAGCCGCCTCGACCGGCTGGTGAACCGCATTCGCCAGGAGATCGAGCCAAACCCGGAGACCCCGCGCTATTTGCTGACCGTGCGGGGGGTGGGCTTCCGGTTGAATATGGAATAGGCGGGCTGCGCCCAGCAGGGCAGCTCCCCACGCACCGGGGCGGGTGTGATAGGCAAGCTTCGCCGAAAGAGGATTAACGGGTTAATAGGGGGGCACCCCCAGCAGAAAAGAAGCCTGAGGTGGGCGCCCCAAAGGCGGGGTTCTACCTTTGGGGGTTGCGGGTGGCGTAGCCACCCATCCCCCTCCAAGATAGAACCCCGCCTTCAGCGGAAGAACCAGCAGAACTCAGGAAGGATGGAAACCGAAAATGCTCGAAGTCGTAAACCTGGCGCAAAAACTGGGCCTGTTTTCCGAAGCCTGGAACCCAAAAATTGTGGGCGAGCTAAATGGACAGATGGTTAAGCTGGCAAAACTGCGGGGCGAATTCGTCTGGCACCACCACGCCGAAGAAGACGAGCTATTTTTAGTACTGAGCGGCCGCCTGCGGATGCGCCTGCGCACCCCGGCCGAAGGCGAGAGCGAACGCGTCATTCAAGAGGGCGAGTTCATCATCATTCCGCGCCGCGTCGAGCATTTACCCATCGCCGATGACGAGGTGCAGGTCTTGCTGCTCGAGCCGGCCGCCACCCTGAACACCGGCAACCTGCACAACGAACGCACCCGCGCCGAACTGGATCGCCTGTAGGCCGGGCAGTGGGCCTCACAGGTGAATGGTGATCTCCCACACGCCAGGTTCGAGGATTTTCTTGCTGAATTCCAGCCCGCTCTTCTGGATGAAGCTCATAACCACAGCATTGCTGAGATGTACGGTGGCTACAAAGGCCGTCACACCGTGAGCGCGGGCGTAACGGATCAGACGCTGCATCATCTGGCTGCCCAGGCCGCGCTGCTGATAGTCGTCGCGCACCACGATGGCAGCCTCAGCCCGGCCCGGCTCGCCCTGGGACAGCACATGATAGCGGGCCGAGGCCACCAGCCGTTCCTGCCCGCCTTCTTCGATACTGCCCACAAACGCCATCTGGTCCCGGTAATTTACCGTTGCCAGAGAGCGGGCTTCCTCGGCCGAAAGCTCGCTGGCGGCCTTAAAGAACCGCATATACACGCTGGTTGGCGACAGGCGCTTGAAGGCCTCCTGGAGCAGCGGCGCGTCTTCCGGGCAGATCGGGCGGATTTGCACCGAAGCGCCGTCTCTTAACCGCACCGTCTCGATGTATTCCGCCGGATAATCACTCATACGGCTGCCGCTCCCAAGCTTCCTTCCACATCACGTTCTAGATCTGCGATATTTTGAGATTGTGCGGCAGAGCCGCCCAATCTCAAAATATCGAAAATCCCTGCTTTGTCCAGGCCGGTCTATAAGCCGCGTTCTGTAAGCGAAAGTTGCGTTTCGCCCGGCGACCATCTATCTCGACCATGCGTTGCCGCATGGCTCTAGCAGCCTACCCGGGGCTTGGTCGTTGGACTGCTTTCGCAATCCAACTCCCGGAGACGAGCCGCCTCCTGGGTTTCCCGCTTGCCCCTGCTTGGCCTTGCTCCCGATGGGGGTTGCCTGGCCGCGCCGGTTGCCCGGCGCGCCGGTGGTCTCTTACACCACCTTTTCACCCTGACTGGAGGCTGACTGGCAGCCCCAGCGGTTTGTTTCTGTGGCCCATCCGGCAGGTTGCCCTGCCCTGGGGGTTACCCGGCATCGCGCCCTGTGGAGCGCGGACTTTCCTCCAATGGAATAGCGGTGAATCTATTCCACCAGCGGTCGCCCAACCGACCTGGACAGTCTATCTTACCAATAATTGCCATCCAAGTCTAGATAACAAAATTGGGGAGTTTGCAGATGGCGACGTCATCTGCAAACTCCCCATGAAGATCTGCCCCCGGCAAAGATATGGCGTGGATTTTGTCGCACTTTGTGCGACAAAATCCACGAGTAATCAGGAGAATTATTCGGCGGCCTGCAAAAGCTTGAGCAGCGAGCGCCGGGCCAGCAGGTCGGTGTTCACCATGCCCAGCGCCGTCCCAACCTCTACCACCGGCAGGGCCGAGATTTCGTGCTGTTCCAGCCGGGCGATGATCTCGAACAGGGTATCTTGCGGGCTAACTGTGATAGCCGGACGGCTCATCACCGGATCGAGCGTAAGCGCCTGGCTCTGATCCTGGGCCATGGCTTTGGTGATGTCCCAGTCGGTCACCACCCCTTCCAGCGCTCCATCGGGCGAGACGACCCCCAGGATCGGGCAGCCGCTTTCGACCAGCCGGGCGGCGGCCTGGCGCACAGTGGCCGTCACCAGGATGGTGGGCAGGGGGATCATGATCTCGGCCGCGGTGCGGTGGCCTTCGCGGCGGGCCACCCGGCGCACGCTGATCTGTTCGGCGGCGGAGGCCGGCAGCAGGTCTTCATCGCCGGCCAGCAGGTCGACCAGCTCGTGCATATTGCGGCAGATGACTTCTTCGCGGTAGGCTTCGGCCGCCTGGCGGCGCTTCTCTGCCAGGGCGGTCAGGTCGGCGGCGTGTTCTTGCAGCCAGCGCTCCACCGCCGGCCGGTCGCCCAGCATTTCATCGGGAATGCGCAGATGGGTGGGGGTCTTGATGAGCTGTTCCTGGGCCGCAAAGATCACCCCGCCCGAATTGACCAGAAAATCGGTGGCGACCAATACGCCCCGCTTCTGATATACATCCCGCTCCATGCGGCTGCGGGCGACCTTGCGGCCCTTTTCGGGTGAATAGGTATTGGCTCCTTCGATCACCACCTGCCAGCGCCCCATCCGGTCTACGGTCATCGAGGGGCTGCTGCTCTCGTCCAAATCAAGATAATTCGCCACCGGCGAGGCCGGGATCAGGCAAAAAGCGTCTTCACGCAGCAGGTCGTTGGGCGCGCTGGAATATTTGGTCTTGGACACGCCCCAACGGTCTGAAAGCAGCACATCGTTGAAGTAATGACGCGTCACCGTGCCGCGCTCTTCCCACAGGGCGAACAGTTGCTCTACGGGCAGCCCGGTCGGGTCGTACAGAAAGCCCTGGGCGTCGCTGATGCCCACAACCCGCGCCCCAGGGATGCGCTCGCGCACCAGGCGGGCGGTATGCGCCCCCACCGCCCCAAAGCCCTGGATCATGACCGTGATCTGGTCGGGCGCAGGAGCTTCCAGAGCGGCAAACTGCGGCAGGGTCTTCAGGCGGGGCAGTTCCTGGATCAGCGCCTGCAAGGCAATGACCATCCCCCCGGCGGCCGCGCCCAGCTCATCGGCCGGGCTGCCACCCATTTCGGCCGGCTTCGAGATGACCGTGTCCAGCCCATTTTCGATGGCGATGGTCTTCATATCGGCGTCGTTGGTGCCAACGTCGGGGCCGGGCAGGAACAGGGTCTTATACTCGGCCAGCAGGCGGGCAAAGCGGCGCACCACCTCGGTATGCTCGTGGCGGGTCAGGCTGCGCTCGGCCACGATGCCGGCCTTACCGCCGCCGAAGGGCAGGTTGGCGGCCGCGTTCTTGAGGGTCATGCCGCGCGCCCGGCTGAAGACTTCGGCCGGGGTGATGTCGGGCAGCATGCGGATGCCGCCCATGGCTGGGCCAACCCCGCGCCCGCCCATCGCCAGGTTATCCACCACCAGATAGCCGCCCACTTCCAGAGGCGATTCTTCATCCCACATGCACACCAGCAGATACGGCCCCAGCGAATCGGCTTCCACACCCAGGCGGCGCAGCCGGTCTACGTCCACCGCGCTGAACTCCATATAGCAGCGCCCGTCCAGGCGGCGCAGCCGGTTGGTCCAGGTCTGCTCCGGCAAACGCTCGCGCAGAAAGGCTTCCATCTTTTTCGGGATCATGGCATCTCCTAAAAATCACAGGTCTTTCGGTTGCGCTGGGAAACTTCAATGTCCGATGAGTCTGCGGGCGGCGCTCCGCCCGCAGACTCATCAAACTATACTCACTTGTGCAAATTCTGGGCGGCGACAAACGACAGGCCGCACTCGGTCAGGCGGCGAGCCGTGTAGTTGACCGCGTCATACTTATCCAGGAAGTTCTGCTGCATGGCATCCCAATCGCCAGAAGCGATCACCTCGCTCTTATCGCGGAAGTAATCCAGGATGTCGGAGGCGTGGGCGCGGGTCTGCTCCACCTGGGGCCGGCCGCCTTCGTGCTTGGCCGAGATGTTCGGCACATGGTCGGCCAACTGCATCAATTCTTCGGTGCGGTCATAAGGCTGGCGCACAATGCTCTTCCAGGTCTCGGTGATGTGATGCTCGAAGCGCACTACGTCCTCGAAGCCCAACTGCTTGCGGAACTGGGCAGTCAGTTCGATGGTTTCGTTGTTGACCGAGTTGCTCCAGTTGAAGCCGATCAACGGCGAAGTGCCGTCGTCGCGCGAGAACAGCTTGGCCCCGATCAACGTCCACAGCCCGGCGTAGGGGTTATCGTTGCCCACGAAGACCGAAATCTTGAACTCGATATCAACCCCCAACCGGTAGAGCAGATAGCCTACCAGGATCGTGCCGGGGTTAACGTTCAGCACCTGGCGCACGCCATAGGTGGTGTAGTAGTACAGATACTCGTCCAGCCATTTGAGCGGGTAGTGATTGGGCTGGCCTACCCCGCCAAAATAGCCGGTGATGGTGGCCGGGCCGTTCAGGTGGACATTCGAGCCATCGGTGCCTTTGGTGTCCAGGGTCTCGACATAGCTGGCGCCCACGATCTGCATGGCCGCGGCGATGGCAGGCAGGTCGCCATCGGCTTCCTGCTCTTTCATTTTGCGCACCTTGATGAAACGCCCCGGCATCAGGCTGCGCTCGGCAATCGCCTTCTCGGCCGCCGCGATCACCCAGGGGAAATACTGCGCCGCGCTGATCTCCAGCGTGACGGCAAAATCGTCGGCAAAGCGCATCCCGGCGGCCTTATCGCCCAACACCTGGCGGCGATAATCAGCCACCGAGATGAAAGCGCCCCGGTCGCGCTGCTCTTCCAGCCACTTCAAATCCTTGAGGAACTCCGGGCGGGTCTGCTCCACCTTCTGGAGCAAGTTGGACAGTTGAGCAGCCTGGCGCGCCTTGCGGTTGATCTCTTCGGGCGTGCCATATTTCTCGACTACTTCCAGCACGTTATTGACCACTCCCATATCGGGGTTCAGCAGGATAGCATTCAGGTCGTCCACCCGGTCGTAGGGGATCTTAAGCAACTGGCGAAGCTGTTCGTTCATTCAGGTTTCTCCTTAGGTATTGGGTCAATAAGCCGCATCGGGCGACCTTCTGATACAGAAGGTCGCCCGATGTGAGAGAACTTATCCGAGCAGGTCCAGCAGTTCTGCGTATTCATCATCCTTCATCCCAAACCAGTTTTCCTCGGCTGGGAAGGTCTTATCGCAGACTTCATGGACATATTGCGTCAGGCCGTTGAGGATCACCTCGCCGGCGTTGCCAAAGACTTTGGCCATTCGCGGTCTGAACCTCGGGTACAGACCAAACATATCGTGGTAAATCAAAAGCTGTCCGTGAGCATGCGGGCCAGACCCCAGGCTCATGATAATGCAGTTCTCGGCCCGCTTGGTAATCAGCTCGCATACCCGGTCTGGCACCATTTCGAGCAGGATCATGAACGCCCCGGCGTTTTCGAGAGCCTTGGCGTTGTCGATGATCTTCTTGGCCTGGGCCGCGCCCTTGCCCTGCACCTTGTAGCCGCCCAGGGCCGAGACCGATTGCGGGGTCAGCCCCAGGTGGCCGATGGCCGGGATGCCGGCCTTGACGATGCCTTCAATGCGGTCGGCCATCTCGGCCCCGCCTTCCAGTTTGATGGCGTCGCAGCCGGCTTCGGCCATAAACCGCCCGGCGTTGCGGATGGCGGTCTCAACGCTGGGCTGATAGCTCATGTAGGGCATATCGCCCACCACAAATACATTGGGCGCCCCGCGCCGCACGGCCTGCGAGTGGCGGATCATGTCGTCCATCGTAACCGGCAGGGTGCTTTCATAACCCAGCATGGTCATGCCCAGGCTGTCGCCCACCAGGATCATATCCATCCCGGCCTGGTCTTGTAAATAGGCGGTCGGATAATCGTAGCAAGTCAGCCAGGTGATCGGGACTCCATCCTGAACCTTCTTAAACAGGTACGGGATGTTCGGTTTCTTCCGTTCCGTCATTTTATTTGCCTCCGTAAGTATGGGTGTTCATGCAAGGGCAGCGCATCCCTGCCCGCGGGGTTGTACCTATATTGTATGACGGAACAGGCTAGAAGGCAACGGGGTGAAAGACGTACGTTAGCGCCCGCGCTTGATGTTGCGCCCGCCATACTTGATCAGGCCCGGCGGTTCTCCGCCGTTGGGCGGCGTCACTTTGCAGGGCAAAACAATAATCGTCACATTGCGGGTAACATCCAGGGTCTGACCCTTCGAGGCGCACTGGCGGCCATACACCGGGTCCCAATATTCCATGTAATAGATCGAGGATGAGTAATTGTCCGGCACGATCATGTACGTTTTGATCCAGGGTTCCTGGCGCGTTCCCTTTTCGAGGCGCAGGTAGTAGAACACATCTTCCACTTTGCCAGTCATGCTGACTTCGATCTTCATACCGGATTTATTGACCACCGTAAGGTGCATCAGATGGGCGGTCTTGGCCCCCATTAAACCCAGGGCCAGCAAACACAGGAGCAAGGCAAGTTTTTTGTTCATGTTGAATTTTCCAATATTAATCAGTTATACCACACTCGGCGCTACCCCGTTAAACCGTGGAACAGGGATGGCGCTCTTCAAGCGCCTTCAAAAAGAGATGTTACGTGGATCTTGTCGCACAAAGTACGACAAGATCCACGATTAATCATCTTTCCTGGCAAGCTTCGCTCGCCAGTCATCTCCACCACGGTTAGGTGGGGAGCTACTCCACACTCCAGTAAAGGTCGCTGGCGTGGGCTGCCCTGCCAGCGCGCCTGGAGGCAGCCCACGCCCTTTACAGAAACGCAGCTTACTGCGCCCTGGTCTCTAACAGGTCGATGACCGCATTCAACAGGGTAGAATTCACCCCTAAAAACGATCCCCCGGCGCTGCTCTTCGCCGTCTGCGAGGTCGAGCCGCTGGAAGACGAGCTTCCGGGCGGGCCGCCCGGCATACCGCCCATTTCGGGCGGCATGCCGCCGCCGGGCATTCCCCCGCCCGCGCCGCTCGAACCGGAGGCGGCCGGAATGGCCGGCGGGCTGCCGGCCATTCCGGCCGGGCCGATCTCGATGCCCAGTTCTTGGGCCACCGAGGGCAGGCTCTCCCGGCTCAAGGCCATCGCCTGGATGGCCTGCATCTGCTCGCTGGTCATCGTCTGCTGGATCTGCTTTACCAGGCCATTCGATTCGGCCGCCGCGGTGGTGTCGCTCTTGCCCAGGCTGCGGGCGGCTTTCCACAGCGGCAGCAGCCTGGCGGCCTGGGCCGCGTCCACGGCCTGGTCGGTGCCTTCCAGCTTGAGCGTGCCGATGGCTAACTGCATCACCGCCGAAAGCTGCCCGGCGTTGGCAGGCGTGGCGCTCTGGGCAGCGCGGCTGCACCCTCCCAGCAGGCCCGCCGCCAGCAGGGCCACAACAACCATCAGATAAGTTCTTTTCATCGTCAATCCGCTCCCATTTCTATTTTTGAGGGTTGCGGGTGGCTGCGCCACCCGCAGGCGCTACCCCACTTAATCGTAGAGCAGCCTATGGCGCTCTTCGAGCGCCCGAAAAAGAGATGTTCATTGGATTTTGTCGCACAATGTGCGACAAAATCCACGATTACCCCTCTTTCCAGGCGAGCAAAGCTCGCCAGTCGACTCCACCACGGTTGGGTGGGGCGCTACCCACCCGCGCCCCACCAATTGTGCGGGGGGTTCTGCCGCACTGCGTGCGAAAG